>JAEWIV010000376.1 GCA_023386865.1 Pseudomonadota bacterium
CGGATCGCGGGCCCCGAGGCCCGCAACTTCCTCGTCGATGCGACGATATGAGCGGGTTTGGAGGCCCGCGCGCCGGCGGGGCGCGTCATTCGAACACCGGGCCCGGGCCGTCGGCGTCGGCGGGCAGGTTGCCGAACTTGGTGAACTGGCCCTCGAAGGCCAGCCGCACGATGCCGGTAGGGCCATGGCGCTGCTTGGCCACGATCACCTCGGCCTTGCCGTAGGTCTGCTCGCAGCGCAGCCGCCAAGCCTCGTGGCGCTCGTTGAAACGCTGGTCGCTCTCCTCGGCGCGACGCGCCGGCTCGGAGCGGGTGAGGTAGTATTCCTCTCGATAGACGAACATGACGACGTCGGCGTCCTGCTCGATGGATCCCGATTCGCGCAGGTCGGCGAGCTGGGGCCGCTTGTCCTCGCGCTGCTCGACGGCCCGGCTGAGCTGCGACAAGGCCAGCACCGGCACGTCGAGCTCCTTGGCGAGCGTCTTGAGTCCACGGGTGATCTCCGAGACCTCCTGCACGCGATTGTCCTGGCGGCTCTTGCCGGAGGGCGAGAGAAGCTGCAGGTAGTCGACGACCAGGAGGCCGAGCCCGTGCGTACGCTTCAGGCGGCGGGCGCGTGTGCGCAGGGCGGCGATCGACAGGGCCGGCGTGTCGTCGATGAAGAAGTTCAGGTGCTCCAGCTCGTGGCTGACCGCCAGCACCCTGTCGAAGTCGCTGGTTATGAGCTCGCCCTTGCGGATCTTCTCCGACGGCACTTCGGCCTGCTCGGCGAGCATGCGGGTGGCGAGCTGCTCGGACGACATTTCGAGCGAGAAGAAGCCGACCACCGCGCCGTCGACCGCCTTGGGCTTGCCCTCGACGATTTCTTCGCGATAGGCGCGGGCGGCGTTGAAGGCGATGTTGGTGGCGAGCGCCGTCTTTCCCATCGAGGGACGGCCGGCCAGGATGATGAGATCCGACCGGTGCAGACCGCCTAGAAGCTGGTCGAGCTGGAAGAGGCCGGAGGCGACGCCGGTGAGCTGGCCGACGCGGCGGTAGGCCGCCTCGGCCGCGACGGTGGCCTCGGTCAGTGCCACGCGGAACGCCTTGAACCCACCTTCGGTCTGGCCGGTGCTTGCGAGATCGTAGAGCTTCTTCTCGGCCACCTCGATCTGGTTCAACGCCGTCTCCTCGACATCGCCTGTGCCGAAGGCGCCGTTGACCACGGTTTCGCCGATGTCGATGAGCTGGCGGCGCAGGTAGAGGTCGTGCACTGCCTGGCCGAACGCAGTGGCGTCGATGACGTGCACCGAGGCTGCGGCCAGCCGCGCCAGGTAGGCCGCGCCGCCGGCTGCCTTCATGTCCTCGTCCTGCTCGACGTAGGTTTTGAGCGTGACTGCGCTCACGACCTGGCCGCGCTCGATCAGCTTCGACAGCGAATCATAGAGCTTTCCATGCAGGGGATCGGCGAAGTGCTCCGGCCGCAGAAATTCGGCGACGCGTTGGTAGGCTGCGTTGTTGATCAGGATGGCGCCCAACAGGGCCTGCTCCGCCTCGAAATTGTGCGGCGGCTCGCGCAGGCGGATGTCTTCGGCGCCGGGCAGGCGCGTGACGTTGGAAGTGTCTTTCAGCGGCTCCATAGCAGAGCTTCTTAATGAGACGAGGGGGGCATCCACCACCGCTAATCGATGGTGTGGACAGGAATAGCTGAAAGGTGGGGACAAGTCTCGCGCCGGACGCGAGGACGGCCGCGCCGGGTTCGTTCGCGCGACCTACGGCCTGGTGGCGAGGCCGACGCTTTATCAGGCAGACGGCTTTCTTCGCCTTTTTATTCCGCCGCCATCGACCGCGTGACCGTGATGCCCTTCTCCGCATCCAGCATGTAGTCGCGGGTCAGCGGCACGGCGTCCTGCTTCCGCGTGATCTGGATCTGGAAGACCATCTGGTTCATGTAGCGGAAGGCCACTTCGCAGCCGGCGAGATAGAACTCCCACATTCGGCAGAAGCGGTCGTCGTAGCCCGCCAGCTGCTTGATGCGGTCGCGGTTGGCGAGGAAGCGCTGGCGCCAATGGCGCAGGGTCTCGGCGTAATGCAGGCGCAGGATCTCGACGTCGGTGACCCAGAGGCCAACCTTCTCGATCGCCGCCAGCACTTCGGAGAGGGCAGGGGTGTATCCGCCGGGGAAGATGTACTTGCGCAGCCAGGTGTTGGTGCCACCCGGCGTTTCCATGCGGCCGATCGAATGCAGCACCATGACGCCGTCCTCGGCCAGGAGCTCCTTAGCCTTGGTGAAGAATTCGACATAGTGGGCCGAGCCGACATGCTCGAACATGCCGACCGAGACGATGCGGTCGTAGCGGCCCGGTTCCTTGCGGTAGTCCAGCAGCTTGAAGCGTAGACGGTCGGCCACGCCGCCTTCGAGGGCGCGCCGGCTGGAAACGGCGTGTTGCTCCCTCGAAAGGGTGACGCCCGTCACATCGACGCCGAACTGCTGGCTGAGGAATAACGCCATGCCACCCCAGCCCGAGCCGATGTCCAGGACCTTCTGGCCGGGCTGCAGCAGCATCTTGGCCGCGATGTGCTGCTTCTTGTCGACCTGGGCCTGCTCCAGCGATTCCTCGCCGGTCTTGAAATAGGCGCAGGAGTACTGGCGGTCGCGATCGAGGAAGAAATCGTAGAGCTGGTCCTTGAGGTCGTAGTGGTGCGCCACGTTGCGCTGTGCGCGGCCGACCGGATTGTACTGCTGCAGGAAGCGCACCCAGCGCTGCAGCGCATACGACCACTTCACCATGGGTGTCGCTTCGAGTGCCGCCATGTTGCGGCCGAGCAGGTCGAGCAGGTCGTAAACGTCGCCTTTCTCGACCGTCAACGTGCCGTCCATGTAGGATTCGCCCAAGGCCAGGCGTGGCCGCAGCGCCAGCCTGATGCCGGTCCACCGGGTGTGAACGCGAATTGTGACGTCCGGGCCAGGGCGCGTGGCCGTAAGTCGATGCTGCCTGCCGGTCGCATCGACGATGGTAAGCTGGCCTTCGCCCACGACGCGGGCAAGAACCCGAGCTAACAGCATTGCCGTACCTTCGGGGTGAACGTTGTACTCACCCGAAATGTTAATCCAGATGGCAATTTCAAGGCAAAGGCCCGGCCGCACTGCGAATGACTGTCAAAATCGCCTCAGTAGCGATTGCGTCGCAACTGCACTGGTGTTAGGTATCCGAGATACTGACACTCACTCGCAACACCGATGGAGAGCCTCGTGAAGCGTCGTGGAGCCCTCAAGACCGGCTTGGCCTTCGGAGCGGGCATCCTCGTGCTGCGCCGCGCACAGGCCCAGGGGGCCACGCTCAATCTCTATTCGGCGCGCCATTACAACACCGACGAGGCGCTCTACGGCAACTTCTCCGACTTGAGCGGAGTGAAGATCAACCGCATCGACGCGGAGCCCGATCCGCTGGTCGAGCGGCTCAAAGCTGAGGGCGACAAAAGCCCGTGCGACATCCTCATCACCACTGACGCCGGCCGCATGGAACGCGCCCGTCAGATGGGCCTGCTCCAGCCAGTCGCGTCGGAAGTGCTGACCAAGGCGGTGCCGTCATATCTTCGGGACCCCGACAACAACTGGTTCGGCTTCTCCAAGCGTGCCCGCGTGATCATGTACAGCAAGGAAAAGGTGTCGGCCGCCGACGCGCCCAAGGATTACGAGGACCTGGCTGACCCCAGATGGAAGGGCAAGCTTCTGATCCGCGCCTCCGGGCACATCTACAACCAGTCGCTGGTGGGCTCGCTGCTGGCGGCGGATGGCCCAGAAAGAACCGAGGCGTGGGCCAAGGGCGTGGCCGCGAACCTGGCGCGTCCGCCACGCGGCGGCGACACCGACCAGATCAAGGGCGTCGCTGCAGGTGAGGCCGAAGTCTGCGTTTCCAACACCTACTACTACGTCAACCTCATGCGCTCGAGGAAAGCAGAGGACCGCGAGGTCGCGGCCAAGGTGGGCGTGGTGTTCCCCAACCAGGGTAACCGTGGCACGCACGTCAACATCAGCGGCGGTGCCGTGGCACGCTACGCGCCCAACAAGGCGGCGGCCGTGAAATTCCTGGAGTATCTCGTCTCGCCCCAGGCCCAGAAGTATTTTGCCGAGGGCAACTCGGAGTACCCGGTGGTGTCTGGCGTCGGGCTCTCGCCCGAGTTGAGGTCGCTCGGCACCTTCAAGGAAGACCAGCTCAACGCACGCGTCTTCGCGCAGAACAACGCCGAGGCGCTGAGAACCATGGATCGCGCCGGCTGGAAATGACGCCGTAGGGCTTGCTGCCGCCCCGCGCGTGATTTGGACAAGTCTTGGCTTGGCGAGGCTATGGCGGCGATTTCACCGTCGTACGATCGCCCGGCTGAGCACGACGACCGGGGCCAGCGATACCATCACGATCACGATCGAGCCGACCGCGGCCTGCGCCAGCCGCTCGTCGGAGGCGAACCGGTAGACGCCGATCGCCAGTGTATCGAGATTGAACGGCCTGATGAGCAATGTGGCGGGCAGCTCCTTCATCACCTCGACGAAGGCCACGACTGCCGCCGTCAGAATCGGCCCGCGTAGCAGCGGCAGATGGATGTGGCGGAGTACCTCGCGCGGCGTCGCACCCAGCACTCGGGCGCTGGCATCCATCGCCGGATCGATGGCCGCGAGACCGGGCGAGATGTTGGCGAGGCCGACGGCCAGGAAGCGAACCGTGTAGGCGAGCAGCAGGGCGAACGCCGTGCCGCTCAGCAGCAATCCGCTCGGCAGGCCGAGGACGGCGCGGCTCAGCCGGTCGATGCCGTGATCGGCCAGGGCCAGCGGCAGCAGGATCCCGACGGCGATGACGGCGCCCGGTATGGCGTACCCCAGGGCCGAGAACTCGATGAGGCGATTGAGGCTGCGGCGGCGCACCAGGCGGCCGGCGTAGCTCAGGAACAGGGCCAGGGCCACGATGATCGCGGCGGCGCCCGAGGCAAGGCCGAGGCTGTTGGCGGCATCGCGCAGGAAATGCGGCTCGATGGCTATCGCGCCCGACTGCCACGCCAGTTGCGCAAGGTGGATCGTCGGCACGGCGAATCCCAGGACAATGGGCAGCGCGCACACCGCAACCGCAGCAACCGCTGGCCAGAACCGAAGCTCCGCGGGATCTCCCTGGTGACGCAGGTTGGAGGCGATGTGGAATCGGGCGCGGCCGCGCGAATGGCGCTCGATCAGGATCAGCAGGCCCGCGATGGCGATCAGGACCAGCGCGATCTGCGCCGCGCCCTCGCGATTGCCGAGCCCGTACCAGGTCCGATAGATCGCCGTCGTCAGCGTCTGCACGCCGTAGTACTGGACGGTGCCGAAATCGGCGAGTGCCTCGAGCAGGGCGAGCACGACGCCGGCAGCGATGGCGGGCCGCGCCAGCGGCAGGCCGACGCCGAGGAAGGTGCGCCAGGGGCCGTGGCCGAGGATGCGGCTCGCCTCGATCAGCGCGTGGGACTGGGTCAGGAAGGCGGTGCGCGCGGCGAGATAGACATAGGGATAGAGCACCAGCGTGAAGAGCAGGGCGACGCCGCTCGCCGAGCCGAGATCGGGGAACCAGTAGTCCCCATGGCCCCAGCCGGTCGCCCGGCGCAGGGCGACCTGCACCGGGCCGGCAAAGGCCAGAAGGTCGGCGTAGGCGTAGCCGATGATGTAGGTCGGTAGCACGAGCGGCAGCAGCAGCGCCCACTGAAGCAGCCGGCTGCCGGGAAAGCTGCACATCGTCACCAGCCACGCCGTGCCCGCGCCGATGACGGTCGTCCCGAGGCCGACAACAGTCAGCAGGACCAGCGTGTTGAGGAAGATGTCGGTGAGCTGGGTCGCGGCGAGATGACGCCACAAGTCGCCCTGCGCGGTGAACAGGCTCGACGCGACGCCAAGAAGCGGCAAGGCGACGATGCCCGCGATGACGATGGCACCGCTCCGCCAGATCATCGAAGGATCCCGTGCCGGAAAGACAAAGAAAAGCGCATGCCACCGATCACCGGTGGCATGCGCCAGGACGAGTGCACGAAGGACCCGTTACTTCTTGTCGGTAGCCGTTTCCTCGGGCTCGGCCGGCGTCTCGCCGGAAGGCTCGGCTTCGGCGGCCGGCTTGGCCTCGAACAGCGCGGCAGCCTGTGCGGCGGCGCGCTCGGCGGCTTCCGCCGCCTCGAGCGCCGCACGCTCGGTCTCGGCGACCAGCGCGCCACCCTTGGCGAGGAAGTCGGCCTCGTCGGGGGACCGGGCGACGAGCGCGGTGATGTCGACCGTCACCTCCGGATGGAGGTGGACCTTGATCTTGTGCGCGCCCAGAGCCTTGATCGGCTTGTCGAGCTCGACCTGGCTGCGCTCGAGCTTGACGCCTTGCGCGGCCGATGCCTCGGCAATGTCACGCGAGGTGACCGAGCCGTACAGCTGGAGAGCCTCGGAGGCCTGGCGGATGAGCGTGACCTTGAGGTCGGCCATCTTGGCCGCCACTGCCTCGGCGTCCTTGCGGCGCTCGAGATTCTGGGCCTCCAGCGTCTTACGCTGGGATTCGAAGTAGGTGATGTTGTCCTTGGTGGCGCGCAGGGCCTTCTTCTGCGGCAGCAGGTAGTTGCGGGCGAAGCCGGGCTTCACCTTCACAACGTCGCCCATCTGACCGAGCTTGGGCACGCGCTCCAGCAGGATGACGTTCATCGGCATGATCGTCTCTCCTCAGGAAATCACGTAGGGCAGCAGCGCCAGGAAGCGGGCGCGCTTGATCGCCTGGGCAAGCTCGCGCTGCTTCTTGGACGACACAGCGGAGATGCGGCTCGGTACGATCTTGCCGCGCTCCGAGACGAAGCGCTGCAGCAGGCGCACGTCCTTGTAGTCGATCTTGGGCGCGTTGGCGCCGGAGAACGGGCAGCTCTTGCGGCGGCGGGTGAAGGGACGACGTTGTGCGCTCATTCTTCTTCTCCCGTGGCGGCCGGAGCCACGCCTTCTTCGCCGAAGCGCGGACGCTCGCGGCGCGGCGGACGATCGCCCCAGCGGTCGCCGCGGTCACCGCGATCGCCGCCCGGACGGTCGGCCTTCTCGGCGCTGCGCTGCATGACGGCCGAGGGACCTTCCTCGAGCTCGTCGACGCGGACGGTGAGGAAGCGGATGATGTCCTCGTTGATCGACATCGTGCGCTCCAGCTCCTTGACGGCGGCCGCAGGGGCGTCGATGTTGAGCAGGGTGTAATGACCCTTGCGGTTCTTCTTGATGCGGTAGGTGAGGGAACGGAGGCCCCAGTACTCCTTCTTGGAGACGGTGCCGCCCAGCCCGGTGACCAGCTCGGAGAACTGGGTGGTCAGGGCCTCCACCTGCGTCGTCGGGACGTCCTGACGCGCGATGAAGACATTCTCGTAGAGTGCCATGAAACGAACGGCTCCTTATGGCTGTTAGCGACCCGGAGTTCGTCGTGGCAAAAGCTCGACCGGCAACCGCCCGGATCTAGCCGGCCCTGCGCAGGATCGCTGGGGTCGGCAAGGAGATCGGGGCCGATTTAGGCCCCGAAGAGCGGCGGTTATACAGGCAAATCCTCCGAAATCAAGACGTTCCGGCCTTGCCTCCGGTTCCTCTCCCCCGCTAGGGGGAAAGAGCCCGGGAACCGGGCAGTTGTGCAGCAAGAACGCAGGGGAAACGGCCCATGAGTCGCGCTTTCGTCTTTCCGGGACAAGGATCCCAGGCCGTCGGCATGGGCGCCGACCTTGCCGAAGCCTTCGCCACCGCCCGGGAGGTCTTCCAGGAGGTCGACGAGGCGCTGAAGCAGAATCTGTCGAAATTGATGCGCGAAGGTCCCGAATCTGACCTGGTCCTTACCGAGAACGCTCAGCCGGCGTTGATGGCGGTCAGCATCGCCGTCGTGCGTATCCTCGAGAGGGATGGCGGCAAGCCCTTGGCCGGCTTGGCGAGCCACGTCGCAGGTCATTCGCTCGGCGAATATTCGGCGCTGACGGCGGCAGGGTCGCTGCAACTTGCGGACGCCGCGCGCCTCCTGAAGCTGCGCGGCCAGTCGATGCAGAAGGCTGTGCCGGTCGGCGCGGGGGCGATGGCTGCTCTTCTCGGCATCGAACTCGAACCGGCCGAAGAGGCGTGCAAGGAAGCGGCCCAGGGCGAGGTCGTCTCCGTGGCCAACGATAATGGCGGCGGTCAGGTCGTGGTGAGCGGCCACAAGGCGGCCGTCGAGCGCTGCATCGAGACGGCCAAGCCGCGCGGCGCCAAACGCGGCATGTTGCTGCCGGTGAGCGCCCCCTTCCATTGTCCGCTGATGAAGCCCGCCGCCGACGCCATGCAGGAGGCGCTGGAGAAAGTGACGCTCGCGACGCCGCGCGTGCCGCTGATCGCCAATGTGCTGGCCTCCGAGATTACCGAACCTGGCGCGATCAAGCAGCGACTGGTGGAACAGGTGACGGGGCTCGTGCGCTGGCGCGAGAGCGTGCAATACATGAAGTCGCAAGGCGTCGAGGCGCTGGTCGAGTGCGGGTCGGGCAAGGTGCTGTCCGGCCTGGTGAAACGCATCGACAAGGAGATGACGGGGACGGCGCTGAATACGCCGGCCGACATCGAGGCCTTTCTGAAAACGGCGTAAGTTCACATCTTCCCCATCGCGGACTCCGCGATGGGGAGGTGCCCGCGCAGCGGGCGGAGGGGGCATGAGCAACTGGACTGATGCTCATGACCCCTTCGTCGGCATAAGACGCCGAGACCTCCCCAGGTTCGCTGGGGAGGAAGAGGAGAGTTGAATGTTCGATCTATCCGGCAAGGCCGCGCTGGTTACCGGCGCCTCGGGCGGCATCGGTGGCGCGATCGCCCGCGCGCTGCACAAGCAGGGCGCGACCGTGACGCTGTCCGGCACGCGCGCCGATGCGCTCGAGAAGCTCAAGGACGAGCTCGGCGAACGCGCTCACGTCGTTGCGGCGCGCATGGACGATCCCGCCGACATCGACCGCTTGGCCAAGGAGGCCGAGGCGGCGATGGGCAAGATCGACATCCTGGTCAACAACGCCGGCATCACGCGCGACAACATCTCGATGCGCATGAAGGACGAGGAATGGGAGAAGGTGCTGCAGGTGAACCTCACCGGCACTTTCCGGCTCACGCGGGCGGCGATGCGTGGCATGATGCGCCGACGCTATGGGCGGGTGATCAACATCACCTCGATCGTGGGCGTCACCGGCAATCCCGGCCAGGCCAATTATGCGGCGGCCAAGGCGGGCCTCATCGGCATGTCCAAGTCGCTCGCCCAGGAGCTCGCCTCCCGCGCGATCACCGTGAACTGCGTGGCGCCCGGCATCATCGTCACGCCCATGACCGACGTGCTGACCGACGAGCAGAAGAAGGGAATCCTGGGCCGTGTGCCGGCCGACAGGCTGGGCACCCCCGAGGAGATTGCCGCAGGCGTGGTCTATCTGGCCAGCGACGAGGCGGCCTACGTCACCGGACAGACGCTTCACATCAACGGCGGCATGGCGATGATCTGAGTCCTGTTCCCCATCGCCGTCGATGTCGCCATCGACGGAAGGTGCCCGCGAAGCGGGCGGAGGGACATGGAGATCGACACTTTTTGCCCTTGACCCTTCCGCCCCCACGGGCCACCTCCTCAGCGGAGCTGGGGAGGAATAATCGTCCAAGTCCCTGATTTCGTAGGCTTTCCGCCGCTAGCCAATAAGCGGGCACCTATGTATAAGAGCCGGAATCGCCATCCCCTTGGGCGTACTGGCATTTTTTGAGAACACGGGAAGGACAAGGAAAATGAGCGACATTGCCGAGCGCGTTAAGAAGATCGTCGTCGAGCACCTGGGCGTCGAAGCGGCCCAGGTGAAGGAAGATGCCAAGTTCATCGACGATCTCGGCGCGGACAGCCTCGACACTGTGGAACTCGTGATGGCCTTCGAGGAAGAGTTCGGCATCGAGATTCCCGACGATGCTGCCGAGAAGATTCAGACCGTCGGCGACGCCATCGGCTTCATAAAGAGCAACGCCAAGTCCTGATCGTCTCCTGCAGCAGGGAGGACGAGCCATGAGGCGAGTGGTCGTTACCGGCATGGGAATGGTGACGCCGCTGGGCGACGGCGTCGACACCAATTGGCGCCGCCTGATGGCGGCCGAGTCTGGTATCCGCTCGATCCAGGCCTTCGACACGTCCGATCTAGCGACCAAGATCGCGGGCGAAGTGCCGCTGGGCGACAAGGCCAACGGCCATTTCAACGTCGACAGCTACATCCAGCCCAAGGAACAGCGCAAGCTCGACAAGTTCCTGATCTTCGGCATCGCTGCCGCCGATCAGGCGGTGGAGGATTCGGGCTGGAAACCGACCGACGAGGAAAGCCTGAACCGCACCGGCGTGATGATCGGCGCGGGCATCGGCGGCCTGCAGACGATCTACGAGACCTCGCTGGTCCTGAAGGAGAGGGGCCCGCGCCGCGTCAGCCCGTTCTTCATTCCGTCGGCGCTGATCAACCTTGCCTCGGGGCAGGTTTCGATCAAGTACGGCTTCAAGGGGCCGAACCATTCCGTGGTCACCGCCTGCGCAACCGGCGCCCATGCGCTTGGCGACGCGGCGCGCCTCATCCAGCTCGACGACGCCGACGTCATGGTGGCGGGCGGCGCCGAGGCTGCGATCTGCCGCATCGGCATCGCCGGTTTCAATGCCTGCAAGGCCCTGTCGACCGACTTCAACGATACGCCGACCCAGGCCTCGCGGCCGTGGGACAAGCGGCGCGACGGCTTCGTCATGGGCGAAGGCGCGGGCGTCGTCGTGCTCGAGGAGTACGAGCACGCCAAGAAGCGCGGCGCCAAGATTTATGCCGAAATCCTGGGCTACGGGCTGTCGGGCGACGCCTATCACATCACCGCTCCGTCCGAGGACGGTGACGGCGCCCAGCGCGCCATGAAGGCGGCGCTGAAGCGCGCCAAGCTCAACACCGACCAGATCGACTACGTGAACGCGCATGGCACCTCGACCATGGCCGACGTGATCGAGCTCGGCGCCGTGAAGAAGACGTTCGGCAACGACGCCTACAGCCTTTCCATGTCGTCGACCAAGTCGGCGACCGGGCACCTGTTGGGCGCCGCCGGCGCCATCGAAGCCATCTACTCGATCAAGTCGATCATCGACCAGGCGGTTCCGCCGACGCTCAATCTCGACGAGCCCGACGAGGGGTGCGACATCGACCTCGTGGCCAAGCAGGCCAAGCAGCGCAAGGTCCGTCACGCGCTCAGCAACTCGTTCGGCTTCGGCGGCACCAACGCCTCGTTGATCTTCGGCGCCGTCTGATCGTCGGGGGCTGGGCGTGCTCAGCTATTTCCGTTGGGTCCTGTTCTTCGTCGTCCTGTTCGTCACTCTGATGGGCGGCGCGCTGTGGCTCGGCAACCAGCTCCTGACTGCTGCCGGTCCACTCACCGCGACAAAGAACATCGTCATCCCGCGCGGCGCCGGTCCGCAGACGATGGCCAAGGTGCTGAAGGAAGAAGGCGTCATCGACCATGAGCGCCTGTTCCGGGTGGCGGTGATGATCGATCCGACGCCCAAGCCCATCAAGGCGGGCGAGTACGAGATCCCCGCTCACATTTCCATGCTGGGCGTGCTCGAGCTGCTGCAGTCGGGCAAGCAGGTGCAGCGCCGTCTCACTGTCGTCGAAGGCATGACGACGCCGGAGGTGATCGAGCTGGTGAAGAACACGCCGGCTCTGACCGGTGAAATCACCCTCGACCTGAAGGAAGGCGACCTGCTGCCGGAGACCTACTTCTATTCGCGCGACGATACGCGCGACGGGCTCCTGATGCGCATGAAGGAGGCGATGGACAAGACGCTGGACGAGGCCTGGCGCAAGCGCGCCGCCGGTCTGCCGCTGGCCAATCGCCGCGAGGCCCTGACGCTGGCTTCGATTGTCGAGAAGGAAACGGCGATCCCGGCGGAACGGCCGAAGGTGGCTGCTGTCTACATCAACCGGCTACGCCGTCGCATGAAGCTCGAGAGCGATCCGACGACGATCTACGCCATCACGCAGGGCAAGGTGCCCTTCAATCGCGAGCTGACGCGCGCCGACCTGCAGTCGAACAACCCCTACAACACCTACGTCGTCACCGGCCTGCCACCCGGGCCGATCTGCAATCCTGGCCGCGCCTCGATCCTGGCGGCGACCAATCCGGCACGCGACCGCGCCCTGTGGTTCGTTGCCGACGGCCAGGGCGGCCACACCTTCGCCACGACGCTCGCCGAGCACAATCGTAACGTCGAGCGCTGGCGGCAGATCCAGCGCGAGCGGGCCGAGCAGCAACAGCAGACCCAGCCGCCAACGGGCGTTCCCGGCGCGCAGCCGCTCTCTCCTCCCGGCCAGCAGCGTCCGGCGCCGAGACCGTGAGCCATGCCGGCCATTGCCCTGGCCCTGGTCATCCTCGCCGTCGTCGCCCTCGGCATCGCCTGGTTCCTGCGCGCCAACCCGTCCTCCCTGGCGCGGGGAATGCGCATGGTGCTGGTCGTGCTGGGCGCCGTTGCCGTCGGCGGGATGCTGATCTTCGGCCTGCGCTTCCTGCCGAGCTTGCTGCCGGAGCTGTTCGGCCTGGCCGGGCTGGTGATCACCGGGCTGATCGCCCGGGCGCTGCGCAACCGGCCGACCGGCGGCTTCAGCTCCCCCGGAGCGGGACGGCGCACCGAAGTCCGTACCGCCTTCCTGCAGGCCTGGATCGATCACGCCACGGGTGACGTCGGCGGCACCGTGCTGGCCGGCCGCTTCTCGGGGCGCACGCTGGATCGCCTGTCCGACGTCGAACTGCTGGATCTCCATGAAGAATGCCGCGCCGACGCCGATTCGCTGCGTGTACTGGAAGCGTATCTGGATCGCCGGTTGAACGTCGACTGGCGCAGCGCGCGACAGCCGCCGCCTCATGGGTCCGCCCCGCGGGGACCGCGCAGCGACATGACGCGCGAGGAGGCGCTGGCCGTGCTGGGGCTCGCCGAAGGCGCGACCGAGGAGGAAATCCGCGCTGCGCACCGCCGCCTGATCCGCCGCACGCATCCCGACGCCGGCGGCACCGCCGACCTTGCTGCACGCATCAACCGGGCAAAGGACGTGCTGGTCGGTGGCTAATAGGTGGTTGAACTTGCGGGGTCTTCCGCGGCGTGGCAACAACGGGCGCTTCGGTGCCATTAGAACGAGGTCGATGAAGCATGCCGCAGCGTGTCCGCAAAGCTGTCTTGCCCGTGGCCGGATTGGGAACGCGTTTTCTGCCCGCGACCAAGGCGATGCCGAAGGAGATGCTGACAGTCGTCGATCGGCCATTGATCCAGTATGCGGTCGAGGAATGCCTGGCGGCGGGTATCGAGGAATTCGTGTTCATCACCGGGCGCAACAAGAGCGCCGTCGAGGACCATTTCGATGCCGCCTTCGAGCTCGAGGCGACATTGCAGCAGCGCGGCAAGTCGAAAGAGCTGCAGCAGACGCAAGATGCCACCATCAAGCCGGGCAACGCCATCTTCACGCGCCAGCAGAGGCCTCTGGGGCTCGGACATGCGGTGTGGTGCGCACGCGACTGGGTCGGTCGGGAGCCCTTCGCGGTGCTGTTGCCCGACGAGCTCACCATCGATTCGCCGAGCTGTACCGCCCAGCTCGTCGCCGCCCATGACAAGACCGGCGGCAATGTCGTTGCCGTGATGGACGTGCCGCGGGAGCAGACGAAGAACTACGGCATTGCTGCGGTGAAGTCGGAGAAGAACGGGTTGGCCGAGATCACCGGCCTGGTCGAGAAGCCCAAGCCGGAGGCGTCGCCGTCGACGCTCGCCATCATCGGCCGCTACGTGCTGATGCCCGAGGTGTTCGACCACCTCGACAGGCACGAGACCGGGGCCGGCGGCGAAATCCAGCTCACCGACGCGATGGCCAAGATGGTCGGGAACAAGCCTTTCCACGCGCTGCGCTACGGTGGCCAGCGATACGATTGCGGGAGCCGCATCGGCTTCCTCGAGGCCAACGTCGCCGTCGCGCTGCACCGTGACGACACCGCCTCCGATACGCGGGCGCTGCTTGGACGCCTGCTGAAAGGCTGAGGCAATGCGCATCGCCATGATCGGCTCGGGCTATGTCGGACTGGTGTCCGGCGCCTGCTTCGCCCAGTTCGGCCATGACGTGGTGTGCGTCGACAGGGAAGAGGGCAAGATCGCCCGTCTGCGCAAGGGCGAGATGCCGATCTACGAGCCGGGCCTCGACAAGCTCGTCGCCGACAACGTCAAGGCCGGGCGGCTGTCCTTCAGCACCGGGCTCGGCGATGCCGTGGGCAACGCCGATGCGGTGTTCATCGCCGTCGGCACGCCGACCCGGCGCGGCGACGGCCATGCGGACCTGAGCTACGTCTATGCCGCGGCCGCCGAGGTCGCCGACGCGATCCGCGGCTACACGGTCGTGGTCACCAAGTCGACCGTGCCGGTCGGCACCGGCCGCGAGGTTGCCCGCATCATCCGCGAGACCCAGCCGTCGGCCGAATTCGACGTGTGCTCCAATCCGGAGTTCCTGCGCGAGGGGGCGGCGATCGAGGACTTCATGAAACCCGATCGCGTGGTCATCGGGGTCGAGAGCCAGCGCGCCCGCGAGGTGATGGCGGCGATCTATCGTCCGCTCAACCTGATCCAGACGCCCATGGTGTTCACCAACATCGAGACCGCCGAGGTCACCAAGTACGCCGGCAACGCCTTCCTCGCCACCAAGATCACGTTCATCAACGAAATCGCCGATCTCTGCGAGAAGGTGGGCGCCGACGTCCACGACGTGGCGCGCGGCATCGGGCTGGACGGCCGCATCGGCCGCAAGTTCCTGCACCCCGGGCCGGGCTTCGGCGGCTCGTGCTTCCCCAAGGATACGCTGGCGCTCGCCTACACCGCCCGCGAAGCCAACGCGCCGCAGACCATCGTCGAGCAGGTCATCGAGGTGAACAACGCGCGCAAGAAGCGCATGGCCCGCAAGGTCATCGATTTTTGCGGCGGCTCGGTGGCGGGACTGACCGTGGGTGTGCTCGGGCTCACCTTCAAGCCCAGCACCGACGACATGCGCGACGCCCCGTCGCTCGACATCGTGCCCGCCCTGCAGGCGGCGGGAGCCCGGATCGTGGCCTTCGATCCCGAGGGCATGGCGGAGGCGGGGAAGCTCCTGAAGGGCGTCACCTTCGCCAAGACCGCCTACGAAGCGGCGTCCGAGGCCGACGTCCTGGTCGTGATTACCGAGTGGCACGAGTTCCGCGGTCTCGATCCGCGCCGTATCAAGCAGGTGATGCGCCAGCCGCGCATCGTCGACCTGCGCAACATCTTCAACCCCGAGGAGATGCGTGGCCTCGGCTTCACCTACGAAGGTGTCGGCCGTCCTCGGCCGCGCAATTGACTTCCCGCAACCGGAGCTTCTTCGAATGAGCCAGACCGCGCACAAGTTCGACTCAAATATCCTGCGCGAGTACGACATCCGCGGCGTCGTAGGCAAGCAGGTGCATGCCGCCGACGCACGCGCCATCGGACGCAGCTTCGGCACGATGGTGCGACGCAACGGCGGCAAGCGGGTGGCGCTGGGCTACGACGGGCGGCTGAGCTCGCCCGAGCTCGCGGCAGCCTGCATCGAAGGCTTGGCGGCTGCGGGGGTCGATGTGACCAACATCGGCATGGTGTCCACGCCGATGCTCTATTTCGCGGTCTATCACCTCGACACCGACGCCGGCATCCAGATCACCGGGTCGCACAATCCGCCGGACTACAACGGCTTCAAGATGATGATGGGCAAGAAGTCGTTCTTCGGCGAGGAGATCCAGAAGCTCGGGGCCATCGCCGCCAAGGGCGACTGGGAGAGCGGGCAGGGCAAGGTCGAGCAGAAGGACGTTCTCGACGCCTATGCGGCACGTCTGCTGAAGGACGTGAAGCCCGGCAAGAAGCTCAAGGTCGCCTGGGATACCGGCAACGGCGCGGTCGGCGTGTCGATCCGTGCCGTGGTCGACAAGCTGCCCGGTGAGCATTTCGTGCTGAACGAGAAGGTCGACGGTCACTTTCCGGCACATCATCCCGATCCCACGGTACCGAAGAATCTCGAGCAGCTCATGGCCGAGGTGAAGAACCGCGGCTGCGACCTCGGCATCGCCTTCGACGGCGACGGCGACCGCATCGGGGCGATCGACGGCAAGGGCCGCGTGCTGTGGGGCGACCAGCTCCTGGTGCTGTGGGCGCGCGATGTGCTCAAGGCCCACCCGGGCGCCACCATCATCGCCGACGTCAAGGCAAGCCAGGTGCTGTTCGACGAGATTGCGAAAGCCGGCGGCAAGCCGATGATGTTCAAGACCGGCCATTCGCTGATCAAGAGCAAGATGGCCGAGATCAAGTCGCCGCTCGCGGGCGAGATGAGCGGCCACATCTTCTTCGCCGACACCTTCTTCGGCTTCGACGACGCGCTCTACTGCGGCCTGCGCCTGCTCAACATCGTGGCCAACAGCAAGCAGAGCCTTGCCGACATGCGCGACGGCTTGCCCCAGCCTGTCAACACGCCCGAGCTGCGCTTCGACTGTGCCGATGAACGCAAGTTCGGCGTGGTCGAGGAGGTGAAGGCACGCCTGAAGAAGGCGGGCGCTCAATTCTCCGACATCGACGGCGTGCGCGTCACCACCAAGGACGGGTGGTGGCTGCTGCGCGCTTCCAACACCCAGCCGGTGCTGGTGGCGCGCTGCGAGGCGCCCGAACAGGCCGCGCTCGACCGGCTGCTGGTCGACCTCAAGGCGGCGCTGTCCGCGAGCGGCGTCACCCTCCCGGACGATGCCGGCAGCGGCCATCACTAGAGGAGCAATGCGATCCGGGCGGCCGTACGCGGTTCCGCGCGGACGCATCGTGTCCTAGGATACTGGTCTGGACGGCGGAGACCGGCTGTCCGCAAGCGGGCGAACGATGGCCACCTTCTTCTTTTACGGCACGCTGCTCGATCCTGATGTCATGGCGCTCGTGATCGGACGGCGCCTGCCGCCCCAGGCGTTCGTCCCCGCGATCCTGCCCGGCCATTCGCGACGCCGGGCAAAGGGCGCGACCTATCCTGTCGTGGTGCGCGACGCCGCGGATCAGGTGCAGGGCGTGGTGGTCGGCGGCCTCACGTCGCGCGACGTGGCGCGGCTCGCCGCCTATGAAGGGCCGGGCTACCGGATCGCGCAGCAGAAGGTGAGGGTCGCCGGCGAGGTGGTGACGGTGTCGGTATTCGAGCCGGTCGTGGCACGCCTGCAACCATCGACCTCGCCGTGGGATTATGCGGTGTGGAAGGGCCGGGACAAGCGACCCTTCGTCGGCCGGTTGAGGCGGGCGCTCGGCGCGCAGACTTAGCGCGCGTTAGGCGTGTTCCAGGCGGTGACCTGGATGGCCGAGCAGTAGATCTTCTTCTTTTCCAGCCGCTTGCAGCCGTCGATGGCCTGCGACTGCGACAGGTTGGTGAGCCGGGCGCGGTGGAAGGTCTTGCTCGCCATTTGCACCTCGTCCACGGTCGCCGTGATCGAACGCATGTCGACCAGCGTCGAGGAAGCGCGCTCGAGGGCAAGCTGGGCTGCCTGTGCATCGTTGAACGAGCCGACCTGTATGACCCAGCTGCCGATCGGCGGGCCGGCTGGGGCGGCGCTGCCTTCGGCCGGCGGCGGCACGGCGGGGCCGGCGACGCGCTGCTC
>JAEWIV010000387.1 GCA_023386865.1 Pseudomonadota bacterium
CCGCAGCATCGGCTGCCGCCTGCGCCGCAGCCTCGCGCACCACCGTCGGCGCCGCGATCGAGGCCACGGTGGCGTTCTTGTCGCGTGTCACCACACGCACGCCATCGGGGATCCTGAGCGCCGACAGATGGACCGAGTGGCCGATCTCGAGGCCGGTCAGGTCGACCTCGAAATACTCCGGGATGGTGGCGGGCTTGGTGCGCACGGTGATCTCGTGCAGCACCACGTTCAGCACGCCGCCGCGCTTGATGCCCGGCGCCGCCGCTTCGTTCCTGAAGTGAACCGGCACCTGCACGGTGATGATCGACTCGGGCCCGATGCGCAGGAAGTCGAGATGCAGAGGCTTGTCCGTCACCGGATCGACCTGGACGTCGCGCGGCAGGACATCATAGCCCTGGCCCTCGACGTCGATCTTGAGCTGGTGATTGAAGAAGCCCTCCTTGTGCAGCTCGCGCTCGATCGATTTCGGCTCGACCGCGATCATCACCGGGGGCTGCTTGTCGCCGTAGATCACGGCGGGAATCAGACCGTCACGACGGCTGGAACGGGCGCCCCCTTTACCGGCCCGGTCCCGCTTCTTCGCGACGACCTTTGTCGTCTCTGCCATTTCAACTTCTCCTAAGGTTGCTGTTGCTCTCTCTCACTCGCGGCGTGGCCTCCAGGGGTGCCAATCGCCGGATCTCCAAACTCCTAGTCGAACAGGCTCGATACCGAGGTCTCCTCCGAGATGCGCTTGATCGCCTCGGCCATCAAGGTGGCGATGCTGAGCGGCCGCACGTTGGGCGACACGCGCACCGCTTCGGTCGGCTGGATCGAGTCGGTGATGACCATCTTCTCCATCGGCGATGCCGCGACGCGGGCCACCGCGCCGCCCGACAGCACGCCATGCGTGACGTAGGCCGAAACGGACTTCGCGCCCTGGTCCATCAGGGCGACGGCGGCATTGCAGAGCGTGCCGGCCGAATCGACGATGTCGTCGATCAGGATGCAGTCGCGGTTCTTGACGTCGCCGATGACGTTCATGACCTCGCTGACACCGGCCTGCTCGCGGCGCTTGTCGATGATGGCGAGGTCGGCGTCGATGCGCTTGGCGACGGCGCGGGCGCGCACCACGCCGCCGACGTCGGGCGACACCACGGTGATCTCGCGGTTGCTGAGCGTGTCCTTGATGTCCTTGCCGAACAGGGGGCCGGCGAACAGGTTGTCGACCGGGATGTCGAAGAAGCCCTGGATCTGCGCGGCATGCAGGTCGAGCGTGAGAACGCGGCTGGCGCCGGCGTGGGTCAGGAGATTGGCCACCAGCTTGGCCGAGATCGGCGTGCGCGGGCCGGTGCGGCGATCCTGGCGGGCGTATCCGTAGTAGGGCATCACCGCCGTGATGCGCCGAGCCGAGCTGCGGCGCAGGGCATCGATGGTGATCAGGAGCTCCATCAAATGGTCGTTGGCCGGGAAGCTCGTCGACTGGAGGACGAACATGTCATCGCCGCGCACGTTCTCCAGGATCTCGACGAAGATTTCATTGTCCGAGAACCGGCGGACGTTGGCCTTGACCAACGGCAAGGCCAGCTTGGCGGAAATCGCTTCCGCCAGCGGAAGATTGCTGTTGCCGGTGAGAATCTTCATATCGCGGACCCCTCGCCGGGCGGGATCATCTTAAGTCGTTGAACTATAACGACAAAATGGCCTTCCCCGACCGCGACGCGGCGGACCATACCAATGAGTCCCGGTTCTGTAAACGGCCTGAAACAGCGCGTTTTGGGGCGACCCGACGCACGCGTTGTGCGCTCAATGGCGGCTATGAGCACCCCGAAGTTCCACATCCTGGACGGCTTGCCGAAGTCGGTCTCGCCCAGCAGCCACGCCGTCGAAGCCGACGGCTTCGTCTTCCTGACCGGCCAGTTCGGCCGCGACCTCGATGATCCGGCCAAGCCCTTGCCCGAGGGCATCCGGGCACAGACCGATGTGACCCTGCGCAACATGTGCCGGGTCCTCGATGCGCTCGGCTTGTCGATGCGACAGGTGGTGAGCGTCCGGGTGTTCCTGACCCATTTCAGGCGCGACTACGACGCCATGAACGAAGTCTATGCCGGCTTCTTCGCGGAAGGCGCGCGACCGACCAGGACCTGTGTCGGCGTCACCGACCTGGTGCGCGACGCGCTGATCGAGATCGACTGCATCGCCAAGCGGTAGCGGCTGTTTCAGCCGCCGATGAACGACGCGCTCTTGTGACAAAGATGTGTCGCGTTCCGCCGTGCCAGCGCCGCGCCAAAGGGAGCTCGTGCGCAAATTCATCCTTCAATCCGGAGATCTCGACGAGAGCGCCGGATTGACCTTCGATTGCGCGGCCATCTGCTTCCCGTCAGGCGAATTTTCGGAACGTGTGAATGTACGCTGCGCACGATGGCGCGCAGCCATGGACTTCAAACGTTCTCCGCGCGATATGTGACAGATCTCGAAAATCGCGCTACAGTTGCGTCGTACCCGTCTCGGAGCTTCATCGCTCGGGCAGGGGCTGCGGGGGATCGATGAACTGGGCCAGAAGCTGCTGGGCGGTGACTGCCGCGCTGTCCATCTCTGCCTGTGGTTTGCGCGACCAGCTCGATCCTGGAGCGGTCAGCGTCCGGGGCGTCCAGCCGACGCTCGAGCAGCTCAACGTCGCGACGAACCGCCAGCTGCAGGACAATCTCGTCGAGCACTTCGCGCATCAGGCCGGGTACACGACGCAACTCGTGCCCAACAATCCCGCGGCGACGCTCGGCGCCGACGATCCGAGATGGGCGATGGTGTTCGAGGCCGGCATCTACGAGGTCGGCCGCCAGTGCGATCAGTATCTCGACGCCCTCTTCCGCTTCAACCGCGAGCAGCGCGCCAACCGCCAGGGACTGATCGCGATCGCGGCCGGCGCCGGCGCAATCATGGGCCTGGCCGGCGTCACGACGACGGCGATCGCGATCACCGCCGCAGCCTTCGGCCTGTCCGCCAGCCTGTTCGACGCCGGCGTCAACTCCGTGCTGTTCACGATCGAGCCGTCGGCCCTGCGCAACGTGGCGCTGAGAGGCCGCGAATCCTATCTCGACGACCTCAAGGAGAAGAACGTCCAGATCAACACGCGTCCGCGCATGCTGATCGCGGTCCAAGGCTATCTCAGCCAATGCTCGCCGGCGGCGATCGAGGCCAACATCAACAACGCCGCAAGCGGCGCGCCTTCGGTCGCCTCGACCGACAAGACCACCCGGCAGCAGGCGGCTGGTCTTGCCGCGCCGGCGCTGTCGACCATGGCCAAGGCGTCGGCGATCGTCAGCGGAACCGCGGCGGCCGGCGTGCAGGCGCCGCCGACGGCGATTGCGCCCGGTGCCGTGGAAAGGGAACCGATCATCCCCGAGCTGAGGGAGGCGCAGAAAGCGATCGGCGTCGAAGCTGACGGCCGCTATGGCAGGGAGACGCGCGCGGCCATCCGCGAGTTCCAGGCGGGCATGTATCGTCGCAACGGGCTCGAATGGCCGCAGACCGAGATCACCGGCAACCTGACCAGCCGGTCGGGCCGGGTCCTGCCGACGCTGAAACCGATGCCCGCGGTCTTCATGTCGCCGTTCGAGCGCGCCTATCTCGGCAGCGACAGCGGCATGTTCACGGCCGACCCGCTGTCGGGCATCGACCAGCGGCAGCTCAACTCCACCCTCATCTTCCTGGGCGTCACGTCCGAGAAGCTCGCTGCCGCGACCACCATGGAAGACAAGGTGAAACTGCTGCGCGAGCGCATTGCCGAGCTGCGCGCGACCCTCAACCTGCCGGCGCCCAGGCCGTACTTGGACGCGGCGCTCTATGCTGCGGTGTGGAAGAACTCGCCGCTCAACGTCGACAAGACGCCCTGACCACGACGGACGAACCAGCCGGAGCCGAACCATGGCCGACTTCACCGTCATTCAGAACACCCCTCTGTTCTCCGCCGCCAACATGGCCTCGACCGTGCTCGGCGTCGTCAAGGCCGGCACGGACATCAAGGGCGAGGAGGCGTTGGGCTTCGTCAAGACGCGCGTCGACCAGGTGTCCGTCGAAGAGGGCTTCATTGCCTTCCTCGCGCTGCAGGACAAGCCGTCCCTGCCGCAGCCCATCGACGACGACAGGGTCGGTGCATTCATCGCCCTCGTGACGCGCATGGCGCGGGATGTCGGCGCCGACCGGGATTACATGCTGGCCGCCGCCTATGCCGGTACCGCCAATCTCAAGAACCTGGGTGGCCCCGGTGACGGCCCGATCGGTCCGTTCCAGCTCTCGGCCAAGGAATGGAGCGATGCGGTCACCGCCGGTCCGGCGCGGGGCCTCGGCTTCACCGCTCAGGACCGTTATCGCTGGAGCAGCCAGGCCGAGGTGGCGGCTCGTCTCACCGCACAGGCCATGGCGACCTATCAGGAGGCGATGGGCAAGGCGCCCCTGTTCCCGGAGCTCTACTTCACCCAGCTCTATGGCAAGGGTGCGCTCGACCTGTTGAAGGGCGACCGCAGCGCCAAGTGCAGCGACGTCATCAAGAATCCAGCGCCGGATTCGTTTGCCGACAAGCTCAGCAAGGGCTCCGGGACGATCGCCGAGGCGATCGACGATCTCCGGGCCCGCCTGCTCGCGGGCTACGTGGTGGCGCGGGTCGAGATCGACAAGCAGCCGCCGGAGATCCGCTATTTCCGGGTCGGCGAGATTCCGGTCGCCGGCGAGCCGCCGTGGCTCACGGTCGCCCGTGCCGAGATGTTCCGCGGCGTATCGGAGACTCCCGACCTCCGGAACACTGCCGACATCAAGGCCTACCTGCGGGTGACCGGCCTCGACGATCCCGGGAGCAACACACCCTGGTGCGGCGCCTTCCTCGCCTTCTGCATGAAGACCTGCGGCGTCAAGGAGATCGAGGACAGCGTCGCCAAGGGCGCGGCCCTCGCCGCGACTTGGCAGACATGGGGCACCGCCGTGGCCGCACCGTTCCCGGTCGGCACCGTCGTCGTGCTGAACGACAACGCTGGCAACGCCGGCCATGTCGGACTGATCGTCGACAGCAACGCCACGACCTTGCAGGTGCTGGGCGGCAATCAGGGTGGTGGCGGCATCGGCCCGGACAAGGTCGGGATCGTGCCGTTTGCGACGGCGAAGATCCGCGCGACCCGGATCATGGCTCTGCCGGCGCCTCCGGCGGTCACCGGCATCGCCATCGATCTTGCCACGCTGCGCAACATGGGTGTCAGCGCGACGCCGCAGGATGCCGACTTCGTGGCCAAGGCGCCTCGCATCATGCGCGACCTGATGCGCGACATTCCCGGCCTCACGGCCTTTCAGGCCGGCGGCATCCTGGGCAACATCGGCCATGAGTGTGGCGGCTTCCGCCAGCTCCTGCAGCTCGGCGTGCCCGAAGGCAAGGGCGGCATGGGCTGGTGCCAATGGGACGGCGCCCGTCGCGGCGCATTCCTGAAGCACGCGGCCGATCACGTGCTGAACTGGCGCTCCGACGAGGCCAACTACGGCTACCTTCTGGCAGAACTCAGGGGCACCGAGAAGGAGGCGTTGAAGGAGCTGATGCGCCAGACCTCGCTCGAGGCTTCGGTGGTGAGCTTCGACGAACGCTTCGAACGGTCGGGTGTCAAGGCACTCGACAGGCGCACGCGCTTTGCACGACTGGCGATGACTGCCTTTGCAGGGTGACGACCATGATGAACCGATTGCTCGTGGGCATTGCATTTCTGCTTGCCGGCCTTCCCGCCATTGCGGCGGCGGCCGACCCGGTCACGGTAAAGAGCGGGGCGACCGAGACCCTCGCCACCGTGCCGTCCGACTTCACCATCACGACGCAAGGGACGAACGGAGAGGCCAAGAAGGTCCCGACCACGCCGCAGGGCAGCTTCAAGCTCGACTACACGGCCAAGACCAGCGACAAGCCGCTGACCGACAAGGTCGTGTACAAGACGGCGGCGGGCGCCGAGCAGACCGTCGACATCAAGATCGAGCCGCCGCTCCCGGCGCCCGGCTTCGGCAGTGAAGTCTTCGGCCAGGCCGGACGCGCGGTATTCTACCTGTTCGTGGTGGCAGTGATCCTCGAATCGGCGCTGGCGCTGCTGTTCAATTGGAAGCCCTTCGTCGAGAATCTCGTACCGCGCGCGGTGCGTCCGGTGATCGCCTTCCTTGCCGCCATCCTGGTCGTGAACCTGCTCGGCATGGATGTCGTGGCCGCCCTGGCCAATGCGCTGGACGGCACGAAGCACGAAGTCACGGCAACGGGCCAGGTCATTACCGCCATGGTGATCGCCGGTGGCAGTTCGGGCGTGAACACCATGCTGGTGGCGCTCGGCTTCCGGGCCGTCAAGACGCCGGAGACGGTCGCACCCAAGCCACCCCCGCAGATGGCATGGCTCGCCGTGCGGGCGCTCGACGGCAAGTCGCGGGGCGATCTTTTCGTCTTCCTGACCACGCCGCCGGGCGGCGGCGATGCGTTGCTCGGCGTCATCAAGGGCCGCTCAAAGCCCACGTCGCCGCTCAGCTGGTTCGTCAGCGATCGCGGTCGCCTGCCGAACTACGGCGGCCATACGGTCCAGCCCGGCCAGAGCTACGTGATCGAGGTGCGCGGCAAGGACGAGAACGGCGTGCCGCTGCCGCCGGCGACCTACGGTCCTCTGCAGTTCGCCAAGGGCGCGGTCGTCGACATCGACGTGAAGCTCTGAGAGCGTAGGGCGATCGGGGTTTCAGGCTGCGGCGAGCAAGATGCCGCGGCTGGCCGGCGATCTATCGGTGAGGGTCGGCGACGAACGGCCACTGCGCCCTGTCGACCTTGGTATAGGGCAGCAGCGACCAGTCGGGCACCAGAGCGCCGGGAGCGGCGACATAGACCACTTCGCTGGCGATCGGGGCATAGGCGGCGTGGAAGTGCTGCATGGACTTCACGACCACGACCTTCTTTGTCGAAGGATCGACGCCGAGCTTGGTGAAGCAGTCGCGGCTAAGGCACTGGGTGCGCTTGCTGTTGACGATCACCGTGACGCCGTCGATCTGCAGGGCGGCGGCGTCGCCGATCGAACCCACGCTCTTGCGCTCGCCGCCGAACTCGATGGCGACGTTCTTGCCGAGCTTCAGCACCCGAGCGCGCGCATCGACCGGCGGCCCCGACTGAGGCCCGAGCTTGCCGCCGATACGGATGTCGAGCTCGGCGCCCTCGCCGACCTCGAAGGCGAGCTTCACGGCGCCGGGATCCCAGATCATGCCGAGGGCGGCATCCGCGACCTTGCGCTCGAGCAGCGCCTTCAGGATGAAGGTCGAATCGGAGGCCGCCCCGCCGCCGGCATTATCCGAGACGTCGGCCAGCACCATCGGCCTGGGCAGGTTGTGCGAGGAGACGCGCGCCATCGCCGCGTCGAGTGAGACGTATGGCGGCTGGGTCGCCTCGCGCATTGCGAAGAACTCCTGGCCGAGCTCGCGGGCCAGCCTGTCGGCCTTGGCCTTGTCGCCGTCGGTGATGGCGATCAGCTTGCTGCCCATCTCCTTGATGTCGGACCATGGGAAACCATGGGCGATCGACAGCGACAGCACGCCGTCCTTGCCTTCCATCGCCTGCAGCTTGTCGACGAAGCCGCGCATCGGCTGCCGGGTGGTATGGAACACGCCGATCATCCTGCAATCCCACGCCGCCATGACCGGCTTGGTGCGGCCCTCGATGGCGCCCTCGATCACCGTGAAGAGGTCGTCGGCGCGTTCCGGCACGTCGACATGCGGATACTCCTTGAAGAGCACCAAGGCGGTGGCGTCGCGCAGCGTGCCCTCGCCAATGTTGCAATGCAGGTCGAGCTCGGCGCCGACCGGAACGTCCGGCCCGACGACCTTGCGCACGGCCGCCAGGATGTCGCTTTCGCAGTCGTCGTAACCCTCGGCGACCATCGCGCCGTGCATGGAGAGCAGCACGCCGTCGACCGGCAGGGCGGCCTTGAGATCGTCGACGATCTCGTCGCGGAAGGCTTCGTAGACTTTCTTCACCGTCTTGCCGGCAGGCTGGGCGAAGGCGCAGAGGCTTTCGACCACCTGCCAGCCTTTGGCCTCGGCGCGCCCGCGCCCGACGGCGAGCGGCGCGCCGAACATCGGCACGTTCTTGCCGTAGCTGCCTTTGCGGAAGAGGCAGGTGTCCTCGAATAGCTGCTGACCGGTGGGGATGGAGGCGAAGGTATTGGTCTCGGTGCCGAGACAGGCAGTGAAGATCTTTTTCATGGGGCGCGATCTTGGGGGAGAGGGAAGATCGCTGCAACCATTGTCGTCCTGAGTACAGCGAAGGACCTCATCGCCGTCGGATAGGGCATCAGATCCTTCGCTGTGCTCAGGACGACAGGGCGCGATCCATCAACTTTGTTTCTGCTCCGCCCAGATCCGCCGTTCCGAACTGCGCAAATCTCGCGCCGCCGCCGAGCCGCGTGTCGCCATAGAGCGCCGCGAACGCCGAATTCGCCTCGGCCAGCGCGGCGAGCGCGGCGATCTTGGCCAGCCCCTCGCACAGGAAGCGGGCGCGACGCTCGGCGTCGCCCGATTGCAGCACCTTGGCCAGGGTGTCGGCGAGCGGGCGCACGTCGAAGGCGGGCGCCGCCGTACGCGCGAGCGCGCTCACCGTCGCCATGGCCTGGTCGGTATGGCGTCCGGCGGCGCGCAGCACGTCGAGCGCCATCACGTTGCCCGAGCCTTCCCAGATGGCGTTGAGCGGCGATTCGCGGAAATAGCGCGCCAGCGGCAGGTCCTCGGTGTAGCCGTTGCCGCCCAGGCATTCGAGGGATTCGTAGACCAGCTGCGGCGTGCTCTTGCACACCAGGAACTTCACCGCCGGCGTCAGCAGGCGCACGTAGGTCGCTTCGGCCGGATCGTCATGGGCGCGCTCGGAAGCGCGGCAGAGGCGGAACACCAGCGCCACCTGGGCCTCGAGCTCGAGGGCGAGGTCGGCGACGGTGGCGCGCATCGACGGCTGGTCGACCAGACGCTTCTGGAAGACCGAGCGGTTGCGGATGTGGTTCAGCGCCTGGGAGAGCGCGATGCGCGACTGGCCCGCCGAGGCAATGGCGCAGTCGAGCCGCGTCAGGTTCACCATCTCGATGATGGTACGCACGCCCGCGCCTTCGGGCCCGACACGCTCGGCCCAGGCGCCGTGGAACTCGACCTCGGAGGAGGCATTCGACTTGTTGCCGAGCTTGTCCTTCAGGCGCTGGAAGCGGATCTGGTTCTTCGAGCCGTCGGGCCGATAGCGCGGCATCAGATAGCAGGTCAAACCGCCCTCGGCCTGGGCCAGCACCAGGAAGGCATCGCACATCGGCGCCGACATGAACCATTTGTGGCCGGTGATCTCGACATGATCGCCGTGCGCCGAGGCTTGGGTGATGTTGGCGCGCACGTCGGTGCCGCCCTGGCGCTCGGTCATGCCCATGCCGAGCGTCACCCCCGTCTTCTCCCACCACGGCAACGGCCGCGGATCGTAGGTGCGGGTCTGGATTTTGGGCAGCCATTTTGCCAGCAGCGCGGGCTCGGCGCGCAGCGCGCCGATGCAGGCATGCGTCATGGTGATCGGGCACATGTGCCCGCTCTCGGCCTGGGTGGCGAGATAGAGCCGCACGGCGCGCGTGGAGACCGGTGCTGCCTTGTCGCTGCCGTCGTGGGCCGAGGCATGGATGCCATGGCCGACGCTCTTGGCCATCATGGCGTGATAGGCGGGATGGAACTCGACCAGGTCGAGCCGGTTGCCCTTGCCGTCCATGATGTGGAGCTTGGGCGGGTTCTCGTTGGCGACGCGGCCGAGATCGAGCGTGGCGGCCGCGCCGTAGTCCTTGCCGCAGGCGCTGAGGTTCGCGATGTCGAGCCCGGCGCGCGCCGCGGCATCCGCCAGCGGCCGGTCGGCGCTGAACAGGTCGACGTCGCCGAACGCCGGCGACTGGTTGAACGAGGCGTCTTCGAGCAGCCCGGAGGACATGTCTAAGCTTACTGTCGTCCCGAGCGTAAGCGAAGGACCTCATCGCCGCTTGCCGGCGGCATGAGAGCCTTCGCTGCGCTCAGGAAGACCGGCAGGCGGCGCCCCGCGCTGCCCCGCTCAGCCGCCGCCTTCGTACTTGAAGGAGAGCTTCAGCTTGGTGCGGTAGGCCGTGACCTTGCCCTTTTCAATGACCAGGTCCTGCTCGACGACCTCGGCGACGCGCAGGTCGCGCAGGGACTTGGCGGCGCGATCGACCGCCGCCTTTGCCGCCGCCTCCCAGGATTGGGTGCTGGTGCCTACGAGCTCGATGACCTTGTAGACGCTGTCCGCCATGTGAGCCTCCCTCGACACGGGTTCGCCGTCTCAACTCCGTGCCGGTCAAGGGGGAGGCGCGGCAGCGGATGCCTGAAGGGCCTTTCCTTGCCGCCCAGTCTATCACCGAATCAGGCGGCCGCGAACTTGCCGAACTCCCAGTGCCGGCCGGGAGCGGCGGCGAACAGGGCCTTGGTGTAGTCGTCGCGCGGCGAGCCGAAGACCTGCTCCGCCGAGCCGTACTCGACGACGCGGCCCTTGCTCATGACGGCGACGTAGTCGCAGATCTGGGCGGCGACGCGCAGGTCGTGGGTGATGAACAGCACCGCGAGGTTGAGACGCTGGCGGATCTCGTCCAGCAGCTCCAGCACCTGCTTCTGCACCGACACGTCGAGCGCCGACACCGCCTCGTCGGCGATCAGGAGCTCGGGCTCCATGGCGAGCGCGCGGGCGATGCAGATGCGCTGGCGCTGGCCGCCCGAGAACTGGTGCGGGAAGCGGTCGAGCGAGTTGGGATCGAGCCGCACCGTCTCCATCAGCTTGCGGGCGCGCTTCAGCGCTTCCTCGCGCTTCAGGCCGAAGTTCATCGGCCCCTCGATGATGAACTCGCCCACGGTGATGCGTGGGTTCATCGAGCGGTAGGGATCCTGGAAGACGATCTGCACCTTGCGGCGATGCGGGCGCAGCTTGCCGGCCGTCATGGTGGCGATCTCGGTGTCGCCGAGGAAGACCTTTCCCTCGGTCGGATCGATCAGGCGGGCGATGCAACGCGCCACCGTCGACTTGCCCGAGCCCGATTCGCCCACGATGCCGAGCGTCTCGCCCTTGCGGATGTCGAGGTCGACGTCGACCGCGGCCTTCACCACGCGCGCCTTCTGGAAGAAGCTCTTGCCGCTGTAGACCTTGCCGAGCTTCTCGGTGCGCAGGACGGTGATGCCCTCCTTGCGCACGCCGCGGTGCTGCGGATGGATCGACGGCACCGAGGAGATCAGCATCTTGGTATAGGCCTGCTGCGGACGCGCCAGGATCTGCTCGGTCGGTCCCATCTCGACGAGCTGGCCCCAGCGCAGCACGGCCACGCGATGGGCGATCTCGGCGACGACGCCGAAATCGTGGGTGATGAAGAGCACGCCCGTGCCCTGGCCCGCCTGCAGCTCGGCGATCAGCTTCAGGATCTCGGCCTGGGTGGTGACGTCGAGCGCGGTGGTCGGCTCGTCGGCGATCAGCAGCACCGGATCGAGCACCAGGGCCATGGCGATCATGATGCGCTGGCGCTGGCCGCCCGAAAGCTGGTGCGGATAGGAGGCGTAGATGCGCTCGGGTTCCGGCAGCTTCACGCGGCCCAGGATGCCCAGGATCTTGGCGCGCCGCTCGCCGGCATCGAGCTTGGTGTGGGTCGAGAGCACCTCGTCGATCTGCTCGCCGCAGGTCATGACCGGGTTCAGCGCGGTCATCGGTTCCTGGAAGATCATCGACATGCGCGTGCAGCGCAGCTCGCGCAGCCGGTCCTCGCTGGCGGCCAGGATGTTCTCGCCCTGCAGCAGGATCTCGCCGGTGCTGGGTTTCAGCGCCTTGGCCAGCAGGCCCATGACGGTGAAGGCGATCACCGACTTGCCCGATCCCGATTCGCCCACCAGGCAGACGATCTCGCCGGGATTGACGGTGAAGCTCACCTTGTCGACGGCGAACTCGCGATCGGCTCCCTTGGGCAGCGTGACGGAAAGGTTCCGGACTTCGAGGACAGGTTTCTTCGCTTCGCTCATTACAAACTACCCGTCGTCCCGACCGGAGCGCGCAGCGCGGAGTGGAGGGACCTTGCTTCAATCATTGTGATCTTGCGGTCGAGAGAAGACCCTCGACTGCGCTTCGCTTTGCTCGGGGTGTGATGCTGCATCACACCTTCTTGCTCATCTTCGGATCCAGCGTGTCGCGCAGGCCGTCGCCCATGATGTTGATCGCGAGCACGGTGACGGCCAGGAAAATGGCGGGATAGAAGATGTTGTGCGGGAACACGCGGAACAGCGTGCGGCCCTCGGCCATGATGTTGCCCCAGCTCGGGATCTCCGGCGGGATGCCGATGCCGAGGAAGGAGAGGGCGGCCTCGACCAGGATGGCGGCGGCGGCCAGGAAGGTGCCCTGCACGATCAGCGGCGCGATGGTGTTGGGCAGGATGTGGCGGAACATCAGCACCCAGGTCGGCGTGCCGACCGAGATGGCGCCTTCGACATAGGGCTCCTCGCGCACGGTCAGCACGATCGAGCGCACCAGGCGCACGACGCGCGGCACGTCGGGCACGACGATGGCGAAGATCACCGTGACCAGGCCGGCGCGCCAGATCGAGACCATGGCGATGGCGAGCAAGATGCCCGGAATCGCCATCAGGCCGTCCATGATGCGCATGATGATGCCGTCGAGCCATCGTATGTAGCCCGAGACCAGGCCGATCACGACGCCGATCGCAATGGCGATCAGGGCGACCGCGATGCCGACCGCCAGCGACACGCGCGTGCCGTAGATGACGCGGCTGTAGACGTCTCGGCCCAGGCTGTCGGTGCCCATGATGGCGACGCGCTTGACGGTGGTGCCGTCGTCCATGCGCATGGTGATCTCGGTGCCCGGCTTCTTGTTGCGCGCCGCGGGATCGATGCGGGTCGGGTCGACGGTGCCCAGGACGGGCGCCAGGGCGGCGATCACCAGCATGATGAGCAGGATGGTGCCGCCGATGATGACATTCGGGTTGCGAAGGGCGACGAGCCACAGGCTCTTGCGCTTGGTCGATGCCGCCGCGATCGAGGCGGAGTCGACGAGGTCTTCTGTCGCGACGGTCAATAGCGGATCCTCGGATCGAAAACGGTGTAGCTGATGTCGATCAGCAGGTTGATCACGACATAGACCACCGAGAACATCAGGATGACGGTCTGGATGGTCGGGAAGTCACGGCTGAGCACGGCCTCGACGGTGAGGCGGCCGAGGCCCGGCAGGCCGAACACGCTCTCGGTCACCACGGCGCCGCCGATCAGGATGGCGACGCCGAGACCGATCACGGTCAGGATCGGCACGGCGGCGTTGCGCAGCGCATGGCGCATCAGCACGACGCGATTGCTGAGGCCTTTGGCGCGGGCGGTGCGGATGTAGTCCTCGTTCAGCACTTCCAGCACCGAGGCGCGGGTGATGCGCGAGATCAGCGCGATGAAGCCGACCGACAGGGTCAGCGACGGCAGGATCATGCGCTCGAGGAACTGCCAGAAATTGACGCCGATGCGGATATAGCCCTGGACCGGCAGCCAGCCGAGCTCGATGGCGAAGACGTAGATCAGGCAATAGCCGATGACGAAGCCCGGCACCGAGAAGCCCATCACCGCGAAAGCCATCACCAGACGGTCGAACAGCGAGCCCTGCCGGTAGGCGGCGAGCACGCCGATCGGCACCGAGACGGCGACGGCGAAGATCAGGGTGCAGACGGCGAGCGCCAGGGTCGGCTCGATGCGCTGGGCGATCAGCTCGGCCACGGTCTTCTTGAAGAAGAAGCTCTCGCCGAAATTGCCCTGCAAAATATTGCCGATCCAGATGGCGAACTGCGTCCAGATCGGCTCGTTCAGCCCGAGCTTCTCGCGGATGTCATTGATCTGGTCGGTGGTGGCGTTGTCGCCCGCGATCACCGCGGCCGGATCGCCCGGCGTGAGGCGCAGCATGAGGAAGACCAGCACCGCCACCACCGTGAGGACGGGGATGATGGCGACGAGACGACGGGCGATGAAATCGAGCATTCCGGTCCGATGACCTCTTTACTTCAAAGATGGCCTTTGCGGCTCTCCCCCTCCGCCCTTCGGGCACCTCCCCCG
>JAEWIV010000429.1 GCA_023386865.1 Pseudomonadota bacterium
ATGCCGTGGCGGCGGCAAAAGGCATCGAAGGTCGCGTCGGAGCCGGCGATGGCGCCGGTGTGCGACTTGGCGAGTTCCTGGCCGATGTCGGAGCGGCCGAGCTTGTAGGCGATCACCGGCTTGCCCGCGGCGTGCGCGCGACGCGCCGCGCGCGCCAGCCGCTCACCGTCGCGCAGCGTCTCCATGAACAGCAGGATGGCGTTGGTCCTGGGGTCGTCGACCATCATGTCCGCGATCTCGCCGACCTTGAGATCGACCTCGTTGCCGACCGAAATCAGGCGCGAGAAGCCGATGCCGCGGGCGTCGGCACGCGACAGCAGCGCGCCGATCAGGCTGCCGCTCTGGCTGACCAGGCCCCACCTGCCCACGCGCAGCTTGTCGACGGCAAAGGCCGCATTCGCCGTGAGCGCCACCGCCGGGTCGGTGCTGACCGTGCCGATGCTGTTGGGTCCGACCAGGCGCACGCCGGTCTCGCGCACGATGCGCGCGAGATCGTCCTCCATCGACCCACCCCCCGCACCGGCGGCGGCTAAGCCGCCGGCCAGGATCGAGGCCACCTTGACGCCGCGCCGGCCGCAGGCCGCCAGCGCATCGACCGCCGCCTTGCCGTTCAGCAGGATATAGGCGTGGTCGATGTCGCCGCTGACGGCGTCGAGACCCTTGTACGCCTTCTCACCCAGGATTTCGGTGCGCGACGGATTGATCGGCAGGATCTCGCCCGTGAAGCCGTGCTTGCGCAGGAAGCGCTGCGGCCGCGACGTCGTCTTGGTGACATCGGCGGAGGCGCCGATCAGCGCGATGCGGCGCGGTTCGAACAGCGAAGTGAACAGCTTGTCGGGATGGCTCATGGCCCGAGTATACTCGGCGCATGTTCCCTCGCCGCACATTCATCGCCACCTCGCTGGCGGCCGCCCTGCCGGCCCCCTTCTCGCCGACTTTGGCCCAGGCCTGGCCGCGCAAGCCCATCAAGCTCGTCGTGCCCTACGCGCCCGGCGGCACCACCGACGTCATCGCCCGCATGGTGGCCGAGCATCTCGGCCAGCGGCTCGGCCAGAACATCATCGTCGACAACAAGCCCGGCAAGGGCGCGATGGTCGGCACCGCCCTGGTCGCCAAGGCGCCGCCCGACGGCTACACGCTCCTGATGTCGGTGATCTCGGGCCTGTCGATCTCGCCCACGCTCTACGGCGGCGCCGACTTCGACCCGATGGCCGACTTCATCCACATCTCGATCGCCTCGCGCAATCCCAGCGTCCTGGTCGTCAACCCCGGCTTCAAGGCCAAGACGTTCAAGGAATACGTCGAGATCGCCAAGGCCGAGCCCGGCAAGCTCGCCTATGCGACGTCGGGCGCGGGTTCGAGCAACCACCTCTTGGCCGCGCGGCTGGAGCAGGTGATCGGCGCGGCGATGGTCCACGTTCCCTATCGCGGTGCCGGGCCCGCCATGGTCGACACCATCGCGGGCAACGTGCCCTCGATGTTCGATTCGCTGCCGTCGGCCGCTTCGCACATCAAGGCCGGCAAGGTGCGCGCCCTCGCCGTCAGCGGCGAGGAACGCAACCCCGCCTTCCCCGACGTGCCGACGATGAAGGAGTCCGGCTATCCCGACCTGATCTCCTATTCGTGGTTCGGCATCTCTGTGCCGGCCAAGACACCGCAGCCGATCGTCGATCGACTGGCGACGGAGATGCAGGCGGTGCTGAAGGAGCCGGCCGTCGTCAAGCGCTGGGAGGAGATCGGCGCCGAGTCGAGCACGATGACGCCGGCGGAAGTGACCCGCTTCATCCAGGCCGAGATCGACAAGTGGACGCCAGTGGTGAAGTCTACAGGCGCCAAACCGGACTAGCGAAGCGAGGAGACGCCCATGATCCGCCGCGTGACATCGCCCCACGTACCCGAGCCGCCGCCCGAGCGCTGGTCGAACTGCCTGGTGTCGGACGGCATCGCCTATGTCTCCGGCATGACCGCGCGCGGCACCGATCCGGCCCAGCTCGCCGAGATGGACGAGTACGAGCAGGCCAAGCTGATCTTCAACAAGATCAAGGGCATGGTCGAGGCGGCCGGGGGCGCCATGGCCGACGTGGTGAAGGTCACGATCTACGTCACCAACATCAAGAACAACACCAAGGTGTGGAAGGCGCGCGCCGAGTTCTTCACCGGCGACTTTCCGGCCTCGACGCTGGTCGAGGTGAGCGCGCTCGCCGCACCCGAGATCCTGGTCGAGATCGAGGCGATCGCCCACATCGGCAAGGGCAAGAGATAATCCCGCGGACCGCGGACCTCCAGGTCCGCTCATCGTCTTTGCCGGGCGCGCGCCACTCCAGTGGCGCGATCGTCGCTGGCATCCGCTAACCCTGGAAGCGCTTCTCCAGCGCCTGCCAGCGCTTGTTCTCGAAAAGCGACCAGAGCTGGCCGTGGTCCAACATCTGGTTGGCCATCGCGGCCGTGTTGCCCGTGCTCTTGAGCGAGCCGAGGAGGTCCTGGCCGACACGCGCGAACAGCCGCGTCAGCGAGTTCGGATAGATCGCGACCTTGAAGCCGAGCTGCTCCAGCTTGGGGAACGGCAGGATCGGGGTGCGACCGCCCTCGACCATGTTGGCGAGGCACGGCGCGCCGAGCCGTTTCGGCACTTCGGCGAGGTTTGCCTCGTTAGGCGGCGCCTCGACGAACAGGATGTCGGCGCCGGCCTCGCGATAGCGCTGGGCGCGCTCCAAGGCCGCCTCGAAGCCTTCCGAGGCGATGGCGTCGGTGCGGGCCACGATCATGACGTCGGCGTCGACGCGGGCATCGGCGGCGGCTCGGATGCGCTGCTCCATCTCCCGCGATGAAGCGATCCTGCGGCCGGGCTCGTGGCCGCACTTCTTGGGCCATTCCTGGTCCTCGAGCTGCACGGCGCTGACGCCGGCGCGCTCGAACTCGCGCATGGTGCGGATGACGTTGAGCGGACCGCCGTAGCCGGTATCGGCGTCGGCGATCACCGGGATCGCCACCGAATCGCAGATGCGCCGCACGCGATCGAGGATCTCGCCGAAGCTGAGCGCGCCCATGTCAGGGGCACCGAGCGCGCTCATCGAGACGCCCGAGCCCGTGACATAGAGCGCGTCGAAGCCCGAAACCTCGACCAGCCTGGCGGTGATGCAGTCAAAAGCGCCCGGCGCCACGACGATGCCGGGTGCCTCCATGCGCCGGCGCAGCGCGCGATGGCGGGTCGGCGCGCTCCTCAGCCCGGTCGGATACGCGGCATGACGATCGGTCATCAGGCGGCCTTGACCTCGCGCTCGGCCTTGAGCGCCCGCACCGTCTGGCGCAGCGCGTGCACCGTCTTCTCGATCTCGGCGCCGCCGTGCGTGGCCGAGACGAAGCCGCCGGGCGCGCCCATGATGTCGACGCCGTGGCTCATCAGACCCATGCGGATCTTGCCCGTGAGCGCGCCCGACTTGGCGCCCTTCAGCTTGGCGAAGCCGAGCTTCAGCGGATCGAAGGTCGCCGGGTTCACGTCCTCGCCGGTCGGATTGGGATAGATCAGGAAGGCCGAGGAATCGCCGTAGATGCCCCACGGCACGCTTTCCTCGATCAGCACCTGGCGCAGCGCGGCGCGCAGCTCGGCCGCCGTCCGATTGGCCTTCTCGGCCAGGTCCTCGTCGCGCACCAGCGACAGCGCCGTCACCGCCGCGGCCGCCGACAACGGATTGGCGTTGTAGGTGCCGGGATGAGAGATCTTGTCCCGCTTCTTTGCCGCCGAGACCGCGAAGTCGATCTGGTCGAGGATCTCGCGCTTGCCCGCGACCGCGCCGCCGGGCAGCCCGCCGGCCACGATCTTCGCCAGGATGCAGAGGTCGGGCGTGACGCCGAGCGCCTTTTGCGCACCGCCCGACGACCAGCGGAAGCCGGTGATGACCTCGTCCATCAGCATGACCACGCCGCGCCTGGCGGTGACGTCGCGGATCGCCTGCACGAAGCCCGGCGGCAGCGGCACCTGGCCCCACGACGCGCCCGACGGCTCGAACATCACCGCGGCAATGTCGTCGCGGCTCTCGATCGCCTTCACCACCGCATCGACATTGTCGGTCGGCAGCAGGATGGAAAGATCGGTCGTGCTCTGCAGGACGCCCGGCGGCGAGGAGCCGTCATAGTGCGAAGTGGCGCCGCCCGCGACATGGTCGTGCCAGCCGTGGAAGTGGCCGATGAAGCGCACGATCTTGTCCTTGCCGGTGTGGGAGCGGGCCAGCCGGATCGCCATGTGCGAGGCCTCGGTGCCCGACGCCGTGAAACGGACCTTCTCGGCCGACGGGATCAGCTCGCACACCAGCTCGGCCCAGCGCACCTCGAGCTCGTGGCTGGAACCGTAGTGCGTGCCGAGATCCATCTGCCGCTTCACCGCCTCGACGACGGCGGGATGCGAATGGCCCAGCAGCATGGCGCCGTGGCCGCCGAAATAGTCGACGTACTCGTTGCCGTCGACGTCCCACTTGCGCGGTCCCTTGGCCTTGGCGACATGAATAGAATAAGGGTCGAGGTAGCGCGCATCATGGGTGATGCCGCTCGGCAGCACCTTGCGGGCCCGCTCGAACAGCGCACCGGACCCCTGCGTGCGAGCCTTGTAGTCGGTCACGATGGCTGAATTGGTCGGTGCTGCGGTACTCATTTGCCCTCACTTTGCTAATGGCTGAGCATCGCAAGCCTCGCTTGCCTCGCCAAGGCCTTGAGCCCTATCGTCCGCCACTTTTTCGCAAGCCCGGAGCCTGCCTTGAACGCCCCCGTGAATGCCAAGCCGCGCGGCCGTCAATTCTTCAACAATCCCGGCCCCACCAACATCCCCGACCGGGTGCTGCGGGCCATGGACCGGCCGGTCCTCGACTTCATGTCCGACGAATTCGTGGCCATCCATCATGCCTGCCATGCAGGCGTGAAACGGGTGCTGAAGACCGACCAGGCCCTCTACATGTACAACGCGAGCGGTCACGGCGCCTGGGAGGCGGCGCTCGCCAACCTGTTCGCCGCCGGCGACACGGTGCTGATCGTCGAGACCGGCTACTTCTCGCTGAGCTGGGCGGAGATGGCGGTCAACCTCGGCATCAAGGTCGAGACCATCGCCGCCGATTGGCGCAAGGGCGCCGACGTCGGCAAGATCGGCGAGCGCCTGGCCAAGGACAAGGCGCACGAGATCAAGGCCGTGCTCTGCGTGCACAACGAGACGGCGACCGGCATGGTCCTGCCGCTGGCCGACATCCGCCGCGCCATCGACGAGGCCAAGCATCCGGCGCTGCTGCTGTCGGACACCATCTCCTCGCTGGCGTCGATGGAATACAAGATGGACGCCTGGGGCATCGACGTTACCGTGGGCGGCAGCCAGAAGGGCCTGATGCTGCCGACCGGCATGTCGTTCACCGGCGTCAGCAACAAGGCGCTCGAGGTGGCCCGCCGGAACAAGGCGCCGCGTCACTACTTCCACTGGGAACTGATGAACGGCCGCGCGCCGCAGAAGTTCATGGGCACGGCGCCGGTGCACATGTTCTTCGGCCTGCAGGAGTCCCTGAAGATGCTGGAGGAGGAAGGCCTCGACGCGGTGTTCGCTCGCCATGCCCGGCTGGCCGAGGCGACGCGCGCCGCGGTGCGCGCCTGGGGCAAGGACGGCAAGGGCCCGCAGCTCTACGGCCAGTCGCCCGACCGGCTCTCCAACTCGGTGACCACCGTGATCATGCCCGAAGGCGTGAGCTCGGACCCGCTGCGCAAGGTCGCGATCGATCGCTACAACCTGTCGCTCGGCGGCGGGCTGGGACCGCTGATGGGCAAGGTGTTCCGCATCGGCCACATGGGCGACCTCAACGAGCCCATGTTGCTGGGCTGCCTCGCCACCACCGAGCTCGCCATGAAGACCGCCGGCGTGCCGTTCAGCCCGGGCGGGGTCGACGCCGCGATCGACTCGCTGGCGAGCTAAAAGGCCGGCTTCCTGCCGGCGGCAGCGGCGATCAGCGCTTCGGGCTTGACCGCCGACAAGGCCGTGCCCTTGACCACGGTGGGGTGGACCTTGAGGCCGTGCACGGGCTCGAAGGCGGCGGTCTGGGGATTGAAGGCGTAGAGCTGGCCTTCGGTCATGTTGAACCACCAGCCGTGCAGGGCGAGCGCGCCCGCCTCGACCCGCTCGGCGATCCAGCGGAAGCCCATCAGGTTGCTGACGCTGTTCAGCACCGCGGCCTGCTCGACGGCGCGCGCGATCTCCTCGCGCGAGCGTCCCTTCAGCCTGCTGACCGCGAGGTCGCGCACCTCCTGGGCGATGGCGGTCCAGGTCGAGAGATAGTCGTAGCTGGCGTAGATGCTGTCGCGGCCGTCGACCAGCGCCCCGATGCCGCCGCACAGGGCATGGCCCAGCACCACCACGTCCTCGACGCCCAGTCCGCGCACGGCGAACTCGATGGCCGACGAGGTACCGTGGTGACGGGTGTCGGGCGGATACTGGGCCGGCGGCACCATGGCGGCGACGTTACGCACCGTGAAAATGTCGCCGGGCTTGGTCTGGGTCAGGATGCCCGGATCGACGCGCGCGTCGGCGCAGCCGATGATCAGGATCTTCGGTGACTGGCCCTCGGTCGCGAGCTTCTCGAACAGGTCGTGATGCTCGCGGTAATAGCCGGTGCGGAAATCCTTGAAGCCTTTGAGAAGTCGTTCCAACGCCATGATGTCTCGCCTACCATGTCTCGCCCATTCTGGCAGTAAGGCGAAATGACCCAAGAATTGCTCTACGACAAGCGCGGCGAGGTCGGCTGGATCACCTTCAACCGTCCCCAGGCCCGCAATGCCCTGACCTTCGCGATGTACGAAGGCTTGGCCGAGATCTGCGGCCGCGTCGGCCGGACCCGCGAGGTCAAGGCCCTGGTCGTCACCGGGGCCGGCGACAAGGCCTTCGCCGCCGGCACCGCCATCGCCCAGTTCCGGGATTTCGAGGGCGGCGAGGACGGCATCGCCTACGAGCGCAAGATGGACCGCATCCTCGACACCGTCGAGCGCTGCAGCGTGCCCACCATCGCCGCCATCGCCGGCTTTTGCACAGGCGGCGGAGCGGCGATCGCGGCGGTCTGCGACCTGCGGCTTGCCACCACCAATGCCCAGTTCGGCTTTCCCATCGCCCGCACGCTCGGCAACTGCCTGTCGATGGCCAATTACGCCCGGCTGGCAGCGCTCATCGGGCCGCAGCGCACCAAGGAGGTGATCTTCCTCGCCAAGCTGATCGACGGCCCGACGGCGCTCGGCATCGGCCTGGTGAGCGAGCTTGTGGCCGACGCGGCCGCCCTGCACGCGCGGGCCGACGAGGTGGCGCGCACGGTGGCCGGGCACGCCCCCATCACGCTCCAGGTCACCAAGGAGGCGCTGCGGCGGCTGCAGGCACGGATGGGCGACGATGATATCGACGATCTCATCAGACTGGCTTACGGTAGCAACGATTTTCGCGAAGGCATGGCGGCATTCCTGGCCAAGCAGACGCCGAAATGGTCGGGGACGTGACCCGGCGCGACAACAAGGAGGGATACATAATGAGGCGAATTGGGACCACTTTGGCCGCGCTGGGACTGTGCGTTGCCGCCGCCGCCTGCCAGAGCCCGCAGCAAAAGATCGCCAACAAGGAAGACATGATGACGGCCGCCGGCTTCAAGTTCGTGCCGGCCAACACACCGGCGCGCCAGCAGTCGTTCAAGCAGCTGCCGGCGCATCGCTTCTCGCGACAGATCCGCGACGGCCGCGTCTTCTACGTCTACCCCGATCCCACCGTCTGCGTGTGCCTGTATGTCGGCGACCAGAACGCCTATGCGTCCTATCGCAAGAACATGTTCGACAAGCAGCTCGCCGACGAGCAGCAGATGACCGCCCAGGAAATGGATATGTACGGCTGGGATTGGGGCCCGTGGGGCGGCTGGCCGTACGGCTGGTACTACTAGGGCTCGGCTCGTCACGCGCGGCTGATCGAGCAATAGCATGGATTGTGCCGGCTTCGTGGCAGTGCACGAAGGTTGTGCACAGGGAACCACGCGGCCGGAACGGAGTTGATTCCTCACGCGATTCACGCGCTAAGGAGTCAGCAATGCAGACCTATCGCATTGCCGCCGTCATGCTCGGCGGCCTGTTCCTGGCCTCCCCGGCGATGGCCCAGAACACGCATCTGGCCTACGCCACGGGCGAGCCGCGCTCCGAGTACATGGTGTTCCTCGAGAAGGGCAATCTGCTGCCGCAGTCGGCCGCGCCGATGGTGAGCAAGGCCGCGAGCGCGGCCAAGGCCGGCAAGACGATCCACCTGGTCGGCCGTGCCGATCAGGCCGAGGTGGTGAAGCAGGCGATGCTGCGCGACGGCGCGCCCGTCGGCGCGATCGTCGTGGCGCGCGAGCCGATGAAGGCGCTGCCCAAGGTGGACAGCCTCAGCGACACCACCAGCCGCACGGTCGAGATCAGGTACTAGAAGACGCGGTCAGAACGACGCTTCGACCGTCCCCAATCCCGGGAACTCGCCACGCGCGCGAGTTCCCGGCGGGAAATAGCGAAGGCCGGTCCATGACCCCGTGGTGATGGCCTGACCGCTGCGAAGACCGCCCCGCAGGCGCACGGCGTGATCGATCATCCAGGCGAGAGGCCTCACCGGATCGACCGCTCCCAGTCCGCCCTTCTGCTCCACCACGATCTTGTCGTCGATCACCAGCCTCACGGGCAGGCTCGCCCAATCGAGGTGCTGCCAGCGGGCGATCGGGTCTCCCACCACCAGTGCGTAATTCATCTGGTTGTCGGCCAGGAGCCATTCGGTATCGGCCTGCTGGAAGTTCGCCAGACGTGTGTCGACGACTTCCATGCCGACGAAGGCATCGCCCACGGCGGCGAGCGCTTCCGCGCGGCCGACCGGTTCGCCGCGAGCCGCGATGTCGCGCACGATGTGGAAAGAGATCTCGATCTCCACGCCGATCATGTGCATGGCCTTGCCGTCGAAGCGCGCCGGCGACTTCATCAGGGCACCCTCGAGCAGCGGCGCGGGATTGGGCTCCGCCGTCGGCGTGCGTGCGCCGACCTTCCAGCCTGCCGCCGGCCCGGTCGCCTGCACGACCCCGTCCTGGATGGCGTAGACCGCATCGCGGTCCGGCAGCGCGAAGGGCGGCGCCATCTGGATGCCGCTGCGCCGCGCCTCCAGGAGGCCGCGCACGGCGTGGGAAATGTCGGCCGTCATGCTAAACTCGCCTCAAGCAAGAAAATGACCGGAGGAACAATGCCCTATGCCAGCGGGCGCGTCATTCACGATGCCGATGCGCACATCATGGAGCTGCCGGGCTTCCTCAGCGATCATATCGAGGCGAAGTATCGCGATCGAATCGGCGATGACGTGCTATTCCCGCGTCGCGAGGGCTTCCACAGTCATCTCAAGGATGCACGGGACGGCGGCGACTTCGACGAAAGCCAGATCATGCTCGCCAAGAACTGGGCGGCGCTGGGTTCTTCCGCCCGCCGCGACCGGCCGCGCTCGATCGACCTATTGGGCTTCGCCAGCCAGCTCATGTTCACGACGGCGCTGCTGAACTATTCGTCGGTGCTGGAAGGTGGACCCGATCCCGATCTCACCTACGCCGTGGCCCGCGCGCATACGCGGCACATGGTCGAGTTCTGCTCGGTCGATCGGCGCCTGCTGCCGACGGGCTACGTGCCGCTGGTCGACTTCGAACGCACCGCGCAGGCGGCAAGGGAGGCGATCGAGCTCGGTGCCAAGGCGCTGATGATCCCCTCGCGCTGCCCCGACAATCATTCGCCGAGCCACATCGGCTTCGATCCCTTGTGGGCCATCGCCCAGGAGGCCGGCCTGCCGATCGTTTTCCACGTCGGCGGCGGCGGCAAGCTCCTGGAGGACGCGTGGTTCAACAACGGCCTGCCGCCGGTGCCCGACTTCCACGGCGGCGACGACAATTTCAAGTCGATCGACTACATGGCGATCGCCTATCCGCCGATGAAGGCGCTGACCGCGCTGATCGTCGACCGGGTGCTCGATCGCTTTCCCAGGCTGAAGTTCGGCGTCATCGAGCAGGGCGCCTCGTGGGTGCCGGGCTGGATGCGCAACATGGATTCGGCGCATAACGCCTTCTACAAGAACGAGGAGCGCCTGCAGAAGATGTCGCTCAAGCCCAGCGAGTTCGTGAAGCGCCAGGTGCGCGTCACGCCCTATCCGCACGAGGATGCCGGCTGGGTCATCGCCAACGCCGGCGACGAGGTCTGTCTTTTCTCGTCGGACTATCCGCATGTCGAGGGCGGCCGCAATCCGATCAAGCGCTTCGAGGCCTCGATGGAAGCGGCCGGCATCAACGAGCAGCAGAAGCAGCGCTTCTATTGCGACAACTTCGTCGACCTGATGGGAGCGGGACTGGCATGAAGACCTATTCGACCTTGCTGACCGAACGGACCGGCGCGGTCCTGAAGATCACGACCAACCGGCCCGACGTGCTGAACGCGCAGAGCCGCATCCTCTTGGAAGAGCTCGACGACGCCTTCCTGCGCGCCGTCGACGACGAGGCCGTGCGCGTCGTCATCCTGGCCGGCGCCGGCAAGCACTTCTCGGCGGGCCACGACCTCGGCAGCCCGCAGGAGATGGCGGACCAGAAGAAGACGCCGCTCGAGCCCGGCTTCAAGGGGGAGTATCGGCGGCTGTGGGAGCGCTTCTTCGAGAACACCATGCGCTGGCGCGACCTGCCCAAGCCAACCATCGCCCAGGTCCAGGGCTACTGCATCATGGGCGGGCTGATGATCGCCTCGGCCTGCGACCTCATCATCGCCAGCGAAGACGCGCAGTTCGCCGACCGCGCCGTGAAGTGGGGCGGCAGCCACGTGCAGTATTTCTCGATGCCCTGGGACTTCGGCCCGCGCAAGACCAAGGAGTATCTCTTCACCGGCCGCTTCATCAGCGCCCACGAAGCCGAGCGCGCGGGCCTGGTGAACCGCGTGGTGCCGCGCGAAAAGCTCGAGGCGGAGACGATGGCGCTCGCCCGGGACATCGCCGAGCGCGATCCCTATGCCATGAAGCTCGCCAAGGCATCGGTCAACGAGACGCTCGACGCCCAGGGCTTCAAGGCGGCGATGGAAAACGCCTTCAAGAACTACATGCTCACCATCCCGCACCGCATGGAGATGGGGACCTACGGCCCCGCGGCGCGAGAGAAGGCGCCCAAGGACAGGTTCGCGGTGCTCAACAAGAAGGCCGCGTCGTCCTGAGCGTAGGTGAAGGATGACTTGAGCCGCCCGCCGCCCGGCTGGGCGCCAAGCGGCGGACCTGAAGGCCTTCGCCGTGGTATCCTCGGGCGCGATGACGACCGAGGCCTATCCGTGGAGCGCGGGCTTCCGCTCCCTCGAGGAAGAACACGACTACCGGATCGAGGAGGTCGACGGCCAGGTGCCGCCCTGGCTCAGGGGCACGCTCCTCCACAACGGCTCGGGCCGCAACGCCATCGGCGGCCGGTGGTTCGCACACTGGTTCGACGGCGACGGCATGATCGCGGCGGTGCGCTTCGGCGACGACGGCATGCACTTCCGCAACCGATATGTCGCCACGGACAACTACCGCGACGAAACCAGGGCCGGCCGGGTGGTCAACCGCGGCTTCGGCAACATGCGGCCGGGCGGCGTGCTCGCCAACGCCTTCCGGCTACCCGCCAACGTGTCCAACACGTCCGTCGTCATGGACGGCGACCGCCTGCTGTCGCTGTGGGAGGGCGGCCCGCCCTACGCCTTGGACCCCGCGACGCTCGAGACACGCGGCGTCGAGGACTTCGGCGGCAAGGTGAAGGCCTTCTCGGCCCATCCCAAGCGCGATCCCGACACCGGCGAGCTGTTCAACTTCGGCGTCGACTACGGCGCCAAGTGCACCCTGACGCCGTACCGCCTGCACAACGGCGACCTCACGGCGCTGCCGGCCGTCACCCTGCCCTACGCGGTGATGAACCACGACTTCGTGCTGACCAGGAACCACCTGGTGTTCTGCATCGGGCCGATCCTGCAATCGCCACTCGCCTTCCTGCTGGGCCTGAAGAGCTTCGACGGCGGCCTCCACTGGGAGGGCGGCAAGCCGACCTTGATCCTGCTGGTGCCGCGCGCCGGCGGCCCGCCGCGCATCATCGAGACCGACGCCTTCTTCCAGTTCCACTTCGCCAACGGCTATGAGGAGGAAGGCGCGCTGGTGATCGACCTCATGCGCTACCCCGACTACCTCACCGTCGGCGAAGCGGTGCGCAGCTTCTGGAGTTCCGAATGGCCGGCCGAGGGCATGGCCACCCTCACCCGCCTCACGGTCGACCTCGCCGGCGGCAAGGTCACGAGCCGCGCCTGGAGCGACGGCAGGGGGGACACCGGCCACGCCAACGAATTCCCGTTCATCAACCCGGCCCGCGTCGGCAAGCGCCATCGCTACGCCTACTTCCTGAGCAATCCCGCCGACCGGCCACGCGGCCTGCAGCAACGTCTTTGCAAGCTGGACTGCGAGACCGGCGCGGCGACCCATCACGCCTTCGGGCCACACGGCTATCCCGGCGAGCCCTGCTTCATCGCCGCACCGAACGGTGCGGAGGACGAGGGCGTCGTCGTTGCGCTGGTATTCGACGCCAGCCGCGAGCGGACCGACGTCGTCGGCCTCGACGCCCGGGACGTCGCCGGCAAGCCGTTGTTCGTCGGCAGGCTGAAGCATCATGTGCCGTTCATGCTGCACGGTGCCTTTACGCCGCGGCGCTACTAAATCAAAGGCTATTGGCGACAGCACAACGTCTAAAAGGGCAAGGAGCCACGTTTCGGCGCCTGTAACCGACACTGGGATGTGACGCCGGGGTGGTTAGAGAATCACCCTGTCGTGTGGTGCTTTAGACCGCTAGCTACCTGAAATTCCGAAGCGGGGAGAGAAAGATGGCATGGGATCCGCTCGACGCTGCTAAAGACGTCGAGGAGACGATGAAGGCCGCGACGCCCGAGCAACGGCGCAAGTACCGTTGGGCCTTCTTCGGTGGGATGCTTGGAGCTATAGGCGTCTACCTGCTGCTATATCTCATTCTCGACGCTGGACGATAGCGCAGGCAGCCTAATGCGGAATCGGGCCTAGGCGCAGCCTAGAACGACACCTTGTGGTTTACCGATCCCGCAGCTTGGGATCGATCGCATCGCGCAGCGCATCGCCGAACAAGCTGATGCCCAGCACCGTCAGCATGATGGCGAGGCCGGGGAACACCGCGATCCACGGCGCCGTCGTGGCGTATTCCTCCGCCCCGCCCTGAAGCATCAGGCCCCAGGCCGGCACCGGCTCCTGGACGCCGAGTCCGAGGTAGCTGAGCGACGCCTCGGCCAGGATCGCCTGGCCGACGAAGGCCGAGAGCAGGATCAGGAACGGCGCCAGGACGTTGGGCACCATGTGGCGCAGCACGATCCGGGCATGGCTGAAGCCGAGCGCGCGGGCCGCGTCGACATAGGGCACCTCGCGCACGGCGAGCGCGCTCGCGCGCACGACGCGGCCGCAGCGCGGGACCAGCGGGATGGTGATGGCAATGATGACGTTGAACACGCCGGTGCCGAACACCGCCACCACGGCCAGCGCCAGGATGATCAGCGGGAAGGCCATCAGCACGTCGAGCACGCGCTGGAAGATGAGGTCGAACCAGCCGCCGAAATAGGCGCTGGCCACGCCCATCACCAGGCCGATGACGCCGCCCAGCACGGCCGAGCTGAAGCCCACGATCAAGGCGGTGCGCGCGCCGTAGACCAGGCGGGAGAAGATGTCGCGGCCGAGCTGGTCGGTGCCCAGCCAGTGGATGAGGCTCGGCGCCTCCATCATGGCGCTGAAGTCGTTTTCCTCCGGGTCGAACGGCGCGATCCAGCCGGCCAACAGGCCGGCCAGGAACATCACCACGACGATCACCAGGCCGAAGGTGCCGAGCGGCTGGCGGCGCACGAAGGCCACCGTCGCCTGCCAGGCGGTGCGCTTGGGCGCCAGCTCGTCCTGCGGCGCGGCGGCGGTGGCGGCGGAACTGGGGAGAGTGACGGTCATGCCGCGGCCTTCACGAGTAACGGATGCGCGGGTCGAGCCACGCATAGAGCAGGTCGACGACGAGGTTGGTGATCACGAAGACGGCGACGACGAGCATCGTCAGCGCCTGCGTCATGACATTGTCCTGGTTCTGCACCGACTGCACGAAGAGCCGCCCGATGCCGTTCAGGTTGAAGACCTGCTCGGTGACGACCAGCCCGCCGATCAGGAAGGCGAACTCGATGCCGATCAGGGTGACCACCGGCAACAGCGCGTTCTTGAGCGCATGGCGGTTGACGATGATCTGCTCGAGCAGCCCCTTGGAGCGCGCGGTGCGGATATAGTCCTCGCGCATCACCTCTAGCATCGCCGAACGCGTCATGCGCATGGTCACCGCCGAATAGCGGTAGCCGACGGTGATGGCTGGCAGCAGCACCATCGAAAGGTTGCGGATCGGGTCCTGCCAGAACGGCACGTAGTCGATCGGCGGCATCCACGCCTTGCCCGTCGCCAGCCAGGTGATGTCCAGCACCAGCACCAGCGACATGATGCCGAGCCAGAAGGAGGGCGTGGCGATGCCCGCGATCGCCACCATGCGCACGACGTGGTCGAGCCAGGTGTTCTCCTTCAGCGCCGAGATCGTGCCGAGCGGGATGGCGATCAGGATGGCGATCACCGTGGCCATGAGGGCGATCTGCAGCGACACGGGCAGCCGCGTGCCGATCTCGTGGGCGACCGGCCGGCCCGACCACATCGACGTCCCGAAATCGAGCGTGAAGTAGCTGCCCAGGAAGTCGAAGAACTGCACGATCAGCGGGTTGTTCAGCCCCAGGGTCTGCCGGCAGGCCTCGATCGCCGCCGGATTGCCGTGCGAGCCCGCGCCGAGGCGGATGAGGCAGACGTCGCCCGGGATCAGCCGCATCAGGACGAAACCCAGGGCGGCGGCCCCCACCAGGGTGGGGACCGCCAGCAGGAGCCGCGTGACGATGTAGCGATACATGCGTGGTTTTCCGGGTAGGCCTATCGCTTCCGAGCGCCGCCCGTCGGGCGGCGCCGGCCGGGATGACGGGCCATGGACTATTTATCCAGCCAGATGTTCGCGAGGTCCTGGTTCAGGTAGTGGCTGGGGCTGATCTTCCAGCCTTTGACGTAAGACCGTTCCGGGATGATGCGGTACCAGTACGGCATGACGATGCCATGGGCCATCGTGTCGAGCGTATGGGTCTCGTAGGCGCGCATGGCGGCGCGCTGCGCCTTGGGATCGCTCTCGCGCAGCATCTTGTCGTAGAGCTCGACCGACTTGGGATCGTCGTAGTCGCCGTAGCTCTCCGGATAGACCGCCTTCGGCAGGTATTTGCCGGTGTCGAGCGCCGGATTGACGATGCTCTGGCAGTTGGCGTCGACCACGACGTCGAAGTTGCCGCTGCGCATCGCCTGGAACCACGGCCCGGTCGGCACGACCTTCTGCTCGACGTTGAGCCCGATCTTCTTCCATTCGCCGATCAGCCAAGTGCCGACGAACTTGTAGGGCTGGTCGACGTTGCGATTGGTCAGCTCGAACTTCAGCCCCTCGGCGCCGGCCTCCTTCAGGAGCCGGCGCGCCTCAGCCCGCGCCTTCTCGATGTCCGGCCAGTAGCCCGCCATCTTCTCCAGCTCTTCCCTGGTGGCGGCGAGCGGCGAGCCCGGGAAGACGATGCCGCCAACCGTCTTGACGTTGGCGATCTTGGACAGCGCCGGCGCCCCCTTCCACTGGTCGACGGCGAGCGCCAGCGCGCGGCGCACCCGCACGTCGTCGAACGGCTTCTTCTTGTGGTTGGGCGTGATGATGTTGCCGCAGTTCCAGTCGCTCTCCTGGATGTTCACATCCTTGCCGGCTTCCTTGACCAGCGAATCGCGCGCCGACGGCGGCAGGCCGCGGAACTCCATGGCGGCGCGGTCGGCGCGGATGGCGTCGACGCGCACCGACTGCTTGTCGGCGAAGATGCCTTCGATGGCATCGAGGTAGGGCTGGCCCTTGTGATAGTAGTCGGGGTTGCGCACGCCCTTGATCGACTGGCCGACGTCGTAGCTGGCGAACTTGAACGGGCCGGAGCCCATGATGTTCTTCTCGTACCAGTGCGGGTCCTTGTCGAGGATCTCCTTCTTGTAGATCCAGGTGAAGGGGTCGGCGAGCGCCGGCAGGAA
>JAEWIV010000465.1 GCA_023386865.1 Pseudomonadota bacterium
GGCCGAATCTTCGGCTCGCCGCCCGAGCGCGGCGACGTCGCGGTGTTCAAGTATCCCGGCGACCAGGGGCAGGGGCTGAACCGCACCGACTACATCAAGCGCATCGTCGGCATGCCGGGCGACCGCATCCAGGTGACCAACGGCGTCCTGCACATCAACGGCCAGCCGGTCGAGCGCAAGCGCATCGGCGACTACGTCAAGAGCGCCAACGGCCACTCCCAGAAGGGCACGCTCTATCTCGAGACGCTGCCCAACGGCCGCAGCTACACCGTGCTCGAGTACACCGACAACGGCATGGCCGACAACACGCCGGAGTTCCTGGTGCCGGCCGGCAACTACTTCGTCATGGGCGACAATCGCGACGATTCGCTCGACAGCCGGACGCGGCTGATGCTGCGCGACTTCTCGGGCGCGACGCGCGATCGCGACCAGCTCGGCTGGTACGTTCCGTCCGAGAACCTCGTCGGCCGCGCCGAGTTCATCTTCTTCTCGCACGATCCGTCGGCCGCCGGCTGGATGGAGCCGTGGAAATGGCCAACAGCGATCCGCTTCAGCCGCTTCTTCCAGGCCATCCACTGAAGCCCGGCCCCGTGACGCCGGGCTCCGTGAAGCCGGCCGACGTCGATCTCGCGTCGCTGGGCGAGAGGGTCGGGCATTCGTTCAGCCGCGCCGAGCTCGCCGTCGAGGCGCTGACCCATCGCGGCACCCTCGACAAGCGTCCCGACCTCAAGGCCGCCTTTCCGCACGGCAACGAGCGCCTGGAGTTCCTGGGCGACCGCGTCCTTTCGCTGGCCATGGCCGATCTGCTGTTGCGGCGCTTCCCCAACGAGCGCGAGGGCCAGCTTGCCCGCCGCCACGCTGCGCTGGTGAGCGCGCGCACCCTGGGCGAGATCGCCGAGGCCATCGGGCTGAAGGATCATCGCATCGCCTATCGCGGCGCGCCCAAGGCCACGCCCACCATCCTGGCCGACATGCTGGAGGCGCTGTTGGGCGCGATCTTCGTCGATGCCGGCTTCGAGGCCGCTGCTGCGATCGTCGAGCGCCTGTGGGGCGAGCGGCTGGGCAGCCAGCATCCCGCCCCGCGCCCGCCCTAGACCCAGCTGCAGGATTGGGCCCAGGGCAGGGGGCTGGCGCTGCCGTCCTACAAGCAGATCGGCCGCGAGGGCAGCGAGCACGAGCCGGTGTTCCTGGTCGAGGTGACCGTGGGCAAGCTGCCGCCGGCGCAAGGGCGCGGGCTCACCAAGCGCGAGGCCGAGAGTGCCGCGGCGACCTTGATGCTCGAGCAGCTGAGCAAGACATGAGCGAGCAACGCACACGCGCCGGCTTCGCCGCCATCGTCGGCGCGCCCAATGCCGGCAAGTCGACGCTCGTGAACGCGCTCGTCGGCTCGAAGGTCTCGATCGTGTCACCCAAGGTGCAGACCACGCGCATGCGGGTGATCGGCATCGCCATGACCGATCTTCCGGATGGCAGCCGCGCACAGGTCGTGCTGGTCGACACGCCGGGCATCTTCCGCATCGCCAAGCGGCGGCTGGAGCGCGCCATGGTCGCCGCCGCCTGGCAGGGCGCCGATGACGCCGACCTCGTAGCGCTGGTGGTCGACGCCGAGCGCGGCGTCGGCCCGGAGACCGAGGCCATCATCGAGCGGCTGAAGGAGCAGAGGGCGCCGCGCTTCCTGATCCTGAACAAGATCGATCTGGTGCCGCGCGAAAAGCTGCTGGCGCTGACCGCCGAGATCAACTCGAAGCTGCCGTTCGAGCGCACTTTCATGGTGAGCGCGCTGAAGCAGGACGGCGTGAAGGACATCCTCGCGACCCTGGCTGCGGCGCTGCCCGCCGGGCCGTTCCTCTATCCCGAGGACCAGGCGGCCGACCTGCCGCTGCGCCTGCTGGCGGCCGAGGTGACGCGCGAGCAGGTCTTCCTGCAGCTCCACCAGGAGCTGCCCTACGAGGCTGCGGTCGAGACCGACAAGTGGGAGGACCGGCCCGACGGCAGCACGCGCATCGAGCAGACCATCCACGTCCAGCGCGAGGGCCAGCGCGCCATCGTGCTGGGCAAGGGCGGCGCCAAGATCAAGCAGATCGGCGCCCGCGCCCGCCACGAGCTCGGCCAGATGCTCGAACGGCCGGTGCACCTCTTCCTGCACGTCAAGGTGAGCGAGCGCTGGGCCGACGACCCGGCGCACTACCGGGCGATCGGGCTGGACTACGAGCCTTAGCGCTTCGCAACGACGTCCGCCGTCGGCGCCTGGTGAAAAAGGCAGCGCCGATACAATTTTTACGAAGAGCGACTTCGCGCGAGCCGCGCCTGCGCTCAGAATCCCTGGATCTCGGCTCGCCCCGGGGAAGCGTCTAATGGCTGACCTCACTCGAGCCAAAAACACTGCGATCTTGCGCTATCGACACTCGGGCATGCGAGAGCGATGAGACGACTTCTTTCCAGATTTCCCTGGCTGGTTGCTATCGTGGCGCCGGCGCTAGTCGGCGTGGGACTTCTTGCGGCCTTCGTGGCCGTGCAAGCCCAGACTACCTCATCAATGACGAATGACCGCAGCATTTATTATCGGCTCAAGGTGAAGCTTGCCTACCAGGGCGAACCGCAGGACTTCGATATCGTTGTGGGCTGCGACGTCCGCGAGACTTTCTACAAGGAGGGCGGCAGCACCTATGAGGCAGGACTGATTCCGACGGTGTTCGGCCGACGCATGAGCGACGGCAAGGGACTGGTCGTGCGGCCGCCCAGGGCCTGTCGCGGCGAGACCACCGCCAACGGTCGGGTCCAGCCGGACTTGTTGCCCTTGGTCATCGTCTACGATGACGCGGACCGGCTCGACTTTGGAATCGCCTATCTTTCGGAGGACGCGTACGAGAACCCCCTCTCGGTGTTGAAATTTGGCGGCGTAACCATCGAAAAGTCGACACGGGGGGAGTTCGACGAGTTTCGGCGGACACAGACGAATCTCGTCAGCCGGGAACTCTGTCACTCGACGATGGGCGACTATCGCGAACTGAAACTCACCAAGGTCGACGGACGATTTGCCTAAGCCCTTCGAATGTGACTTACCTATTGGCGTCGCAACGCCTGATCAACCCGAGCGGAAACAATTACGACTCCGCGTCGAAGCCGTCTATGACGACCAAACGAGGAGAGCCTCCTCTCGAGACTTCATAAACAAAATAGAAGTCTCGGCGAATGGCCGACTGCTCGACAGCATTTTTCTTGATCTTGCAGCGTATTCGGCACCGGACACCATCGACATGATGGAAGTGACGTTCAACGGCGCCGACTTTTGGCTCCGCAAGTGTGCGTACCGTGATTACCAAGAGCCAGACACGAAGAAGAAAAGCTGCACGAATGAAAAATTGTAAAAGACTTGCCTAGGTGAGCGAGCTTCACGCACGAGCGTGCCCCATGGATCAGCAGGCGTCGGATGTATCGGTTGCCGCGCTTGCTGATTGCGAGCAGCGTGGTCTTGCCGCCGGTGGAGTGCTGCTGTGGCACCAGGCCCGGCCATGCGGCAAGGTCACGGGCACGCCGGAACTGCCGCCCATCACCGATTGCCGCCAACAGCGCAGTCGCTGCCAGTGGCCCGACGCCAGGGATGGTCAGGAGACGCCGGGCACGCTCGTCACGGCCCGCGATCTGCTCGATCTCTCTTGTAAGACCGGTGATCCGTTGATCGAGGCGGACGAGCTCGGCGAAGAGATCGGCCAGTATCTGTCGCATTGCTGGCGTGAGATCATTGTCCTGGTCGGCAAGGACGCCCGGAAGATCACGTCGGAAGAGGCCGGCGCCTTGTGGGAAGGTGATGCCGTACTCGAGGCAAAAGGCCCGCATCTGGTTGATCAGGGCGGTTCGATCGGCGACCATCTGGTCGCGTATGCGATGTCGCGCCTGCAGGTCGACCCTGCTCGACGGTTCGCGGATGGGTAAAGCGCATGGTTGGTCGCGTCACCGCTTCGGCGATGGCTGCAGCGTCGATCGTGTCGTTCTTCTGAGACTTGACGTAAGGCTTGACGAACTGAGCTGCTACGATGCGAACCATGGTGTCCCATGGCAGAGAGTTTGCGCGCCAGCCACTGTGACCCGGGGCAGGCTTCCATGCCGACAACGGCGCTATTGGCGCGCTCGAAGAACGTGAGCAGGGTTTGGCGACGGAACCTGGCGCGCTGAACAACGGCCCCGGAGCTATCGAGGCTGACGACATGGAAGAGGTTCTTGCCGAGATCGATGCCATAGACTGTTGCGTTCTGGGGAATGGTTCGAGGCATTGGTCTTATCCTCCTCTATTGGTGACGACTACAGCGTGGGCTGGGAGGACGGGGCAGGCCATCTCATTAATGGTGACGCCCGCTGCCCGGCGGGAGGCTGTGGCGCATCTGTGCGAGGCGCACGGGGTGAGCCAGCGGCGGGCGTGCCGCGCGATCGGCGTCGACCGGACGTCGATCCGATACCAGAGCTGTCGGCCGGACGATGGGGCGATACGCTCGCGCCTGCGGGAACTGGCAGCAGTGCGTCGGCGCTTCGGCTGGCGCCGCCTTCAGGTGCTGCTATCACGCGAAGGCGTGCGGCTGAACCACAGAAGCTACGACGGCTGTACGTCGAGGAGCGTCTGCAGGTTCGCCGCCGGATCGGACGCAAGCGAGCCACGCTCATGCGCGTGCCCTTGGCGCCGGCCCACGGCCCGAATCAGCGCTGGTCAATGGACTTCGTTCACGACGCCCTGGCCGATGGCCGCAGGTTCCGCATTCTGTCGGTGGTCGACGACTACACCCGGGAGAGCTTGTGCCTGGTGCCGGACACTTCGCTTCCCAGTGTCCGCGTGATCCGCGAGCTGGAAGCTGTGGTTGCCAGGCGTGGCCTGCCGCAGCAATGCGTATCGGACAATGGCCCGGAGTTCACCGGCCTGGCGATACTGCGTTGGGCACACAGTCTTCGTCTCGACTGGCATCACATCGATCCGGGCAGGCCGCAGCAGAACGCCTTCGTCGAAAGCTTCAATGGCCGCCTGCGCGACGAGTTCCTGAACGAGACGCTGTTCAGTTCGCTCCGCCACGCCCGCCTCGAGCTCGAGGCGTGGCGACACGACTACAACACCGAACGACCGCACAGCGCCCTCGGCAACCTGACGCCGATCGCCTACGCGGCTGGCATCGCCTCTGTTCGGCAACAGGCCGAGGCGCTGCGCTCAACCGAGGGCTTCGCGCCCCGGCCTGTTGCAACACCGGACCTGATCGGTCCAAATGACGAACGGATTCTACCTCCGGCGGGATGAAACTTCGGGCTCAGGTCACGGTCTCCCTATGGTGCGAAAGAATCAAATAAAGTGTCGTCAGCAATGATTACTTGGATAATTTTATTGTAACCATAGTTATTGACACCAGCAGCTGGCGCGCGCATGCTGCTCAAGGAGATCGCGGGCCGTTCTTGCGTGCATCAGTGCCGACACCCGCTGCCGCGATGCCGGAGGAGTCATTGCATGGCGGGATCGATGTCGTCATAGACGGAGGCCATGGAATGGACCGACCAGGGCATCGTTCTGTCGGCGCGGCCGCATGGCGAGGGTGGGATGGTCGTGGCGCTGCTGACGCAGGCGCACGGCCGTCACGCCGGCTTCGTGCCCGGCGGCGGCTCGCGCAAGGCGCGGGCGACCTGGCAGTTGGGCAATCTCGTCGAGGTGAGCTGGCGGGCGCGGCTTGCCGAGCAGCTCGGCAACTACGCGGGCGAGCTGCGCGAGCCACATGCGGCGCGCGCGCTCGACGACGCGGCCCAGCTCGCGGGCCTGAGTGCAGCGTGCGCCGTGCTCGATGCCGCGCTGCCCGAGCGCGAGCCGCATCCGGCGATGTTCGACGGCTTCTCGGCGCTGCTGGGCGCCCTCGATCATCCCGGCTGGCCCGCGATCTACGTGCGTCTGGAGCTGGGGCTGCTGCAGGAGCTGGGCTTCGGCCTCGATCTCACCAAGTGTGCGGCGACCGGCGCCACCGGCGACCTGGCCTATGTCTCGCCCAGGACCGGGCGGGCGGTGAGCCGCGCGGCCGCCGGGCCGTACAAGGAGAAGCTGCTGGAGTTGCCGGCGTTTTTGTCCACCGGCGGCCTGCCGGCGGACGACGAGGAGCTCGGCAAGGGCCTCGAT
>JAEWIV010000192.1 GCA_023386865.1 Pseudomonadota bacterium
CGTCGTCGGCGAGATCGGCGGCATACATGAGCTGCACGCGATGGCCGTCGCGATAGAGCGCGCGCATGTTGAGCAGCGGCAGGTAGGGATTGCCGCCGCCGCCGGTGCCCAGGACCCAGGCCCCGACCGCCAACGCTTCGATGTCGTCGAGCGACAGTTCCCGCAAGGTCACGCGAACACGCTCTTGAAGTCGATGTCGTAGCCGAAGGCGCGCGGGCCGACATGCTGCAGGCCCTTTTCCGAGAGGAAGACCTTGGGCGGCGGCAGGGCGATCACGGTGACGCGCTGGGCGTAGCGGATGGTCTCGGTGCCGACCGCCTCGCCCGACACCGAATCGAGCACGCAGATCAGGTCGGGCGACATCGCGATCGGCCTGCCGTCGAGCCAGGCCACGATCCATTCGTTCTGGAAATTGATCTCCAGCACCGCACCCTTGTGCTCGTCCATGCCGTCGAGCCGCGTCTTGCCGCGCAAGAAGCCTTCGGTGGCGCGGCGTTCGACGTCGGCGACCTTGCCGCGATAGAGGACCTTGCCGGGCTCGACGGCGAGGATGGCGGCGATCGGGTCCTCGTGCTTGCGCTGGGCCTCGCGCACGGCATGGCCGATGGCGATGGCCTTGGTGGTGGTGCCGTGGATGCCCCACTTCTTCACCTCGGCGCCTGTGCGCGGCGCCTTGCAGGTCGAGGCGATCGAGCCGTACTCGACGCAGATCTTGCGGCTGACCCGCTCCATCCATTTCCACGTCGGGACGCTCTCGACCACCGCTTCGAGGCCGCGCACGTCGACGGTGGTGAGCGGGCAGGGTTTCAGGTCGCCGACCGCGACCGAGGTCATCTGCGCCTCGGGATAGGCGCGCCCCATCATGTCGGAATCGATCACCGGGCGATCGAGATGCGCCGCCGCCATCAGCGGCTGGATCGAGTTCCCGCCGCCGATCTCGAGCGACATGATCCCGCGGAACCGTCGGCGCGTGTGCTCCTCCATCAACGCGACGGCGCGGGCGATGGTGCGGCTGTCGGTCAGCCGCTCCTGCCCGACCAGCGGTGCGCCCATGTTGGACACGGCGGCGACCCAGTCGTCGTCGGCGAGTTCGTCGGAGGACATCAGCTGCACGCGATGGCCCTCCTTGTAGAGGGCGCGCATGTTGAGAAGTCCGAGATACGGGCTGCCGCCGCCGCCGGTGCCCAGGACCCAGGCGCCGACGGCCAGGGATTCGATGTCGTCCAGTGTGATATCGCGCAGAGCCATTCGGTTTGCCAATTCTCCCGGCCGCACCTATGTAGCCGTCAACCTCATTGCTGACAAAGCACCAGTAACCGGGGAGAAACCGCGCAATGTCCCAGCCAACCAAACTCGTCGCCTTCTGCGGCAGCTTGCGCAAGGCTTCGTTCAATCGCATGGCGCTCAATGCCTTCATCGAGCGACTGCCTGCCGAAACGACGACACAGGTCATCGAGATCGGCGATTGGCCGCTCTATGACGCCGACATCCAGGCGAAAGGCTTCCCGGAGAAGGTGCAGGCCGCGCAGAGCGCCATGCTCGCGGCCGATGGCATCGTCTTCGCCTCGCCCGAATACAATTTCGGTCCGTCGGGTGTGCTGAAGAACGCCATAGACTGGCTGTCGCGCATGACGCCCCAGCCCTTCATCGCCAAGCCGGTGGCATTGTTCGGCGCGTCCGGCGGCATCCTCGGCACGGCGCGTGCGCAATACCAGTTGCGCCAGATCATGGTGGCGCTCGATGGGCGCGTGGTGAACAAGCCCGAGGTGATGATCGGCGGCGCCGCCAATCGCTTCGTCGACGGCAAGCTCACCGACGAAGCCACGGGCAAGCTGCTCACCGACCTCGGCGCGGCGTTGGTGCTTGCGACCCGCCACGCCAGGGCCGCCGCACAGCACGTCAAATAGGGCGGGCAGCGCTGCGGTCGCGGAGGAACGCCCTAGCGCGGCCGCAGGCTGAGAATGTAGGAGACCAGGTCCTCCTGGTCGCGGGCGCCGAGCTCGAAATCGGGCATCAGGCTGTGGGTCGCCGTCATGGCGCCCTTGAGGGTCGCCGGCGTCACGTCCTTCCGCGCCGCCAGCGCGGGGAAGGTCGGCAGGCCGTCCGCCCGGCCAGTGGTCGCCTCTCGATTGACGACATGGCAGTTGGCGCACCAGCGCTCGGCAAGCGCCTGGCCGCGCACCACATCCTGGGCCTCGGCGAGGCCGGCGGACAGGGCCACCGGCAACATCGCCGACATGACAAGAAACGTCGCGCCTCGCATGGTCCCTCCGATCAAGGCGGAAGGCTCGTTCGAGCCGCCGTCCTCGGCCTTGATCTAGGACAAGTCCGCCGTCGTCTTCACATGCTCCGGCTGGACACCCATCCCCAGCAGGCGTGCGGGAATGCGCTGCAGGAACGGTACGGCATCGAGCAGTCGCGCAGGCCACGGCGGCCGCAAGGGCCGGGTGCCGGCGAGAGTCGGGGCGATCATGCGGTTCTGCAGGAACACCTGGACGGCCTGGGTCGCTCGAACCGGCCACATCCGGCGATCCTGGACCGCCTGCAGGTCGGAGTCCTTCAGCCGGCCCTCCTTCAACGGGCCGACCAGGATGTTGGCGGCAGCGACGGCATCCTGGACCGCGATGTTCACGCCGACGCCGCCGATCGGCGACATGGTATGTGCAGCATCGCCGATGCAGAGCAGCCCCGGCTTCCACCACTTGTCCAGCCGGTCGACGCCGACGGTCAGAAGCTTGAGATCGTCGACCGAGGCGAGCTCATGCACGCGGTCGGCGAGGAACGGCATGAGCGCGACGATGCGCGCCCGGAACCCCTCGATGCCGGCCGCCTTCAGGGTCTCGGCCGAGCCCTTGGCGATCACATAGGCGCACTGCCAATAGTCGCCGCGGTCGAGCATCACCAGGATGCTGCCGCGATCGAAGCGACCCATGGTCTCGGCCGAATCGGCGGACTTGCGGCTCAAGCGGAACCACAGCACATCCATCGGCGCGCCGATCACCGCCGGGCGCAGGCCGGCGCTGTCGCGCACCGTCGAATGGCGGCCGTCGGCGCCGACCACCAGATCGGCGCGGATCTCCCGCGGCTCGCCGTCCACCGTGGCGCGCACGCCGACGATGCGGCCGTTCTCCTCGACGAGGCTGTTCGCTTCGGCATGCATCAAGACCGTCAAGGCGCGATAGCGCCTGCCCTGGGCCGCCAGGAAATCGAGGAAGTCCCATTGCGGCATCATGGCGAGGAACGGCGCGCGCACCGGCAGGTGCGAGAGGTCCGCGATCCGGACGCGCTCCTCGCCGAACTGGCCGCTGAAGCGTGAGATTCTCTGGTGCGGCAGCTTCAGGAACTCGTCGAGCAGGCCGAGCTCGTCCA
>JAEWIV010000515.1 GCA_023386865.1 Pseudomonadota bacterium
GCGGTGAACGCGGCGGCCGGCGCGCGTTACGGATCGGCGCAGGAGCGGCTCAAGGGCGATGCCCAGGAGACCGCCCGCCAGCGCCTGGTCATTGCATCAGGGCTGTTCGCCGTGATGTTCGTCGCCATCGCGTTGCGCATGGGCTACGTGTCGGTGCTGCGCGACGGCGCGGAGCCGACGCAGCGCGTCGCCGCGCGCGGCGGCTCGATCCAGTCGGAGCGGGCCGACATCGTCGACCGCAACGGCGCGGTGCTGGCGACCTCGATCCCGGTGATGTCGGCCTTCGTCAATCCGCGCTTGCTGCTCGATTCGACGGATGCGGCGAAGAAGATCGTCTCGGCGCTGCCCGATCTCAAGTACGACGACGTCAAGGCCAAGCTCGAGTAAGACAAGACGTGCGTTTGGATCAAGCGTGGTCGCAGCCCGCGCGAGCACGACCGCGTCAACCGTCTCGGCATCCCCGGCCTCGAGTTCCAGGCTGAGGAGCGGCGCATCTATCCGCAGGGCACGGCGGCGGCGCACATACTGGGCTATTCCAGCGTCGACAATAGTGGCCTCGCCGGCGTCGAGCGCTACTTCGACCAGCAGCTCCATAGCGGCGAGACGCTGCAGCTTGCGATCGACCTTCGCCTGCAGCGCCTGGTCGAGCGCGAGATCGCCCGCGCCGTCGAGAAGTTCTCGGCGATCGGCGCCACTGCCATCGTCATGGACGCGACCAATGGCGAGGTCCTCGCCATGGCCTCGCTGCCGACCTACGACCCCAACCTGGCCAAGACCATCACCAACGAGGCGCTGTTCAACCGCGCCACGCTCGGCGTCTACGAGCAGGGCTCGACCTTCAAGATCTTCAACACGGCGATGGCGCTCGACACCGGGCGCGTCACGCTGACCAGCGTGTTCGACGCCACCTCGCCGATCAAGATCGACCGCTTCACCATCAACGACGACCACCCCCAACGCCGGCCGCTCACCGTGCCGGAGCTGTTCAAGTTTTCGTCCAACATCGCCTCGGCCAAGATGGCGGTGGAGATGGGCAGCGAGACGCAGAAGGCCTTCTTCGACAAGATCGGCTTCCTGAAGCCGCTCAACACGCAGCTGACCGAGCTGGCGGCGCCGCTCTATCCACGCAACTGGATGAAGATCAACACCATGACCATCGCCTTCGGGCATGGCATCTCGGTGACGCCGCTGCACCTCGCGACCGGCTCGGCCGCGGTCGTCAACGGCGGCACTCTCTATCAGCCGACCCTGGTCAAGCGCACGGCCGCCAGCGATCCCGGCCGGCGCGTCATCCAGCAGAAGACCTCGGTGATGATGCGCCAGCTCCTGCGTCTCAATGCCGTCGAGGGTACCGGCAAGAACGCCGACGTGCCGGGCTACGAGGTCGGCGGCAAGACCGGCACCGCCGAGAAGCCGGCGCGCGGCGGCTACCGCCAAAAAGCCCTAATCAGCTCGTTTGTTGGGGCGTTCCCGATGAACGACCCGAAGTTCGTCGTCCTGGTCTCCCTGGACGAGCCCAAGGGCACCAAGGAAACCCACGGCTATGCGACCGCGGGCTGGGTGGCGGCTCCTTCGGTGAAGGTCATCATCGAGGGCATGGCATCGCTCTACGGCATCCTGCCCGGCGATCTGAAGCAGGGCTTGCCGCCCATCGAGATCGCCTCGACGCCGATACCGGCGCCGGCGCAGATCGTGCCGGCGAGCGCGCGCCATCGCGGCGTCCAGGACCAGCGTAAGGCTCTGCCGGTACGGCCCGGCCCCAACCAGGCTGCGGCCGCACCCCAAACCGGAGTGCGTCGCGTTGCTGCTGAGTGACCTGATGCGGGAGAGTGCCAACGCGGCCGCCACGGTCCCTGCGTTGCCACGCGATCCTGCCCTGGCCGGCCTGACCCTCGATTCGCGCAAGGCCAGGCCGGGCTTCCTGTTTGCCGCCCTGGCCGGCAACCGTGACGACGGCGCGGCCTTTGTCGCCGACGCCGTGAAGCGCGGCGCGATCGCCGTCCTCGCCGCGCCCGATGCCAACCTGCCGCCACTCGATCCCGCCATCGTGGTCATTCGCGACGCCAATCCGCGCCAGCGCGTGGCGCTGATGGCGGCCGCCTTCGCGGGCGCGCAACCGGCAACGATCGCGGCGGTGACCGGCACCAACGGCAAATCCTCGACAGTGCACTTCGTGCGCCACATCTGGTCGAGGCTCGGCCTCAGCGCGGCGAGCGTGGGCACCCTCGGCATCTTCTCGCCCGGCCTGACACGCGATGCCCGGCTGACTACGCCCGATCCGGTGCAGCTTCACGAAGACCTGGCGATCCTGGCGCGACAGGGCGTCACCCATCTCGCCATCGAGGCGTCGAGCCACGGCCTCGACCAGCATCGCCTGGACGGCGTTCGCCTGTCAGCCGCCTGCTTCACCAACCTGACGCACGAGCATCTCGACTATCACGCCTCGATGGAGACCTACTTCGCGGCCAAGGCGCGGTTGTTCGAGAGTCTGCTGCCGCAAAGCGGGACGGCGGTGATCAACGCCGACAGCGATCGTGCGCCAAGCCTGGCGGCAATCTGCGCGCGCCGCGGCGTGCGTGTCTGGACCTATGGCGCCAAGGGCCGGGAGTTCCGCCTGCTGAACGATCGGCCGACGCCGTCCGGCCAGCATCTGGCGGTCGAGATCCTGGGTGAACTGCACGGCATCGAGCTGCCGCTGGTCGGCGGCTTCCAGGCCTCCAATGCGCTGGGTGCGCTGGCACTCGCCGTGGCGACCGGCGGCGATGTCGGTCAATCGGTCGAGGCTCTGGCCAGCGTTAGCGGCGCGCCTGGGCGCCTGCAGCTCGTCGCCCGCCATCGCAGCGGCGCCAGCGTCTACGTCGACTACGCCCACAAGCCCGAGGCGCTGGAAACCGTGCTGACGACGCTGCGGCCCTTCGCGAACGGCCGGCTGGTCGTGGTGTTCGGCTGCGGCGGCGACCGCGATCGCGCCAAGCGGCCGGTGATGGGTGAGATCGCCACGCGCCTGGCCGATCTCGCGCTGGTCACCGACGACAATCCGCGCAGCGAGGAGCCCGCGGAGATCCGCGCCGAGATCGTGCGCGGCATCCCCGCCGAGCGCCGCAACTGGATCGAGGTGCACGACGGCCGGCATGCCGCCATCGAGCGCGGCATGGCCTCGCTGCGCAGCAGCGACGACCTGCTGCTGATCGCGGGCAAAGGCCATGAGACCGGCCAGACCATCAAGGGCGTGACGCATCCCTTCGACGATGCCGCTGTGGCGCGCGAGTTCGCCGAGGCGGTGTCGTGAGTGCGCTGTGGACCGGCGACGAAGTGGCCGGGGCGCTGGGCGCCGCCGTTCCGCCGGGCTTCGAGGCCTCCGGCGTCACCTTCGACAGCCGCGCCGTCAACAAGGGCGACCTGTTCTTCGCGCTGAGTGGAGAGACGACCGACGGCCACGGCTTCGTGGCCGACGCCATGAAGCGGGGCGCCGCGGCGGCCGTCGTGTCGCGCGACGTCGCGGATGCCGGCGGCATGCTGATCCGCGTCCCCGACACGATGAAGGCGCTGGTCGATCTCGGCCGCGCCGCCCGCCGGCGCAGCCACGCCCGCATCGCCAGCGTCACCGGCTCGGTCGGCAAGACCAGCACCAAGGACGCCTTGCGCGCCATGCTGTCGGCCCAGGCGCCGACCTCGGCCAGCGCCGCCTCTTTCAACAACCATGTCGGCGTGCCGGTCAGCCTGGCGCGCCTGCCGCGCGAGGCGCGCTACGGCGTGTTCGAGATCGGCATGAACCATCCCGGCGAGATCGAGCCGTTGGCGCGCCAGGTCGAGGCCCATGTCGGCGTCGTGACCAATGTCGGGCCGGTCCATATCGGCTTCCTGGGTTCCGAGGAGGCGATCGCCGACGAGAAGGCCTGCCTGTTCGCCGGCATGGCCCAAGGTGCAGTGGCCGTGCTCAATCGCGACAGCCGGCACTATGGCCGCATCGCGGGCCACGCGCGGCGTTTCGGCGTGTCGCGCATCGTCGGCTTCGGTCGCGACGAGGCCGCCGAGGCCCGGCTTCTCTCTTGCGACCTGCAGGATTCGGGCAGCGATGTTGTCGCCTTGATCCATGGGCGGCGCATCGAGTATCGGCTTGGCGCGGCCGGCGAGCATTGGGTGCTGAACAGCATCGCGGCGCTCGCCGTCGTCGAGGCGCTCGGTGCAGACGTGATGCAGGCGGCAGCGTCGCTCGCCGGAGTTTCGGCCTCGCCGGGCCGCGGGGCGCGGCGCATGCTGAAGTTCGGCAGCGGCACGGTCGAGCTCCTGGACGAGAGCTACAACGGCAACCCGGTGTCGGTCCGCGCCATGCTGGCCGTGCTGGCGCGCACCGAGCCGGCCGAGGGCGGGCGTCGCCTGCTGGCGCTGGGCGAGATGCGCGAGCTGGGCGAGGGCGCCGACGCCTACCATGCCGGCCTCGCCGATGCGGTGTCGGCCAGCGGTGCGGCGCAGGTGTTCCTGTGCGGGCCGCACATGCGGGCGCTGTGGGACCGGCTGGCGCCGGCGCAGCGCGGGGTGCATCGGCCGGATTCGGCTTCGCTCGCCGGCGAGGTCGCGGCGGCGTTGAAGGCGGGAGACGTGATCGCGGTGAAGGGTTCGCTGGGCTCGAAAATGAAGATTGTCGTCGACGCCATCCAGGCGGCCAGCGGCGGCGAGGCGGGACGCTAGATGGTCTACAACCTCCTTTATCCGCTGGCGGACGTCTTCAGCCCGTTCAACCTGTTTCGCTATCTGACGTTCCGCTCGATCGCGGCGTTCCTGACGGCGCTCGTGCTGAGCTTCCTGATCGGCGGCGGGCTGATCCGCTGGCTGCGCAGCAAGCAGGCGCAGGGCCAGCCGATCCGCAACGACGGGCCGGCCACCCATCTCACCAAGAAGGGCACGCCGACCATGGGCGGCCTGTTGATCCTGATCACGCTCACGGTCGCGACTCTGCTGTGGGCCGACCTCACCAATCGCTACGTCTGGATCGTGCTCGCCATCACGCTGGCCTTCGGCGCGGTCGGCTTCTGGGACGACTTCCTCAAGGTCACCAAGAAGAACCCCAAGGGCGTGCCGGGCATGATCAAGCTCGTGATCTCGATCGCGGCGGCCGCCATCGCCGCCTACCTGATCGCCCAGGCGTCTCCGTCGTCGCTGCGCTACATGATGGCGCTGCCCTTCCTGAAGGACGTGCTGCTGCCGCTGGGCCTGGTCGGCTTCCTCGCCTTCGCCGTCGTGGTGATGGTCGGCGCCTCGAACGCCGTCAACCTGACCGATGGGCTCGACGGGCTCGCCATCGGGCCGGTGATCATGGCCTCGGCGGTGTTCGGCCTGATCGCCTACGTCGTGGGCAACACCATCCTCACCAACTACCTCTATCTCCATCACGTGCCGCGCTCGGGCGAGCTTGCCGTCCTGCTGGCCGCGCTGGTCGGCGCCGGGCTGGGCTTCCTGTGGTTCAACGCGCCGCCCGCCATGGTGTTCATGGGCGATACCGGCTCGCTCGCCATCGGCGGGGCGCTGGGCGCGGTCGCCGTCGTCACCAAGCACGAGATCGTGCTGGCGATCGTGGGCGGCCTGTTCGTGCTCGAGACCGTATCGGTGATCGTGCAGGTGCTGTCCTACAAATGGACGGGACGGCGCGTCTTCCGCATGGCGCCGCTGCACCATCACTTCGAGCAGAAAGGCTGGGCCGAACCCACCATCGTCTTCCGGTTCTGGATCATCGCCGCCATCCTGGCGATGGCCGGCCTCGCCACCTTGAAGCTGAGGTGAGGGGATGATCGATCTCGGCATCCTCAAGGGCTCGTCGTTCGTCGTGCTGGGGCTGGCGCGCTCCGGCCTGGCGACCGGACGCGCCCTCAAGGCTGCCGGCATCGACTATAGCTGCTGGGACGACGACGACGCCTCGCGCGATGCCGGCGTGAAGGCCGGCCTCAACGTCGCCGACCCGCAGGGCATCGACTGGTCGCGCATCACGGCCCTGGTCATCAGCCCGGGCATTCCCAGCACGTTTCCCAAGCCGCATCCGGTGGCCGCCGCGGCGCGCGCCGCCGGCAGGAAGATCATCTGCGACATCGAGCTGCTGGCGCGTGCCCAGGACAAGGCGAAGTACGTCGCCATCACCGGCACCAACGGCAAGTCGACGACGACGGCCCTGATCGGCCATATCCTCCGGCAGGCCGGCGTGCGCTCGGAGGTCGGCGGCAATATCGGCCGCGGCGCGCTCGACCTCGCGCCGCTGGGCGAGGGCGGCATCTACGTGCTCGAACTGTCCTCCTACCAGCTCGAGTTGCTGGAGACCTTCCGCGCCCATGTCGCGGTGTGGCTGAACATCACGCCCGACCATATCGACCGCCACGGCGATCTCGCGGGATACGTCGCCGCCAAGGAGAACATCTTTGCCCGCCAGCAGGCCGACGACTGCGCCGTGATCGGCATCGACGACGAGCCCTCTCGCGCGGTCCATGAAAAGCTGTCCCGGCGCCGCGTCCCCGTTGTCCCGGTGAAGCTCGAGACGCCCGTCGCCGGCGGCATATCGTATCGCGCCGGCATGCTGATCGATGCCGACGGCTACACCGTCGATTTCGCCGACGTGCCGACCTTGCCGGGCGATCACAACGCCCAGAACGCCGCCTGCGCCTGGGCGGCCTGCCGCTGGATCGACCTGCCGCGCGAGAGGATCGTCGCCGGTCTCAAGACCTATCCCGGGCTGCCGCACCGCCAGGAGCGCGTCGCCGCCGTCGGCGCCGTCGTCTACGTCAACGACAGCAAGGCGACCAACGCCGACGCCACGGCGCGCGCGCTGTCGTCCTATCGCGACATCTACTGGATCCTGGGCGGCCAGGCGAAGGAGGGCGGCGTGGCGCCGCTGGCGCCGTGGTTCGACCGCATTCGCCACGCCTTCCTGATCGGCGAGGCGACCGAGCTGTTCGCCGGTCAGCTCGAGGGCAAGATCGCCTACAGCCGCTGCGGCGACCTCAAGTCCGCGCTCGACGCCGCGCACGAGCGGGCGCAGCGCGAGGCACCCCAACTCGGCGGCGGGGGTGACGCCGTGGTGCTGTTGTCGCCGGCCTGCGCCTCGTGGGACCAGTGGAAGAGCTACGAGCACCGCGGCGATGCCTTCCGCGCCATGGCGCGTGCCCTGCCGGGGGCGCAGGTTTTGGGGAGAGCAGCGTGATCCAGGTACCGCGCGACGACCGCAGCGTGATCGGCCAGTGGTGGTGGACCGTCGACCGCTGGTCGCTGGGCGCCATCCTGGGCATCATCGCCTTCGGCGTCATGCTGACGCTCGCCGCCTCGCCGCCCGCCGCCGAGCGCATCGGCGCCGATTCCTTCGTGTTCGCCAAGCGCCAGTTCTTCTTCCTGCCGATCGCCCTGATGCTGATGCTGGCGATCTCGCTCGCCTCGCCGCGCCACATCCGGCGGCTGGCGTTGCTGGTGTTCTGCGGCAGCGTGCTGCTGCTGGCCGCCACCTTCGTTATCGGCATCGAGATCAAGGGGGCGCGCCGCTGGATCGCGGTGCCCGGCCTGTCGAGCGTGCAGCCCTCGGAATTCGTGAAGCCCAGCCTGGCGGTGATCTCGGCCTGGCTTCTGGCGCAGAGCCGCGCCGAGCGGCGGGCGCCGGGCTACATCCTGTCGACCCTGCTGGTCGGCGGCGTGCTGGCGCTGCTGGTGATGCAGCCCGACCTCGGCATGAGCGTGGTGGTGGCGCTGGTGTGGGCCGCGCAGCTCTTCGTCGTCGGACTGCCGATGTGGGTCGCGGCCTTCGGCGTGGTCGGCGGCGCCGCCGGCCTGGTCGGTGCCTACTTCACGTTCCACCATGTGCGCAGCCGCTTCGACCGCTTCCTCGATCCCTCGTCGGGCGACAACTACCAGGTCAATACCTCGCTGGAAGCCTTCATGAACGGCTCGCTGTTCGGCCGCGGGCCGGGCGAGGGCACGGTGAAGGCCCAGCTTCCCGATGCCCATACCGACTTCGTGATGGCGGTTGCGGGCGAGGAGTTCGGCCTGGTCGTCTGCCTGATGATCCTGGCGTTGTTCGCCTTCGTCACCATGCGCTCGATGTCGCGCGCCTCGAAGGAGACCAGCCTGTTCATCACGCTCGCCGCCACCGGGCTTGCCGTCCAGTTCGGCCTGCAGGCGGCGATCAACATGGCCTCGACCATCCAGCTCATCCCGGCCAAGGGCATGACCCTGCCGTTCATCTCCTACGGCGGCTCCTCGGCCCTGGCGATGGCGATCTGTCTCGGCATGCTGCTGTCGCTCACCCGCGAGCACGCCGGCCTGCGGGAGGCGGTGTGATGGCCATGCGCCCCGTGGTCCTGGCTGCAGGCGGCACCGGCGGGCACGTGTTCCCGGCCGAGGCGCTGGCCGGCGAGCTCGAGGCGCGTGGCGTGCCGTTCGCCCTGGTCACCGACGCGCGGGGCCGGCAGTGGCAGGGGGCGCTGTCCCATCGGCCGATCCACTACATCCATTCGGCCAGCCCCAGCGGCTCGCTCGGCCAGCGGCTGAAGGCCGTGCTGTCGCTCGGCCTCGGTCTGTTCGTTGCGAGGCGGGCGCTCGGCCGCATCGGGCCGTCGGCCGTCGTCGGCTTCGGCGGCTACGCTTCGGTGCCGACCATGGTGGCCGCACGCTTGCGCCGTCTGCCGGCGATGCTGCACGAGCAGAACGCCGTGCTCGGCCGCGCCAATCGAATGGTGCTGGGCGGCGTCGAGCGCATCGCCACGTCGTTCGATCGCACGCGCTTCGTCGGCGACGGCGACGGCCGCGCCCGCCTGGTCGGCAATCCGGTGCGCGAGACCGTGCGCCTGCTGCGCGACCAGCCCTACCGCCCACCGGGCGACGGTCGCGTCATCGATCTCGTCGTGTTCGGCGGCAGCCAGGGTGCCGCGTCGTTCGGCCAGGTCGTGCCGGAGGCGATCCTTTCGTTGCCGCAGGCCTTGCGTTCCCGCGTCCGCCTGGTCCAGCAGTGCCGCGCCGAGGACTTCGACAAGGTACGTCAGCGTTACGCGCGCGGTGGCGTCGTCGTCGAGCTGGCGCCGTTCTTCACCGACCTGCCGCAGCGGCTGGCGGCGGCGCATCTGGTGATCGGCCGCGCCGGCGCTTCGACCGTGGCCGAGCTCGCGACCATCGGCCGGCCCTCGATCCTGGTGCCTTATCCGTACGCTGCCGACGACCATCAGACCGCCAACGCCCGCGCCTTCGAGGCGGCGGGCGCCTGCATCGTGATACCGCATGCCGAGTTCACCGCGCCGGCTCTCGCCGGTCACCTGTCGGCGCTGCTC
>JAEWIV010000005.1 GCA_023386865.1 Pseudomonadota bacterium
CCCCGGCCGCGTCGCCGCTTTTGGTCTTCGCCAGCCCGCGCCCGTAGAGCGCCCGGGCTCGGCTGGCGTCGATCCCCAGCGAGCCGTTGAACTCGACGATCGCCTTCGCATAGTCGCCCTGCTTCAGATAGATGATGCCGAGATTGTCGTGGGCGTAGGGATCGTTGGGCTGAAGCCGCAGCGCCTCGGTGCAATCGGCGATCGCCTTCGGGTAGTCCTGGCCGAGGACCGCCCGCGACAGGCAGCGGTTGTTGTAGGCGGCGCCGCTCCGCGGATCGAGCTTCAGTACCTCGTCGTAGTCGGCGATCGCGTTGGCGTACTGGCCCAGGCCGAAATGGGCGACGCCGCGGTTGAGGTAGAAAACGGCTTCGCGCGGTCTCAGCCTGATCGCCTGGTCGAGGTTCGCGACGGCGTTGCCGTAGTCGCCGATCGAGTTGTAGAGCATGGCCTGATTGCCGTAGACGCGCGCATTCTTCGGGTCGAGCTTGATCGACCGGTCGTAGTCGGCGATGGCGCGCTCGGTATCGCCCTGAAACGCCAGGATCTGGGCGCGATAGAAATAGGCTGTGGCGCTGGTCGGTGCGAGCCTGACCGCTTCGTCGATGTCGCCCATGGCGCGCGCGAACTCGCGCTTCAGCGCGTAGGCGAAGGCGCGATGGATGTAGGCGTTGACGTTCTCGGGACTGAGATGCAGCGCGGTATCGAAGTCGGCCAGCGCCTCGTCGATCTTGTCGACGTAGGTCAGCGCCATGCCGCGGTTGATGAAGGTGATCGGGTCCTTGGGATCGAGCCTGATCGCCTCGCTGTAGTCGGCGATGGCGTGCTGGAAGTCGTCGATCGCATGGTAGGCCGTGCCGCGCTCGAAGTAGGCGAAAGCCAGGCCCGGCGCGAGCTTGATCGCCTCATCGAGGTCGCCGACCGCCTGCTTGTGGTCGCCCTTCTTCAGGTTGGCCGCCCCACGACCGAGATAGGCGCGCGGCTCCCTGGGGTTGATCCGCATGCTCAGGTTGAAGTCGTCGAGCGCGCCTTCGTAGTCCTGCTTGTCGATCCGCGCCATCCCGCGCTGGTAATAGGCGTGCGCCACCTGGTCGGCCGTCCTGGCGAGCTCGGGATCGCGGCCGCGTTCGGCCTGGCTGGCGAGGCGCAGCAGATCGGAAGTCCGGGTACCCTGGCGGATCGCCTCGCCGAAGTCGGCGAGCGCCCTGTCGGTTTCACCGCGCTGGCGGTAGGTGATGCCGCGGTTGATCAGCGCGTTGACCTCCTTCGGATTGAGCTCCAACGCCCGGCTGAAGTCGGTGATCGCAGCCTCGTACTGGCCCTTCTTGGTGTAGTAGACGATGCCGCGGTTGACGTAGGGCGTCGGATCCTTGGGGGTGAGCTTGATCGCCTCGCCGTAGTCTTCGAGCGCCTTGTCGGCCTCGCCGACGCGGTGGTAGGCGATGCCGCGCTGGAGATGGGCGAAGGCCTGTCCGGGCGACAGCTTGATCGCCTCGCTGAAGTCGGCGATGGCCTTGTGCGGCTCGTCCTTGTTGAGATACGCGGCGCCGCGCCCGACATAGGCCGAGGCATCGAGGGGATTGAGGCGGATGGCTTCGCTGAAATCGGCGATCGCCTTGTCGTACTGGAGCTTGTCGTAATAGGCGAGCCCGCGCTGGAAATGGATGAAAGCCGCCTGCAGGACCAGGGTGTTCTGGTCCTGCTGGGCCGACAGCTGGCTGGTGACGGCGTCGGAAACGAGGTGCTGGCGGATCGGCTCGATCTTGGACGGCAGGCACTTGATGCCGTCGCTGAAGTCGGTGATGGCCCTGTCGATCTCGCCTTTGCGCCGGTAGACGATGCCGCGATTGGCCCAGGCCGAGACCTCGCAGGGCTTGATCTTGAGCGCTGCCGTGAGGTCGGCGATGGCGCCCTCGTTGTTGTCCTTCCTGAGATAGAGCAGGACGCCGCGATTGATCAGCGGATAGGTCTCGCGTGGCGCGAGCCGGATGGCGTCGCTGTAGTCCAGGATGGCGCGGTCGGCTTCGCCGATCGTCTGATAGATCACGCCGCGCTGGGTGTAGTAGTAGGGGTTCATCGGCGAGGCGAGGATCAGCTCGTTGTAGATGCGGATCGCGGCCTTGTAGTCGTCCTTCGATCGAGCGTCGCTGCCCGGCCCGCTTTCCGACAGGCCGCGATTGAGATAGGCCAGCGCGAGGTCGTTCGGAGCGAGCTTGCCGTCCTTGATCGCCACGGTGCACGCCGCGAGCTTCGTCGGCGCGTCCGCGCCGGTCATGCCCTTGCACACGTCGAAAGGCTTGGCCTGCTGCTGCGGTTGCGGCTGACGCGGGGTTTGCTGTGCCATCGAGGGCGCGAATTCGCCCGCGCCTAGCCAACCGATGGTCACCGCGCATGCGAGCGACCGCGCAATCCCGCCCAAGTACCCGCGCATTTCCTTCCTCACACCTGCCCCGAGTGCCGGCTCCACAGCCGTTCCGCGGTACGGGACCAAGGTGCCAACATTTTGCGGCTTTTCAAGCGGCAGCGAGGTGCAAACCGCCAATTCCGCTGAAAGCCGTCGACGGCCCGCACCCCGTTTGGCACCTTCGCGCTGCTTCCAGGGAGGAAACAAAGTGAAGAGTGCAAAGAGTGGCGTCGGACGGCGGGTCGTGCTTGCCGGCTTGGGCGGAACGCTCGCCGCGCCTGCCATCGTGTCGGCCCAGGGTACCTATCCCACCAAGGCCGTCCGCTACATCAACCCGTTTCCGGCCGGCGGCGCCACGGACACGCTGTCGCGAATCTTCTGCGCCAAGATGGCAGAGCTCAGCGGCCAGCAATGGGTCGTCGAGAACAAGGGCGGCTCGGGCGGCAATGTCGGCATGGACGCGTTGGCACAGTCCGCGCCGGACGGCTACACGCTCGGCTTGGGCGGCATCGCCAGCCACGCGATCTCCCCTACCCTCTACGCCAAGCTGCCGTTCAACGCGCGGACCGATTTCACCTTCGTCTCGACCATGTGGCAGCTGCCCAACATGCTGGTGGTCAACCTCGACCTGCCGGCCCGGACGGTCGCCGAGCTGATCGAGCTGCTGAAGAAGAACCCCGGCAAGTACTCCTATGCCTCGGCCGGGAACGGCACGACGCTGCATCTGTCGGGCGAGCTGTTCAAGATGATGGCGAAGGTGGACATGATCCATGTTCCCTATCGCGGCGCCGCTCCTGCGATGCAGGACCTGCTGGCCGGCCAGGTGCACATGATCTTCGACAACATCCCCGGGGCGCTGGCGCAGTCGCGGCCCGGCAAGGTGCGCGCACTGGGCGTGACGTCGAAGGAGCGCACCCCGGTCGTGCCCGACGTGCCGGCGATCGCCGAGACGCTGCCGGGCTTCGACATCAACTCTTGGACCACGCTGACCGGGCCGGCCAAGTTGCCGTCCGACGTCGTCGGACGTCTGTCGGAGCTGTCGAAGAAGGCGTTGGAGAGCGAGGATCTCAAGGGCAAGTTCCTCGACCTCGCCGCGACGGCGATCTGGCGCTCGCCCGCCGACACCCTCGCCTTCCGCGATTCGGAGGAAGCGCGGCTCGCGCCGATCATCAAGGCATCGGGGGCTCGCGTCGACTAGAGGCGCGGGCATCGCCCGCCGGCGCCGGCTGCATTACTTCCGATCGTGGCAGAGCGAATATTTTCCGGATTTCCGCCGGTCGGGCAAACAGAATAGGCTTGCGGCATGAACACGCTGACCACCGCCCAAGCCGTCGTCTCGATGCTGGAAGTGAACGGGATCGACACGATCTTCTGCCTGCCCGGCGTGCAGAACGATGCGTTCTTCGACGCCCTGTACGACCGGACCAACGCGATCAGGCCGATCCATGCCCGCCATGAGCAGGCCTGTGCCTATATGGCGCTGGGCTACGCCATGGCGACGGGATCGCCGTCGGCCTACGTCGTGGTGCCCGGCCCGGGCTTCCTCAACACCACGGCCGCGCTGTCGACCGCCTATGCGGCGAACGCGCCGGTGCTGGCGCTGACCGGCCAGATCCAGCAGGCGATGATCGGCCGCAATCTCGGCCTGCTGCACGAACTGCCCGACCAGCTCGCGATCATGCGCGGCCTCACCAAGTGGGCCGACCGCATCACCTCGCCGGCCGCTGCGCCTGCCTTGGTGAACGAAGCCTTCCGTCGCCTGCTGTCCGGACGACGGCGGCCGGTGGCCCTCGAATGCGCAATGGATACCTGGGCGCGCAAGGCGCCGGTCGAGCTGATCGCGACACCGGCCAAGGCCGACCCGTGCCCGGTCGACGAGGAGGCGGTCGAGCGCGCCGCCAAGCTTCTGGGCGGGGCGCAAAAGCCGCTGATCGTGGTCGGCGGCGGCGCCCAGGATGCGGGCGAGCACATCGCGCGCATCGCCGAGATGCTGGACGCGCCCGTCATGACCGGCCGCATGGGCCAGGGTGTGATCGACGGCCGCCATCGCCTGTCGGTCACCATGCCGGCCGGCTACCTGTACTGGGGCGAGGCCGACGTGGTGCTGGCCGTGGGCACCCGCCTGCAGCCCCAGCAGCAGAATTGGGGCCTCGACGACAAGCTGAAGATCATCCGCGTCGACATCGACGGCGAGGAGCTCGACCGCCAGCGGCGGCCGGAGATCGGCATCATCGGCGATGCCGCGGCGACGATGAAGGCGCTGGCCGACCGGCTGGGCAAGCACGCGGCCAAGCCGAACGGCCGCGCCGAACACGTGGCCGAGATCAAGGCGCGCGCCAACAAGGCGGTGCGCGACAAGCTCGCGCCCCAGGTCGCCTACCTCGAGGCCATCCGCAAGGCATTGCCTGAGGATGGCATCCTGGTCGACGAGCTGACGCAGATGGGCTACGTCGCGCGACTGGCCTGGCCGACCTACAAGCCGCGCACCTTCCTGTCGACCGGCTATCAGGGCACGCTGGGCTGGGGTTACGCCACCTCGCTCGGCGTCAAGGTCGCCAAGCCCGACACGCCCGTCGTGTCGATCAGCGGCGACGGCGGCTTCCTGTTCACCGCCATGGAGATGGCGACGGCGGCACAGCACGGCATCGGCGTGGTCGCCGTCGTGTTCAGCGACGGCGCCTACGGCAACGTCAAGCGCATCCAGGAGCAGTCGTTCAACAACCGCACCATCGCGAGCGACCTGCGCAATCCCGACTTCGTCAAGTTGGGCGAAAGCTTCGGCCTGCACGCCGAGCGCGTGAAATCGCCCGAGGAGCTCGGCGTCGCCATCTCGCGCGGCATCGCCCGCGGCGGCCCGGTGCTGATCGACTGCCCGGTCGGCCAGCTGCCCGACCCGTGGCCGATCGTGCAGGTGCCGAGGAACCGGCCGGCTCGGTCACCCTGAGCGGCAAGCGGCGATGAGATCCTTCGCTTGCGCTCAGGATGACGAATAGGCCTTGAGCACGGCGGGATCGGGATCGCGTCCCAGTCCTGGCCCGTCGGGCACGACGAAGCCGCCGTCGGCCGGCATGACAAGCTCGCCGTAGAGGCTGGCCTCGAGGTCGAGGTGGTAGCGCTCGATCATGCCGCCCGGCCCGCCGTGCGCGGCCAGCAGGTGGAGGGTGGCGAGGAAGCCCGGTCCGAAATACGGCGAATGCGGCATCAGCGTCACCCCGGCCGCATCGCAGAGGTTGGCGACCTTCAGGAACTCGGTGACGCCGCCCACCTTGGTGACGCTGGGCTGGGCATAGTCGACGGCGCCAGCGGCCAGCATGTCGCGGAACTGGAACGAGGTGCAGTTGTTCTCGCCGGCCGCCATCGGCACGCCGGTGCCCTCGCGGAGCCGCGCGATGGCGGCGAAGTCCTCCGGCGGGAAGATCGGCTCTTCCAGCCAGTGCAGGTCGTACTGGCGCAGCTTCAAGGTCATGTGCCGCGCCTGTTCGGGCGTCCACGGGCAGTTGGTGTCGACCATGATGGCGACGTCGTCGCCCGCCGCCAGCCGCGCCGCCTTGACCTCGGCCTCCTCGGTCTCGTGCAGCTTGACGTGACGGTAACCCTCGTCGACGGCGAGCTTGGTGCGTGCCGCGACCTTCTCGGGATCGCGGTACTTCAGGAGGCTGGCGTAGGCCGGCAGCTTGTCGCGGCCCGCGCCGCCCAGCAGCCGGTGCAACGGCAGGCCGGCCGCCTTGCCGGCGATGTCCCACAGCGCGATGTCGAGGCCCGACAGCGCGAAGATCGTGATGCCGTAGCGGCCGAACAGGTGCAGCTTCTGCTGCAGGTCGTAGGAGAGCTTGGCGATGTCGCGCGCGTCCTGGCCGATCGCGATCGGAGCGATCATGTTGTGCACGGCCGCGCGCACGGCGTCGGTGCAGGCGTAGCAGAAGGCCTCGCCCCAGCCGACGATCCCGCTGTCGGTCTCGACCCGCACCAGCAGGATGTTGTTGGTCGTCCAGGTGCGCAGGCCTTCGCCCTTGTGGCTGCCGCCGAAGGTGTACGGCACCTTCACCGAATGCGTGTCGATACGCGCGATCTTCACTCGATCCTCCCCTTGCTCTTGATCTCGGCCAGAAGCTTCTCGGCATGTGTCTGGTCGGCCAGGCGCTTGGAGGCGAACCGCGGATCGCCGGCCGGCGCCATCGCCAGCAGGCGGTCGGCGAGGCTCGGCGGCAGCGGCGGCGGCTCGGTCTGCTCCTCTGGCATCTCGACCTCCGCCTGAGTGAAGTAGGTGCGGTTGTCGTCGGTCTTGAAGAAGTCGACGTCCCAGTGGAAGGGATCGTCGGCCCACGAGTAGCGCAGCTTCTGCAAGGTCTCGCGGCGCTGCGACCACAGCCGCTCGAAATCGACCGCGCTGATCTCGGTCTCGATCTCGACGATCTGGCCGTCGACCGGTCGCTTGTACGTGAAGACGTGGCGGATCGTCCCGCCCTCGTCGACCGAGCGGATGCGCATGCCGGAGACGTCGAGATAGGCCTGGCGCAGGAAGCTCCTGGTTACGCCGGGTTGCGCGGCGAGCCGCGGCTCCAGGTCGCCATCGTCCCTCAGGACAAACTTTCGTTCGTTCTCGATCGGCATGCTAGGCTCTCGACATGGCCGCCCAGACCCTCGATGACCTGCCGACCCCTGCCCTCATTCTCGACCGGGCAATCCTGCGCCGCAACCTCAAGCGCATGAGCGACCGGCTTCGCAACGCCGGCGTCATGCTGCGGCCTCACCTCAAGACCGCGAAATCGGTCGAGGTCGGCCGCATGGCGGTCGAGGGCCATGACGGGCGCATCACCGTCTCGACGCTGGCCGAGGCGCGCTACTTCGCCGACGGCGGTTTCAAGGACATCCTCTATGGCGTGGGCGTGGTCCCGTCCAAGCTGCCGGCCATTGCGGAGCTGCGCCGTCGCGGCGTCAACCTCAGGTGCGTGACCGACAATCTCTCCGTTGCCAGGGCGATTGCCGATGCCGCGAAGAACGGCGACACCTTCTCGGTGTTCATCGAGATCGACAGCGGCGGCGGCCGCGCCGGCCTGCCCTACCCCGAGCTGCCCGGCCTGCTCGACATAGCGCGCGTCCTGCACGCGGCGCCGGGCGTGGAGCTGGCGGGTGTCATGACCCACGCCGGCCACTCCTACCACGAGAGCACGCCCGACGGGATTGCGAAGGTCGCCGAGCAGGAGCGCCAGGCGATCGTCGGCGCGGCCGAGAAGCTGCGCGCCGTCGGCATCCCCTGCCCGATCGTGTCGGGCGGCTCGACGCCGACCGCCACGCACAGCCGCGACTTCACCGGCATCACCGAGATGCGGCCGGGGGTCTACTGCTTCAACGATCTCGACCAGGAATACATCGGCTCGTGCGCGCCGTCTGACCTCGCGCTGTCGGTGCTGGCGTCGGTGATCGGCCACTACCCGCATCGCAACCAGGTGCTGGTCGACGCCGGCGCGCTGGCGCTCTCCAAGGACATCAGCGCCCAAGAGTTCAAGCCGCAGGTCGGGTACGGAACCATCGTCGATGCACCGGCCAAGGACATGGCGGTCGTCGCCTGCTCGCAGGAGCACGGCTTCGTCGGCGCCGAGGAGCCGATCCCCTACGGCAACCTGCCGATCGGCTCGCGCGTGCGCATCCTGCCCAACCATGCCTGCATCACGGCCGCCGCCTACGACCGCTACTACGTGGTCGACAGCGAACTCGATGGTGGCAAATCGGTCGTCGACGTCTACGACCGCATCAACGGCTGGTGATCAGAGCGAACTCACCGTGTGACCGCCGTCGACCGTCAGCACGCTGCCGGTCATGAAGCTGCCGGCGTCCGACGCGAGCAGCAGCAGCGCGCCGTCGAGATGCTCGGGCTTGCCGATGCGCCGTTGCGGGATGCGGTCGATCAGGCGCTGGCCGGCCGGCGTCTTCCAGAAGTCGCTGTTCATCTCGGTCTCGATGTAGCCCGGGCAGATCGCGTTCACCCTGATATCGTGGCGCGCCCATTCCATGGCGAGTGCGCGCGTGAGGTGGATCAGTCCCGCCTTGGAGGCGTTGTAGGGCGCGACCTGGCCGATCGTGCGCAGGCCCAGGATCGAGGCGATGTTCACGATCACGCCGGGCCGCTTGGCCATCAGCCAGCGCTTGCCTGCCGCCTGCGCCACCAGCCAGGCGCCGCGCAGGTTGGTGTTGACCACGGCATCCCAATCCTCGACCGGCATCTCGAGCGCCGGCTTCACGATCGATATGCCGGCGTTGTTGATCACGATGTCGATCGGGCCCAGGGCCTGTTCCGCCGCGGCAAACGCCGCGGCGATCGAGTCGCCCGACTGCACGTCGAGCTCGACGGCGACAGCCTTCACGCCCGCCTTCTGCAGTTCCGCCTGTAGAGAGGCGAGCCTGTCGGCGCGCCGCGCCGCGATGGCGACCGATGCGCCGGCGGCGGCAAGCGTGCGCGCGAAGTGCACGCCGAGGCCCGACGATGCGCCGGTGACCAGGGCAACCTTGCCCGTCAGGTCGAATCGCTTGGACATCGCCGTCACTCCCTAGTTTGATGCCCCGCCTTATAGGCGAGCGCCGATGAAGGGGGAAACAATGGATCTCGGTCTCGAGGGCAAGCGCGTCCTGGTCACCGGCGGCACCAAGAGCATCGGCCGCGCCATCGTCGACGCCTTCTTGGGCGAGGGCGCGGTGGTCGGCTTCTGTGCGCGCGACGCCAAGCTCGTGAAAGAGCGCGAGGACGAATGGCGATCCCTGCAGCACCGCGTCGAGGGCGCGGCGCTCGACGTCACCGACAACAAGGCGCTGAAGCGGTGGATCGACGGTTTCGCTGCCCAGGGCGGCGTCGACCATTTCGTCGCCAATGTCAGTGCACTGGGGACCGAGGACACCGAGGAAGGCTGGCGCAAGGCGATCGACGTCGACATCGTCTCGACGGTGAACGCCGTCCACCACGTGCGGCCGCACCTCGAGAAGACCGGCCTCGGCGCCACGCTCACGGTCATCGGCACGGTGTCGTTCGTCGAGGTGTCGGGACCGACCTCGCCCTACCGCTCGGTAAAGGGGGCCTTGATGCCGATGGTGAAATCGCTCGCCATCGACATGGCGCCCAAGGGCGTGCGCGCCAACGTCGTGTCGCCGGGCACGATCCTCGAGGATGGCAACACCTGGGGCCGACAACGCGATGCCGGCGCCGAGCGCTACAAGCGCATGCTGGCGCGCAATCCCTCGGGTCGCATGGGCACGCCGCAGGAGGTAGCGGCGTGCGTGGTCTTCCTCGCCGGCGCCCCGGCCTCGTTCGTGAGCGGGACCAACTTCATCGTCGACGGGGCCATGACAGCGCGGGTGCAGTACTGAGCGGATCGCGCACATCGTGGGGGCTGGTCGGCCTGCTGGTCGCCGCCGGCATGGTGGCGGCCTTCCATGTCGGCAAGGTGCCGCCCTCGATCCCGTCGATCCGCGGCACTCTGGGCGCCAGTCTCGGCCAGGCCGGCTGGCTCTTGTCGCTGGTCAACATGACCGCGGCCGTGGGCGGCATGACGATCGCGCTCACCGTCGACCGTTTCGGCCATCGCCGGCTGATCGTGCTGGGCACGGCGCTCGGCTGCGCCGCCAGCCTGCTCGGCGCCTTCGCCGGCAGCATCGATCTGCTGCTGGCCTGGCGCTTCCTCGAGGGCATCGGCTTCATCGTCGTCACCGTGTCGATCCCCACCCTGGTGCTGCGGCTCACCGCGCTCGGCGACCGCCATCGCGTGATGACGATCTGGAGCTGCTACATGCCCGCCGGCGCGGGGGCGATGATGCTGGCGGCAGCCGTCATCCTGCCCGGCACGTCGTGGCGCGCCGTCTGGCTGGTGGCGGCATCGGCATCCGCGGTCATGCTGCTGGCCCTGCTGCTGTGCGCCGCGCGACGCAGCGAGCTCGACGCCGAGCCCGCCAGTCGCCGGCCGATCCTGCACGAGACGGCCGAAGTGGCGACCAGCGGCGGACCGCTGACGCTGGCGCTCTGCTTCGGCGCCTATTCGTGCTGCTGGCTGGCGATCGTGGGCTTCCTGCCGACCCTGCAGGTCGAGCGGCTGGGCTTCTCCCCCTCGACGGCCGCGATCGTCACCGCGCTGGTCACCGCCGTGAACGTCTTCGGCAACCTGCTGGCGGGCGTGCTGCTGCAGCGCGGCCTGCCGCGCGCCGTCGTGATCGCCGGTGCAGCCTTCCCGATGGCGTTCTGCGCCGCCGGCATCTTCATCGACGGCGTGCCCGATCTCTGGCGCCTGGTGCTGGCAGGCCTCTACTCGGCGGCGATCGGTGTCGTGCCGGGCACGTTGTTCGCGAGCCTGCCCGTCCATTCGCCGCGGCCCGAGCTGGTCGGCGCCTCGACCGGCCTCATGATGCAAGGCTCCAACATCGGCGGACTGATCGGTCCGCCGATCGCCGGCGCGCTGGTTGCGTCCGGAGGGTGGCCCGCTGCTGCATGGCTGACATCCGTCGCCCTGGGGGTCGTCGCGGCCTCGGCTCTCTTTCTGCACTGGCGCGAAAGGCGTAGGCTTGCAGCATGATTTACGTCGACGTCGTTTCCGACACGATCTGTCCCTGGTGCTACATCGGCAAGAAGCGGTTCGAGCGCGCCCTGGCGCAGAGCGGCCGCACCGACGTGGCCGTGGCGTGGCGCCCGTTCCAGCTCAATCCCGACATGCCGGCCGAGGGCATGACGCGCGACGACTACGTGCGCGCGAAGTTCGGCGGCGGCGACCGGCCGCGCCAGATCTACCAGGCGATCGCCGAGAGCGGCCGCGAGGCCGGCATCGAGTTCCAGTTCAGCCGCATCCGGCGCACGCCCAACACCGTGCTGTCGCACCGCCTGGTCCACTGGAGCGCCAAGAACAACGTCCAGGACGAGACCGTGGGCGAGCTGTTCAAGCTCTACTTCGAGGAAGGCCGCGACATCGGCGACATGGAGACGGTGGTCGAGTGCGCGGTGCGCGTGGGCATCGACGAACTGCGCGCCCGCCGCTACCTGATGAGCGACAAGGGCCGCCAGGAGGTCGTCGCCTCCGACGTCTACGCCCGCCGCCTCGGCATCAACGGCGTGCCCTGCTTCATCGTCAACCGCAAGTACGCGGTTTCCGGGGCACAGCCGCCGTCGGCCTTCGTCGAGGTCTTCAACCTCGCCGAACGCGACGCCGCCACCAGCGCCGCGCAGTCGACGGCTTAGGCTGTGATATGTCGATGATCATATGATATGATGATCGACATATTATGCCTCAGAACCCCGCCCGAACCGCCCGCACCCGGGCCGAAATCCTCGACCATGCCGGCCGGCTGTTCCGTCTGCGCGGCTACGCCGGCACCAACATCGACGACGTCATGCTGGCCGCCGGCCTGACGCGCGGCGCGTTCTATGCCCATTTCAAGTCCAAGGACGACCTTTTCACCGAAGCGGTGATCGCCGGAACCGGCCTGCGCAGCCGCCTGCGCGGTGCGGCTCCCGCTGCCGTCCTGAAGGCCTATCTCGACAAGGCCGAGCTGGTCGCGAGCGCGCCGACCTGCGTGCTGGCCGCCCTGCCCTCCGACATCGGCCGCGCGCCGCTGCCGGCGCGGCTCGCCTACGCCAACCTGCTGCATGCGGCGATCGGCGAGATCGCCGGCGCAAAGAAGCGCAAGCTCGACGGCGATGCGACGGTGGCGGTCATTCTGGCCGTCGGCGCGGTGGCCCTGGCCCGCGCCTCGGGCGACACCCGGCTCAGCGACTGGCTGCTGCGC
>JAEWIV010000224.1 GCA_023386865.1 Pseudomonadota bacterium
GGCGTGGGACGCCGACACCTCCCCACTTCGTGGGGAGGAAGTATTTTTTCTGCTATACCCTCGGCGTGATTCTCGACCTCGGCCTGACAACGCTCGTCGGCACGGGAGCGGTGCTGGCGCATGTCGGCATCGCGATCCTCGTGACGGTTCACGTCCTGCTCTACAAGCGCAATGTCGCCGCCTCGGTCTCGTGGATCGGGATTGCCTGGCTGTCGCCGTTCCTCGGAGCTCTGCTCTACGTCACCATGGGCATCAACCGGGTCAAGCGCCGCGCCCAGCGGCTGCGCCGGCAGCGCCTGCCTATGGCCATCTCCGAAGAGACCCTGGCGGCTGCCGGTTTCGACGACCCGTTGACGCCGCTGGAGTTCGCCATCGGCCGCTTGACCGGGCTGCCGTGCGAGCCCGGCAACGCCGTGGAGATCCTGCGCAGCGGTGACGAGGCCTATCCGCGCATGCTGGCGGCGATCGCGGCGGCGCAGCAGAGCGTCGGCCTGGCGAGCTACATTTTCCGCGCCGACAAGGCGGGCGAGGCCTTCCATCAGGCGCTGATCCAGGCGCAGCGCCGCGGCGTCGAGGTGCGGGTGCTGATCGACGGCGTCGGCGGCGGCTACTTCTGGTCGGGTACCTATAACCACCTTCGCAAGGCTGGAGTCCCCGTCGCCCGCTTCCTGCACTCCTACTTTCCCTGGCGCATGCCTTTCGTGAACCTGCGCAATCATCGGAAGGTGCTGGTGGTCGACGGCCGCTTGGCCTTCACCGGCGGCATCAACATCGGCGCCGAGAATGTTCGCGCCGACAACCCGCCCTTCATCGTGCACGACACCCACTTCCGGTTCGAGGGGCCGATCGTCGAGCAGCTCACCGACGCCTTTGCCGACGACTGGCTGTATACGACGGGCGAGACGCTGCTGACCGAGAAGTGGTTCCCGCCGCTCGACAAGGCCGGGCCGGTCACGGCGCGCGTCGTCACGTCCGGTCCCGATGAGGACATGGAGCAGATCGAATACGTGGCGCTGCACGCCATTTCCTGCGCGCGAAAGTCGGTGCGCGTCGTCACCCCGTACTTCCTGCCGCCCGATCCGCTGACCATGGCGCTGGGCCTGGCGGCTCTGCGCGGTGTGAAGGTCGAAGTCGTGCTGCCCGACCATTCCAATCATGCCATCCTCGATTGGGCGCGGCGCATTCCGCTCCGGCCGCTGATCGAGGCCGGCTGCCAAGTCTGGCTCACCGCCGCGCCCTTCGATCATTCCAAGCTGATGGTGATCGACGGAGTCTGGTCGTTGATCGGCAGCGCCAACTGGGACACCCGCAGCTTCCGCCTGAATTTCGAGCTCAATGTCGAGCTGCATGACGCCGACTTCGCCGCCAAGATCTCCGCCATCGCCCCCACCGCGCGGCGTCTCACGCTCGCCGAGCTCGACGGCGACCCGCTGGCGATCCGCCTGCGCAACAGCGCGGCCAGGCTGCTGCAACCTTACCTGTAGCCGGTTATCGATACAGCCGTCCCAGCCGGTCGCGCCTGATCCAGCGATGCTCCGGCCGCGCCCGCAGGCCTCTTTCCAGCCCCCATCCTTCGACGAGCCCGAGCTCCAGGCGGATCGGTCGGTGGTCGGACGGACCGAAGGCGAGCGCATCGGCAATGCGGCAGGTGAGGCCGTGCACCAGGCAGCGGTCGAGACGGAAGGGCACGACGTTGCTGGCATAGTGGGTCGGCTCGCGCGGGCCGACGTCGGTGAAGCCCGGCAGCACCACCGGTCCCACGATGTTGTAGTCGCCGATGATCGCCGACGGCTTGCCGCGCAGCGCCGCGGCGATGCGCGCGAGCTGGCGGCGGTTGAGAAGCTGTCCGTGGCTGAGATGCACGTTGGCGAACGTCATCTCGCCGACCTGCACGATCTGCGCGCGCCGCCGCGGCAAGCGGCCGGGCAGGCGCGAGGCGGGCAGCGAAAGCGCGCGCGGCGCCGCGAAACGATGCGGGCTCCATACCGCCAGGCCATGAATGCGGCCGAGCCACGACAGGCGGTGGAAATGGCCGCCGAGGATCGCCTGCAGCTCCTCCATCTCCTTGGTTGCCTCCTGCATCAGAAGCACGTCGGGCTTCTCGTAGCGCGCGAGCGCCGCCACGTCGTCGACGGCGGCGCCGGTGAGCCTGAGCAGGTTCCAGCTGATGATCTTCAAGGCTTCCTCATGGTTTGCGCTGCGACTTCAACACCCAGTCGCGCCGGGCCTGGCGAATCTGCTCGGTGACCGACGAGGCGGTGCCGGCAGCCGTCTGCAGCTCGCGCCGCACGGTCTCTCGCCGCTCGTGGATCGAGGCGATCACCAGGCCCATCGGAACGCCGAGCCCGACCAGCGCCGATTCGGCGAGCTGGAGGCTCGCCTCGATGGTTTCGGGCACCGTGTCGGTGACCTTGAGCGTATACAGATGGCGCGCATGCTGCGCGTCGTGCGCACGAGCCACGATCATCACGTCGGGCCGGCGCTGGCGTACGGCCCGCACCACGTCGTCGACCGCCGAGGTATCGAGGGTGACGATCACGCCCGTCGACTCGTCGATGCCGCAGCGCCGCAGGAACAGGTGGTTGGAGGCGTCGCCGTAGTAGATCGGCCGGCCGAGCTTGCGCCACCGCTCGACCAGCACCGTGTCGCGGTCGGCGGCGATGTAGGGAATGTCGTGCTCCTCGAGCAGGCCGCAGACGAGCTGGCCGACGCGGCCGTGGCCGACGACGATGACGCGTTTGGCATGGTCGTCAGGCGGTAGCACGGTTACCGGCACGTCCGACGGCGCCGTGCGGGCGAGATGGCGGCCGGCGCTGCGCGCCAGGAGGGCGATGAAGGGCAGGGCGGCCATGCTGAGCGACACCACGGCGAGAATGCCGGCCGACACGTCGGCGGCGATCAGCCCGAACTGCACGGCCAGCCCGATGCCGATGAAGGCGAACTCGCCGCCCGGCGCCAGCAGCAATCCGCTCTCGACGCTCGGTCCCCACGGCACGCCGAAGGCGCGGCAGAGCGGCGTCAGCAGCACCGACTTCACCACCATCATCGCCAGAAAGCCCCCTGCCACCAGCAGGGGCTCCCGCCAGATGAAGCCGAGATCGATGTGCATGCCGACGGAGAAGAAGAACACGCCGAGCAGCAGGCCGCGAAAGGGGTCGATCATGGCCTCGACGGCGCGCCGGTACTCGTCTCGGCGAGCAGCAGGCCGGCCACGAACGCACCCAGCGCCATCGACAGGCCGGCATAGGCTGCGATCACGCCCGAGCCGACGGCGATCAGCAGGGTGGCAGCCATGAAGAACTCGGGGTTGTCGGTGCCGGCGGCCAGCTTGAACAGCGGCTTCAGCACCAGCCGGCCGACCACCGCGATCACGCCGATGGCGATCGCGGCCTCGACCAGGGCGATGACCACGCCTTGCGCCACCGAGGTCGAGTCGGCGGCGCTCCCGAGGGCGCCGATCAGGAACAACAGCGGCACCACGGCGAGGTCCTGCGCGAGGAGGATGGCGAAGCTGGTGCGGCCGGTCGTCGACATCATGCGCCGCTGGCCCGACAGCACTTCCATGACCAGGGCGGTCGAGGACAGCGCCAGGCAGGCGCCGATGATCAGCGCGGCAGCCGGCGGCTGGTCGAACCACAGCGCGGCGAAGCTGATCGCGATCGTCGTCAGCACGGCTTGCAACCCGCCCAGGCCGAACACCAGTCGGCGCATCGTCAGCAGGCGCCGCATCGACAGTTCCAGGCCGATGAAGAACAGCAGGAAGACGATGCCCAGGTCGGCGATGAAGGCGATCTGCTTTTCGCCGGTGACGGTGAGCCAGTCGATGGCCTGCGAATGGTCGGCCAGGCGGCCGAGACCGTGCGGTCCCAGCGCCGCACCGACGGCGAAAAAGCCGAGGACGGGGCTGATCTTGAGGCGGTGGACGACGGGGGCGACGACAGCGGCGGTGCCCAGGATGATCAGGGCATCCTTGAAAACCACGATCTCGCTGCTTCCCGCCATTGCAGCCAACATAGACTGCGGCGGCCGATCTGTGCACACTTTCATTTTCGACGGATGGAAGCGGACGGAGACGACATGAAGGTGGTGATCACCGGCGGCGCGGGATTCCTGGGCAAGAAGCTGGCACGGCGTTTGCTGCAGGACGGCGGTATCGCCGGCCCTTCAGGCAAGCCGGAACGGGTGAGCGAGCTCGTGCTGTTCGACGTCGGCAAGGCGAGCGGTCCCGGCCTCGACGATCCCCGCGTCAAGACCCTGGCCGGCGACATCGCCAATTTCGCCACGGTGCAGTCGATCGTGCAGGGGGCGGCTACGGTTTTCCATTTCGCAGCCGTCGTCAGTGCCGGCGCGGAAGCCGACTTCGACCTCGGCTATCGCGTCAACCTCGACGGCACTCGCAATATCCTGGAAGCCTGTCGCGCGCTCGGCACCAACCCGCGTGTGGTCTTCACCAGTTCGCTGGCGGCGTTCGGCGGTGACCTGCCGCCGGCGGTGACCGACGACACGGCATTGACGCCGCAGACTTCCTACGGTGCGCAGAAGTCGATCGGCGAGTTCCTGGTCCGCGACTATACGCGCAAGGGATTCTTGCGCGGCACCTCGGTGAGGTTGCCGACGATCTGCGTGCGCACCGGGTTGCCGAACAAGGCGGCGTCGACCTGGGCTTCGTCGGTGGTGCGCGAGCCGCTGACGGGCATCGACGTCATCTGTCCGGTGACGCCGCAGACCATCATGGTGGTGCTGAGCCCACGCAAGACGGTCGACGCCTTCGTGCGCCTGCACGATCTGCCGCCCGACGCCTTCGGACCGGGCCGCACCCTGCTCTTGAACGGCATCAACGTCACCGCCAGCGAGCTCGAGCAGGCTGTCGGTCGCCACGCCGGCAACCGCAAGGTCGGCAAGGTGACGTGGCAGCACGATCCCGCCATCCAGAAGATCTGCGACGGCTGGCCCCAGGGCATCGATTCCAGGCGCGCCCGGTCGCTCGGCTTCGAGACGGACAAGGATTTGGACGAAGTGGTCCGCAATTTCATCGCCGACGATCTCGACGACCAGCTGAAGATCGCGAAAGCGGCTTAGCGCACCTCTTATTCCTCCCCCGCCTTACGGGGGAGGGTAGGGA
>JAEWIV010000213.1 GCA_023386865.1 Pseudomonadota bacterium
CTTCCGGGCCGCGCGCGAGGACGCGCGAGATCCGGGAGACTTTGATTCCAAGTCCGCTGCGCGGGTTACAAGGTCACGGCGCGGAACGAATGGGCGTTCGCCATGTTCCAGGGCTGGGTCCAGCGCGGCGGCGCCGTGCCGGCCAGCAGCGAGCCCTGGCCCAGGGCCGGATAGACATCGTCGAAGGTGACGACCTCCTTCGGCGAGACGCGGCGCGAGATATGGATCGGCTTGAACTCGTTGGGATGCTCCAGTCCCGCCGCCGCCGTCAGTTCGGCGAGCTCGTGCACGGTGGCGCGATGGAAGTTGACCACGCGCTGGATCTTGTCGGGCACGACCAGCGCGCGCTGGCGGGTCGGATCCTGGGTGGCGACGCCGGTCGGACAGCGGTCGGTGTGGCAGTGCTGCGACTGGATGCAGCCCACGGCGAACATGAAGCCGCGCGCTGCGTTGCACCAGTCGGCGCCCAGCGCCATCGCGCGGACGATGTCGAAGGCGGTGATGATCTTGCCGGCGGCGCCGATCTTGATGCGGTCGCGCACGCCGATGCCGACCAGCGCGTTGTGCACGAAGTAGAGACCCTGGCGCATCGGCTTGCCGATATGATCGACGAACTCCATGGGCGCGGCGCCCGTGCCGCCCTCCTTGCCGTCGACGACGATGAAGTCGGGATAGAGGCCGGTCGCGAGCATGGCCTTGCAGATCGCCAGGAACTCCCACTCGTGGCCGATGCAGAGCTTGAAGCCGGCCGGCTTGCCGCCCGACAGGCGACGCATCTCGGCGATGAACTGCATCATCTCGATCGGCGTGGAGAAGGCCGAATGGCGCGATGGCGAGATGCAGTCCTGGCCCATCGGCACGCCGCGTGTCAGCGCGATCTCCTGGCTGACCTTGGGCGCGGGCAGCACGCCGCCATGACCCGGCTTGGCTCCCTGGCTGAGCTTCAGCTCGACCATCTTGACCTGCGGATTCTTGGCGCCCTCGGCGAAGCGCTGGGCCGAGAAGGTGCCGTCGTCGTGGCGCGCGCCGAAGTAGCCCGAACCGATCTCCCAGACGATGTCGCCGCCGCCCTCGCGGTGATAGGGGCTGTAACCGCCTTCGCCGGTGTCGTGATAGAACCCGCCGAGCCTGGCGCCGCCGTTCAGGGCGCGGATGGCGTTGGCGCTGAGTGCGCCGAAGCTCATGGCCGAGATGTTGAAGATCGAGGCCGAGTAGGGCTGCGTGCACTCGGGGCCGCCGATCAGGATGCGATGCGGCTCGTCGCTGACCGGCGCCGGCGCGATCGAATGTGCCATCCATTCGTAGCCGGCGGCATAGACGTCGTACTCGGTGCCGAACGGGCGCACGTCCAGGGTGTTCTTGGCGCGCTGGTAGACCACGGCTCGCCGGTCGCGGCTGAACGGCATGCCGTGCTTCTCGTCCTCGAAGAAGTACTGGCGCATCTCCGGCCGGATCGCCTCGAAGATGAAACGCAGGTGCCCGGCGATCGGATAGTTGCGCAGGATCGCGTGCGACTTCTGGATGAGGTCGACGATGCCGACGATGACCAGGAAGATCGAGATGCCGAGGCAGATCGCGAGGATGATCGAGCGCTGATCGAAGGCGAGCGCCGTACCGAAGATCAGCACCGCCACGACGGCGAGCGTCAGGGTGATGAAACGGGGCGACAATGGCAGGAAGAGCGGCGACATCGTTTCCTCGCAGGGTCTTACTTGGGCCTTATGTCGCGCAACCGGGCGTCCGGCGGGGCGAGCTTGCCCTGGCGCAACAGCTTCACGGCGGCGACGAGCGCCCGCGCGGCATTGCGCGTCTCCTCCTGGAAAGCCTTGTCGCGATCGAGCGCCTCGTGGCTCGTGGCATAGGGCTCGTAGTAGCCGACGTAGCGGTCGAGCTCGGCGGCATGCCCGGCCGAGACCAGGCCCATGTCGGTCAGCCAGTCGACCAGGATGCGGCGCAGGGTCTCGGCGCCGGCCGCATCGCCGTGCGCGACGACGGAAAAGGCGCGTCCGGCGAGATGCCGCGGATAGGGCCAGCCTTTCATCTCGAGAGCCTTGGCCTTCTGCGGATCCTTGCCGCCGGTTGAGGTCGGATCCGGGTTGCCGCCATCGGCGCAGACCAGGCGATCGATCATCGCCTTCAGGCCCGCGGGCACCTGATACCAGTTGACCGGGGTCACGATCATGACGCCGTGGGCACGGACCCACATGGGGTAGATCTCGTTCATCCAGTCGTTGTGCTGGCCAAGCGCGTGATTGGGATAGCAGGAACAGGGCCAGTGGCAGAGCGGCATCGCCGTCGAGACGCAGGCCTTGCAGGGATGGATGATGCGCCCGTACTCCGAGGCGAGATGGCTGAGATCGAGCAACTCGACCTCGAGACCGCGTTCCTCGGCAAAGACCTGCTGGGCGAGCTGCACCAGCCGCCACGACTTGGACATCTCGCCTGGGCAGGTCTGGTCGCTGCGCGAGGAGCCATTGACCAGCAGGATGCGGGACCTCGACGAGCGCGCCTTGTGTTCCCGCTCCGCCTGCTCGATGGCGCGGCTCGCCTCGGACCATTCGATCGAGAGCTCGTAGGCGGGATCGGCGTAGCCCGGGCCGGCGGGCTTCGTGCGCGGCGCCTTGCGGTCTTCCCGATAGCCGTCCCAGGCGAGGTCGATGATGCGCTCGATCTCGCTCTCGGCCGGGCCGAAGGCGGGATCGTAGAAGCGGTGGCGCAGGCGACGCGCGAACTCGGTCTTGTCCAGCGCCACGCTCGGCATGCCTCGTCGGACCTTCATCCTCGCCACGGCGGACCTCCCTTTCCCGCGGAGGATAGCGTCATTTCCTGCGTCGGTTGCGGGAAATCGCCTGCAATGCCTTGAGATGGGCGGCCGTCGCCGACAGCGCCTTGCGCTCGATGGCGCGGTAGTGGCGGACCAGCTCCTCGCCGCGCGGCGTGAGCTGCGCCCCGCCGCCCGCCTTGCCGCCGGTCTGGGCGGCGACCAGAGGCTCGCTGAAGCTGTCGTTGATGTCGGCGACCAGCTCCCAGGCGCGTTTGTACGACATGTTCATCCCCCGGCCGGCCGCCGAGATCGAGCCCTCGCGGGCGATGCCTTCCAGCAGCGCTACCTTGCCCGGGCCGAGCCGGCCCTCGTCGTCGAAATCGATGCGGATGCTGAGGTGAGGCATCGTCAGGCTCCTGTGACGGAGGCAGCAGTCATGAACGTTCGAACGAGACGCTCTTGATCACGGCATAGACCGGCTTGCCCGGCGTCAGGGCCAGCCGCCGCACCGACTTGGCCGTAAGACGCGCGGTGAGCGCCGCGCCGTTGCAATCCAGCCGGACCTCGGCCTGCGCCCCACCGGCGGCGGGTGCGATGGCCGCCACGCGTCCCGACAGCACGTTCAGCGCACTGATCTCCTCGGGCGCCTTCAGCGAGAGCATGATGTCTCGGCCCCGGATGTAGGCCCGGACGGTGTCGCCGACCGAGGCGCTGAGCTTCGGCACCTGCAGCTCGCCCGCCGTCGAAGCGAGCACGGTGAGCTGGAAGGCCTCGTCGTGCCGGGCGACCGTCGCCTCGACCACGCTGCCGCCGTCGCCGGAGTCGGCCTGGGAAAGGATGTCGCCGACAGGGCCGACCGCCGTGACCTTGCCGTCGGTCAGGATCACCACCGTCGTGGCGAGCCGCGCCACTTCGGCGACCGAGTGGCTGACATAAAGGATCGGCACGCCCGCCTCGTCGCGCAGGCGGGCGATGTAGGGCAGGATCTCGCTACGCCGTGCCTCGTCGAGCGAGGCCAGCGGCTCGTCCATCAGCAGGACCTGCGGATGGGCGAGCAGGGCGCGTCCGATGGCGACGCGCTGCTTCTCGCCGCCCGACAACGAATCGGGGCGCCGCTCCAGCAGATGGCCGATGCCCAAAAGCTCAACGACCGCGCCGAGGTCGGCGGCGCCGCTGCCGGGCTCGCGGTTGAACCAGCGGCCATAGAGCAGGTTGCGGCGCACGCTGAGATGCGGGAACAGGCGGCTGTCCTGGAACACATAGCCGACGCGGCGCTTATGGCTCGGCACGAAAACGCCGCGCTCCGTGTCGACCAGGACCTGGCCATCGACGGCGACGCGGCCGCGATCCGGCCTGACAAGTCCGCCGACGATGTCGACCAGGGTACTCTTGCCCGAGCCCGAGCGGCCGAACAGAGCCGTCAGGCCGGGCGCTGCCGAGAAGCGCGCGCTTATGTGGAAGCTGCCACGCGTATGGTCGATGTCGACGTCGAGGCTCATGTCGCCAGTTGCCGGACGCCGATGCGCCGCGCCAGCAGCTCCGAGCCCAGCAGCGCCAGCATGGAGATCGCGATCGACACCAGGGTCAGCCGCATGGCTCCGGCGTCGCCGCCGGGCACCTGGGTCAGGGTGTAGATCAGCGAGGGCAAGGTCTGCGTCTCGCCGGGGATGTTGGAGACGAAGGTGATGGTGGCGCCGAACTCGCCCATCGACTTGGCGAAGCACAGGATGGCGCCTGCGATCACGCCGGGCAGGCAGAGCGGCAGGGTGACGGTGGCGAACACCCAGAGCGGGTTGGCGCCGAGCGTGCCGGCCGCTGCTTCCAGGCGAACGTCGACCGCCTCGATCGACAGGCGCACGGCGCGCACCAGCAGGGGAAAGCCCATCACCGCGCAGGCGAGTGCGGCGCCGGTCCAGCGGAAGGAGAAGACGATGCCGAAGGCCTGGTCGAGGAAGGCGCCGATCGGGCCGCGCTTGCCGAACGAAATCAACAGCAGGTAGCCCGTGACGACGGGCGGCAGGATCAAGGGCAAATGGACCAGCGTGTCCAGAAGGCTCTTGCCCCAGAACTGGCGCCGCGCGAGCAGCCAGGCGATGGCGATGCCGAAAGGCAGGCTGGCGAGCGTCGCCGTCACGGCGACCAGCAGGCTCAGCCTGACCGCCGTCCATTCCTCCGGCGTCATGTCGAGGAGGCTGACTGCACGAGGACCGTGAAACCCTGCTTCTCGAACACGGTGCGGGCCTTGGCGCTGCGTAGGAAATCGAGAAAGGCCTTAGCGTCGGCGTTCTTGGCGTCCTTGGTGAGCGCCGCGGGGTAGATGATCGGCGCATGCGAATCGTCCGGGAAGGTGGCGACGGTCGTCACGCCGGGCTCGGCCGCGGCGTCGGTGCTGTAGACGATGCCGAGCGGTGCCTCGCCGCGGGCGACCAGCAGCAGCGCGGCGCGAACGTTCTCGGCCTGGGCGATGCTGTCCTTCACCGCGTTCCATGCGCCGAGCTTCTCCAGGGCCGCCTTGCCGTACTTGCCGGCCGGCACGGCGTCGACATTGGCCATCGACAGGCGGCCGCCCGCAAGCGCCTTGGCAAGGTCGCTGCCGGTGATGGCAAGCGTCGCTGTCTTGGTCTCCTTGGGTGCGATCAGGACGATCTTGTTGCCCAAGAGGTTGAAGCGCGTGTCGGCCTTTACGAGGTTCTTGCCCGCCGCATAGTCCATCCAGTCGAGATCGGCGGAGATGAACATGTCGGCTGGTGCGCCCTGTTCCATCTGTCTGGCCAGCGCCGAGCTTGCGGCGTACGAGAGTTTCGGCGCGGGCTTGCCGGTGTCCTTCGACCAGGTCGCGGCGATCTCATCGAGCGCATTCTTGAGGCTGGCGGCGGCGAAGACGACGACGCTGCCCTGCGCCTGGGCGAGCCCCGGCACCATCGACAGGGCGAGCGCCAGGCCGAGCCAACTCCGTCTCTTCGACATGCCAACCTCCGGCGATCACGGAGCCGGTATAGTCGACTGGATATAGCGCTTCGTCCAGAGCTTGTTTGCAGCCGATGCGAGGCGCCGCAGCGCCACGGCCGCGATCACCAGCAAAGAGGCGATCAGCACCTTCTGCGCCGGGCGGAAGGCGAGCTCCGGATCGAGGTTGGCCAGCAGCGCAACGGTCGGATCGCGGCCATTCACCAGCCAGTACCATGCAGCCTCGAAGACCACGGTGGCGAACGTTGCCGCAACACCCAGGAGCGCCAGGCCGAGGTAGCTGCGCTGCAGCTTCGCCGGCCAGGCGCGCCACAGCATCAGCCAGGCGAACAGACCGGCGGCGAAGGCGGGCTCGCCGATCTTGATCTTCGACTGGATGAAGAAGTGCACGATGGCGACGGCGGCCGCCGGATAGATCAGCCAATGCAGGCGCTTCCAGTTGCGCTTGAGGCGCTTCTGCCAGCCGTCGGTGGACGTTATGGCGAGCAGCGCCAGGGCGATCAGGGTCACAAAGCCGATGGCGAGATAGAAGCGCTTGATGATCTCGGTGGCGACGACCAGCAGGTTCCATTTCTGGTCCAGCACATAGATCAGGAAATGCGCCGCGGCATAGAGCGCGGCCGCCACGCCGATGCGGCGGCGGACATGGATCAGCGGCATCCAATCGAACAGCGTGCGCGCCGGCGTCATGGCGAGCGACAGCATGAGGAAGATGACGGCCCAGTCGCCGGTCGCATGCGTGGCGAGCGTCACCGTGCGCGGCTCGAGATCGCCGTTGTACCAGCGCCAGGCAAGCTCCAGCGCAGGCAGGCAGAGCCCGATCAGCGTCACGAGGCGCAGCCAGAAGATCTTCTGCTTGGCGGTCACCCGCAGACCTTACGCGATGGGTCGGTCAACGATGGGTCAAACTTGTGTCATTGCCCGGGACGCCGATCACGCCGCCTAACGCTGGTTCCCGAACAGGAAACGATAGGTGCCGATGGTCGGCGCCACGGTTACGCCAAAATGCCTGAGCTTCGCCAGCGTGAAGGTCGCCCGTGCCGCCGCGCCGACGACGCCGGCATCGCTGCCCTCCAGCAAGGCCACCCATTCCGCCTCGTCGGCTCGGGGCGAGTCCATGCTTTTGGCCTGCAACGGCGCGTTGGCGACCTCGAGATCGTTTTCGCCGGCTACGGCACCGACCATGCCGGCCCGCTCGATCGCCCCGGGCAGCGCCGTCTCGTTCAGCCACTCGACCAGGACTTTGCGGACGCGCGGATCGGGCGTGAAGCGCACTGCCGCCACGGCGCCGCCGACGCCGTGCGCCCGATCGGCCTGCACGCGCACGGTGAGGCGCGTGAACTTGGTGAACTTCGCCATTGTTGCCTGCGTCCACGGCGTCTGGTTGGCGAGCAGCGCCAGGTAGCCCGGCGTGGCCAGATCCTCGACCGTGTCGCATTCGTAGGTTGCGAGATACTTCGGCGATCCGCGCACGGCGACATAACGACGCCCGCGGTGAAACCCCGGCAGGTTCACCCGCTCGTCGATGTGCTCGCGATTGTACCACTCGTTGAAGTCGCGCTCGTCCCGCGCCTTCACCTCGCAGAACACGATCAGCATTCCCTTGCCGTGAAGCGGCATGGTTTCTCCCCGCAATGGCCATCTCCAGTCTATGCTGGCGGCCTGCGGAGGGGAAACACCCATGAAAATCGTCAAGATCGAGGATCTTCATTGCAACGCCGGCTGGCGCGACTTTTCGTTCCTCAAGATTATCACCGATGAAGGGCTGATCGGCTGGTCGGAATACAACGAGGGTTATGGCAGCGCCGGCCTCACCGCCGTGATCCGCCGCATGGCCCAGGACCTGATCGGCCACGATCCGCGGCCGATCGAGCGCATCATGGCGCGCCAGCAGGGCATCACCCGCCAGGCGCCGGGCGGACTCAACCAGCAGGCGATGGCGGCGATCGAGAACGCCCTTCTGGACGTCAAGGCCAAGGCGCTGGGCGTGCCGGTGTACGAGCTGTTCGGCGGGCCGGTGCGCGATCGCCTGCCGCTCTACTGGTCGCATTGCGGCAGCTACCGCTTCCGCAATGCCGACGTCATGGGCGTCGAGCCGGTGCGCTCGCTCGATGATCTCGTGAAGCTCGGCAGGCATGTGAAGGAGCGCGGCTTCAAGGCGCTGAAGACCAACATCTTCCGCTTCGATCTCGATCCGCCCAACATGCATCAGCCCGGATTCGCGCGCGGGCCGGGCTATCCCGAGCTAAATGCCGATGGCGCGACGCTCGCGGCCATCGCCGATGGATTGGCGGCATTCCGGCAGGGCGCCGGTCCCGAGATGGGCATCCTGCTCGATAGCAACTTCAACTTCAAAACCGAGGGCTACATCAAGGTCGCGCGCGCCTGCGAGCCCTACAATCTGTTCTGGCTGGAGATCGATTCATACGACCCACAAGGCCTGCGCCTGATCCGCGACCGCGCGCCCATGCCCATCGCCTCCTGCGAATCGCTGTTCGGCCGCCGCCAGTTCCGGCCGTTCTTCGAGAACCGCTCGATGGACGTCTCGATCATCGACGTGCCGTGGAACGGCCTTCTGGAATCGGTGAAGATCGCGGCGATGGCCGAGCCGTACGAGATCAACTGCGCGCCGCACAATTTCTACGGCCACATGTCGACGTTGATGAGCGCCAACCTGTGCGCCGCCATGCCGAATTTCCGTATCATGGAAATCGATATCGACGACGTGCCCTGGAAGGACGATCTGGTCACGCACCCGCCGGTCATCCAGAATGGCGAACTGATCGTGCCCACCCGTCCGGGCTGGGGCGCCGATATCAACGAAGAAGCCGTGCGGGCACACCCGCCCAAGAACCCACATCCGTGAGGGGAGAGGTCATATGGTCTACGAACTGCGTTGCTACACCCTGGTTCCCGGCAAGATGCCGGACTACCTCAAGGCTGCCGAGACGATCGGTCGGCCGGCGCGCGGCAACAACTACGGCGTCAATCACGGCTACTGGACGGCCGAGTTCGGCGCGCTGAACCAGATCTGGCATCTGTGGAAGTACGACAGCCTGAACGACCGCGAACGGCTGCGCGGCGAACTCGCGAAGAACAAGGACTGGACCGAGAAGTACGTCCCGACCATCCGGCCGTGGATCCAGCGCCAGGACCTGCGCGTGATGAACCCCGTGGTCGACATCAAGCCCAGCGACGGCACCACCGGCAACGTCTATGAGCTGCGCATCTACCGCACGGTGCTGGGCGGTGCGCAGCAGTACGGCAAGGACTTCCTCGAGGTGAAGGAGGCGCGCGAGAAGTATTCGCCGATCTGGGGCGCGTGGACCGGCGAATTCCCGCAGCCCAACGAGTGGATCCACCTCTGGCGCTACAAGAACCTGCAGGAGCGCTTCGAGGCGCGCGCCGCGGCGATGAAGGACCCGGCGTGGCAGGCGTATCTCGCCAAGGGCCCGGCCAAGCTCGCCGAGATGCACTCGACTTTGCTGCTGCCGACGAACTACTCGCCGCTGAAGTAGCAGCGGGCGAACCACGCCTTTCATGCTCCTCTCCCCCTTGGGGGGAGAGGCTGGGTGAGGCGGTGATGCAGGAGGCAGCCTTTGTGTTGACCCCCTCACCTAACCTCTCCCCCAAGGGGGAGAGGAATATGAGGAGCATTTCATGAACTCGTACGACGACACCGAGCTCGCCTTGATGAAATTCGGTGTCGGCCAGCCCGTGCCGCGCATGGAGGATCCGACGCTGCTGCGCGGCCAGGGCCGCTATACCGACGACATCAACCTCGCGGGCCAGGCCTACGCCGTGATGGTGCGCAGCCGCATCGCGCACGGGGTCCTGAAAGGCATCGACACGAAGGCCGCGCGTGCCATGCCGGGCGTGCTGGCGATCTACACCCACTCCGACCTCGACAAGGCGGGCTTCGGCCCCCTGAAGTGCCCGATGAACATCCCGCAGCGCGACGGCTCGCCGATGAAGACGCCGCCGCGCCCGTCGCTGGCCAAGGGCAAGGTGCGGTTCGTCGGCGAAGCCGTGGCTTGCGTCGTGGCGGAGACGGCCGTGCAGGCCAAGGACGCCGCCGAAGCTGTCGAGCTCGACATCGAGGAGCTGCCTGCCGTCACCACGCCCGCCGAGGCGCTGAAGGCGGGCGCTGTGCAGATCCATGACGACGTTCCCGGCAACCTCGCCCTCGACTTCCACTATGGCGACGCCGAGGCGGTGAAGAAGGCGTTTTCCGAAGCGGCGCACGTGACGCGCCTGGAGATCGTTTCCAACCGCATCGTCGTCAACCCGATGGAGCCACGCTCGGCCATCGGTTCGTGGGACGCCAAGACCGAACGCTACACGCTGAATGTCGGCTGCCAGGGGGTGATGGGCCTGCGCGGCGGTCTCGCCCGCGACGTGCTGAACGTGCCGCCCGACAAGGTGCGCGTGCTGACCGGCAACGTTGGCGGCTCGTTCGGCATGAAGAGCCAGGTCTATCCCGAGTACGGACCGCTGCTGCTCGCCGCCAAGCTGCTCGGCCGCCCGGTCAAGTGGACGGACGAGCGCTCCGAAAGCTTCCTGAGCGACCATCACGGTCGCGACCATCAGCGTGTGGCCGAGCTCGCGCTCGACAAGGACGGTCGCTTCCTCGCCGTGCGGCTCACCGGCACGGGTAATGCCGGCGCCTACATCTATCCGCCGATGCCGGCCACGACCAACGCGGTGAAGAACATCATCGACGTCTACGCCACGCCGGCGATGGAGGTGAACTCGAAGGTGGTGTTCACCAACACCACGCCGATCGGCGCCTATCGAGGCGCCGGCCGGCCCGAGGGCAACTACTACATGGAGCGCCTGATCGATACGGCGGCGCGCGAGATGGGTATCGACAAGGTGGAGCTGCGCCGGCGCAACCACATCGCGCCCTCGCGGATGCCCTATAAGGCGCCGTCGGCCATGAACTACGATTCGGGCGAGTTCACCACGGTGCTCGACATGGCGCTGGCCGCCGCCGACTGGCTGGGTTTCGACAGGCGCAAGGCCGAGAGCCGGGCCAAAGGCAAGCTGCGGGGCCGCGGCATCGGCTCCTACCTGGAAGTCACCGGCCCGCCGGCCAAGGAGTATGGCGGCGTGCGCTTCGAGGCCGACGGCACTATCACCATGCTGAGCGGCACGCTCGACTACGGCCAGGGCCACGCCACGCCTTTTGCCCAGGTGCTCGGCGGCAAGCTCGGCATTCCCGTGACGCGCTTTCGCCTGCTGCAGGGCGATTCCGACCAGCTCAAGGTCGGCGGTGGCACCGGCGGCTCGAAGTCGGCACTGGTCGCGAGCCAGGCCTTCCTCGAAGCCGGCGACAAGGTGATCGAGCAAGGCAAGCAGATCGCTGCCCACGTGCTCGAAGCCTCGGCGGTCGACATCGAGTTCGTCCGAGGGCGCTTCACGATCGCCGGGACCGACCGCGGCATCGGCATCCTCGAATTGGCCGACAAGCTGCGTTCAGGGCTGAAGCTGCCGGCCGACGTGCCGCAGTCGCTCGACGTCAGCCATGTCTCCGACAATCCGCCGTTCTCGTTCCCCAACGGCTGCCATATCGCCGAGGTCGAGATCGACCCCGACACCGGTGTGATCGAGGTCGTGCGCTACTCCATGGTCAACGACTTCGGCACGGTCATCAATCCGATGCTGACCGCGGGCCAGGCCCATGGCGGGGTGATGCAGGGCATCGGCCAGGCGCTGATGGAGCGCACGGTCTACGACCCGCAGGGCCAGCCGGTCGCCGGCTCCTACATGGACTACGCCCTGCCGCGCGCCGCCGACGCGCCCGACATGTCGGTGCAGAACCACTCGGTGCCCTGCAAGACCAACCTTTTGGGCGTGAAGGGCTGCGGCGAGGCGGGCTGTGCGGGCGCGCTGCCGTCGGTGATGAACGCCGTGGTCGACGCCTTGAGCGAATTCGGTGTCACGCATATCGACATGCCGGTGACGCCGGAGAAGGTGTGGCGGGTGCTGAATGGCGCCTAGTCGACGGTGACGGCGTTGCAGGTGCGCCCGGTGCGCTGAACGAGAAGCACATAGGCTTGACGTGATCGACCATGAGGCTGCGCAAATGCCGTGGGCGGCGGGGCTGCCGGCCTGCTTGCGTGTTCCAGTCGCCGCGCGCGATTTGTCGGCGATCGAGCAGCATGTCGGTACGATCGTCAGGGAGATTCCAGATGGCCCGAATCCTCCCGGTTACATAGTAGGGCCACATACGATACCGGACATCGATCCGAGGCTGCCGGTCTGGAATCTCCCGGAAGCATCGATCCTCCACGAGCGAATGCAGCTATGGGTGCATGTCGACGGCCGGCGCTACCGCTCGCAGTTCGCCGAGGCCTTCTCCGACATCGACATTCTGGGAAAGGACATCGACCATGTCATGAACCGGCATGTCGCACGCCTCAAGGGCTTTCACTACGCGCGCGTCGTCTGCATATCACCAGCGGCGAACCGAAGCAGCGGCGCCATCTCCGAGAAGTGGGCGATCGACTATCATGGCAGTGAGGAAATGCAGCGGCGTCATCGCGAGTCGAAGGCGCGCGTTCAATACGCCGACATCGCCGATCTAGCCAAGATGCTGAATATCGCCGTTGGCGGCGGCGTCATGGGCCAATTGAACGACGTGCAGCATCTGTTTCGTGAGAGGCGGCCTTAGCGCCTCATCGGCACACGGCACTTGCGTCGTATCACCTAGCGCGGCAGCGAGTAGCCGATCCTCTCCTCGATCTCGATCGTCTTCTTGACCGCGGGTCGCGCCATCACGCGCTGGTAGTGTGCCTCGATATTGGCGAAGCCGCCGGCCCTGGGCTCGAGCGCATCGCGGATGCGCCAGTACAGGCGGAACAAATGGATGTCGGCGATCGAGTAGCGGCCGCCCACCGCCCAGTCGTTGTTGCCCAACCGCGTGTCGGCGATCCGCCAGACCTCGCGCGCCCGCTCCATGCCGGCCGTGCGCGCCGGATGGATCGCCGAGGCGATGAAGGACATCCACGACACGACCTGCGCCTCGGCTTCCGGGTCGTTCGTCGGCAGCAGATTGGCCTGCGGACAGGTCCGCGCCAGATAGAACAGGCAGCCGGCCACCTCGGTCAGCACGCGACCGTCGATCAGCAGGGTCGGCACCTTGCCGTTGGGATTGATCGCCAGGAACTCGGGCTTGCGCATGTCCTGGGTGGCGAACGACATCGGGCGCGCCACGAAGGGCGCGCCCGTTTCGTGCAACGCGATGTGCACCGCCATCGAGCTGGAGCCGGGGGCGAAGTAGAAGGTCAGCATCCCCCGCTGATGGCGCGGCAGACCGCTACTTGTCCAGCCAGAACGTATCGAAGCGCACCACGTCGTAGATGCCGAAATATTCCTTCGGATTGTGGCCCTTCACGTAGTTGTACCAGCCGTCGTTGATCTTCTCCCAGGACACGGGAAGCAGCGGGGGATCGTCCTCCATGACCATCTCCGCCTGGCGGATCAGTTCGAGGCGCTTCTTGGGATCGACCTCGCTGTCGATCTGCGGCAGGAGGGCTGCGAACTTCGGATTGTCCCACTGCGAGTAGTTCTGCGGTCCGCCCTTCTTGTACCAGGCGTTGAAGTAGTCGCTGGGATCGAGCAGGGTCGACACGATGGCGCCGATCGCCAGGTCGAACTTGCCGGTGTTCACGTCGTCGAACCACACGGATTCGACGGCGGTGCGGATGTTGGACTGGACGTTCAGGGTCTGCTGAAGCATGGCCTGGATGGCCTGCGACCACAGCTTGAACGAGGCGACCTCGCGGACCAGGAAGTCGAGTCCCTGGATGCCCTTCTCGTAGCCCGCCGCCTTCATCAGCGCCTTGGCTTCCTTGATGGAGTTCGTCTGATCGGCCTGGTAGCCCAACCGCTTGTTGAGCTCGGCGATCGGGGTGGCGAAGTTGGAGAACGGGTAGATGAAGCCGCCAACCATCATCGGCGCGATGTCTTTCACGACGTCGACCAGCACCGGCTTGTCGAGCACGAGGTGGAAGGCGCGGCGCACGCGGGGATCGTCCATCGGCTTCTTCTTGTTGTTCATCCAGGTGGCCTGAATGACGCTCTGATAGAAGTTCAGGCCCGTCATGCCCTGGGTCGACTGGACCTTGCGCTGGCTCACCGGATCGAGCAGGCGGGCATAGTCGATGCGGCCCGACAGGAGCGCGGAGCCCAGCTCGGGCGAGAACGGCAGGGCGTGGTAGAACTCGATGCCGTCGAGGTAGGGCAGGCCCTTGTTCCAGTAGTTGGGGTTCTTCTCCATCACCCAGACTTCGTTCTCGACGCGGCGCTTGCTCTTGAACGGGCCGGTGCCGGGAATGTCGACGACGCGGCGCAGGTTGTACTGGTTGTCCTCCAGGGTCTTCTTGCGAACGATACCGTTCCAGCCGCTGGCGATCGCGCCCATGATGAAGTCGGCCGGCCGCGGCGCCGACAGCTTGAAGACGACGACGTTCTTGTCGGGCGCGGTGATCTCCTCGACCGCCGTGAACAGCGTGCTGCGCGGCATGCTGATGCCCTGCGGCGGCTTGGCGATCCGGTCGAAGGTCGCCTTGACGTCCTCCGAGGTCAGCTCGGCGCCGTCATGGAACTGAACGCCCTTGCGCAAATGGAACGTGTAGGTCTTGCCGTCCTTGGAGATCTCCCAGCTATGCGCCAGGTCGGGAATGATCGTCTTGCCCGAATCGCGCGGATCGCGCCGCACCAAGTTGTCGAACATGCAGCCCTGGCTGCCCAGGCTGTTGATGGTGCCCGACTGGTGGAAGTCGAAGTGCGGCGGACGCATGGTGATGCCGTACTTCAGCACGCCGCCCGACTTCGGGTTGGGCTCGGGAGCGGCGAGCTGGAACTTCGAGCCGTCGAACTCGAGCGGCACACCCTGCGCCAGGGCGGGCCACGGCGTGCCATAAAGCGTGACGGCGGCCGCCGTGCCGCCCAAGACGAACTCACGACGGCTTACGCCCCTACGCTTGGACTTGGACTTACTCATTTTGTTTCCTCCCATTAGCCTTACGGCCATTTGGCCTTTTGCAGACTGAGCACGATGTGCTCAGATGGCCTTTGCCCATTTCCCCGTATGGGCCAAGGCTAACACGATAAAATTCAGGGAGTCTCGCGTGAATCCTCGCCAGCCGGCGCCGCGGGTAGTGGGCGGCACCGCCGTAGAGTCCTCACAGACAGTCCTGCAGATGGAGGACCTCCAAACGCATTTCTTCACTCCGGTAGGTGTAGTTCGTGCTGTCGACGGGGTGTCCTACGCCCTGAAAAGCGGGGAAACGTTGGGGGTGGTGGGCGAATCGGGATGCGGTAAGAGCGTGTCGGCGCTGTCGATCCTGCGCCTGGTCGCCAACCCGCCCGGCCGCATCGTCGGCGGGCAGATCCGTTTCGAAGGCCGCAACCTGCTCGAGCTCAGCGAGCCCGAGATGGAGCGCATCCGCGGCAACGACATCTCGATGATCTTCCAGGAGCCGATGACCTCGCTCAACCCGCTCTATACATGCGGCAAGCAAATCGCCGAGGCCGTCGCGCTGCACCAGGGCCTGAGCAAGCGCGCGGCCTGGGACCGCGCGGTCGAGATGCTGCGCCGCGTCTCGATCCCCGAGCCCGAGCGGCGGGCGCACGCCTATCCCCACCAGCTGTCCGGCGGCATGCGGCAGCGCGTCATGATCGCCATGGCGCTGTCGTGCAATCCCAAGGTCCTGGTCGCCGACGAGCCGACGACGGCGCTCGACGTGACCATCCAGGCGCAGATCCTCGACCTGATGCGTGAGCTGCAGGAGACCTTCGGCACCGCCATCATCCTGATCACCCACGACATGGGCGTGGTCGCCGAGAACGCCGACCGCGTGGTGGTGATGTATGCCGGCCGCAAGGTCGAGGAAGCGTCGGCTGCCGAGCTGTTCGACAATCCAGGGCATCCCTATACCAAGGGCCTGCTGGGCTCGATTCCCCATCTCGACAACGCCGCCCGCAGCGACGCCAAGCGGCCGCGGCTGAACGAGATCAAGGGCATGGTGCCCTCGCTCTTCAACCTGCCGCAGGGTTGCAGCTTCGCGCCGCGTTGCGGGCTGGCGAGCGACCATTGCCGGCAGCACAAGCCGCCGCTGGAAGAACGGCGGCCCGGGCACTGGATCGCCTGCTGGCACGCCGATCGCGTGCTCGGCGGCGCCGCCATGGGTGCCGCATGACCGCGCTGCTCGAGGTCGCGGGCCTGAAGAAGCACTTCCCGATCCACAAGGGCGTGTTCTCGAAAGTGTCGGGCCACGTCTATGCCGTCGACGGCGTGTCGTTCTCGATCGGCCGCGGCGAGACGCTGGGACTGGTGGGCGAGAGCGGCTGCGGCAAGTCGACGGTCGGCCGCACGCTGCTCAAGCTGCTCGAGCCGACCGACGGCACCATCAAGGTGGCGGGCGAGGACATCACCGGGCTCGATCCGCAGGCCATGCTGCCCTACCGCCGGCGCATGCAGATGATCTACCAGGATCCCTACGCCTCGCTGAACCCGCGCATGACCGCGGGCGAGATCGTGGGCGAGCCGCTGATCGTGCATAACATCGGCACCGCGGCCGAGCGCCGGCAGCGCGTCGCCGCCCTGTTCGAGCGCGTCGGGCTGAGGCCCGAGGCGGCGAATGCCTATCCGCACGAGTTCTCCGGCGGCCAGCGCCAGAGAATCGGCATCGCCCGCGCGTTGGCGCTCAATCCCGAGCTGATCGTCGGCGACGAGCCGGTATCGGCGCTCGACGTCTCGATCCAGGCGCAGATCATCAACCTGCTGATGGAGCTGCAGGACGAGTACAAGCTGTCCTACCTGTTCGTCGCCCACGACCTCGCCGTGGTCGAGCACATCAGCCACCGGGTCGCGGTGATGTATCTCGGTCGCATCGTCGAGATGACCGACAAGCGCTCTCTTTTCGAGATGCCTTTGCACCCCTACACCGAGGCGCTGCTGTCGGCCGTGCCGATCCCCAAGTCGAGCGCGCGCGGCCGCAAGCGCGTGATCCTGACCGGGGACGTGCCGAGCCCGATCAATCCGCCGCCCGGCTGCCACTTCCATGCCCGCTGCCCCTACGCCATGCCGCGTTGCAAGACCGAGGTCCCGATCTTGCGCGAGGTGACGCCGGGCCATGTCGCCTCGTGCCATCTGCATGACAACGGGGTGAAGTTCCCGCTGGCCGGCGCCTGAGTCAGTGGCTCCTGTTCCTCTCCCCCTTGGGGGAGAGGTTAGGTGAGGGGGATGGGCGTCGATGACCTGCTCGATCTCCGCCCATATGCCCTCCAGATTCTGCACAACCTGATTCGCCCAAAAGCGCACGACCTGCCAGCCTTCCCGCTCCATTGCGGCAGTTCGGCGAGCATCTGCATCGACTTGAAAAGCGTGGTGATCGCCATCGATTTCAATGACGAGCTTACGTGATATGCACGCGAAGTCCGCGAAGTATGGGCCGATGGGATGCTGACGTCGGAACTTCGCGCCGGCGATGCGACGTGCCCTCAGGAGTTCCCAGACTTTCTGTTCGGCACGGCTGCCGTTGCGACGCAGTTCACGTGCTCGCTGCCTGTCGTAATCTTCGCGAGCCATGACCCCCTCACCTAGCCTCTCCCCCAAGGGGGAGAGGAACATGAGGGGCGATTACTGATTGGCAAATATGTCGATTGCAGGACGCGGACTAAATTAAACCGACCCGCGCAGCCTCGGATCCAGCAGGTCGCGGATGCCGTCGCCCAGGAGGTTGAAGGCCAGCACCGTGAGAGTGATCGCAAGCCCTGGGAACACCACGAGCCACCACGGCGGCACCAGGCCGGAGTTCAGCGAATCGGCCAGCATGTTGCCCCAGGTCGGCGTCGGCGGCGGGATGCCGACGCCCAGGAAACCGAGCGACGCCTCGATGATGATGGCGACGCCGAGATGGGTGGTCGCCAGGATGAGGTAGGGCGCCACGCATTGCGGAAGGATGTGGCGAAACATCAGTCGCTGATGCGAGGCGCCGATGCCCCGCGCCGCCTCGACGTACTGCATCTCCTTAAGCGAGAGCACGACGGAGCGGATGACCCGTCCGCCGAAGGGGATGCGCGTGATGGCGATGGCCACGATCACGGTGGCCATGCCGCCGCCCAACGCCATGGCGATGGCCATGGCGAGGATAAGGTCGGGAAAGGATTGCAGGAACTCGATGACACGCTGGCTCGCCATGTCGAAGCGTCCGCCGAAATAGCCGCAGGCCAGTCCCCACAATGCGCCCACCGTTGTGCCGAACAGCACGGCGCCCAGCGCCACCGTGAGCGAGCTTTGCGCGCCGTACATGACGCGGCTCAGCGTGTCGCGACCGATCTGGTCGGTGCCGAACCAATGCGCCTCGCTCGGCGGCTTCTGCATGGCGCGGAAGTCCGACTTCAGCGGCGGATAGGGGGCGATCGCCGGCGCCGCCACCGCCATGGCGACGATTAGCGCCGCGACGATGCCCCAGAAGGCCGAGAGCGGGGCCCGGCGGAACAGCGTGCGGATGCCGCGGCCAAGCAGGCGCAGGCGCGACGGCGGCGCGGGAACGGCGGTGTTGACGGTCGCGGTCATCGCAGGCGGATCCTCGGATCGAGGAAGGCGATGGTGACGTCGACCAGGATATTCAGCATCACGAACACCACGGAATAGAGGAACACCAGGTTCTGCATGACGAAGACGTCGCGCTCGCTCACTGCCTGGAACATCGAGTAGCCGAGGCCCGGCGTGCCGAAGGCCCGCTCGACGGGGATCGACCCTGCCAGCACCAGGCCGAGCAGCACGCCCGACAGGGTGATGACCGGCAAGAGCGCATTGGGCAGCGCATGCAGCGCGATCACGAGCCGGCCGTTGAGGCCCTTGGCGCGGGCGGTGCGCACATAGTCCTCGCGGATCACTTCCAGGAGGCTCGAGCGACCCATGCGCGCGATGTAGGCGGCCTGGCCCAGCCCCAGCACGATGGCGGGCCCGATGACGAGCTGCAGGTTGGCCAGCGGATCGGTGAAGAAGCCGACACCCGCCATCGGGGCGCGATAGCCGAACCAGAACAGCAGCGCGAGCACGATCAGCATGCCGACCCAGAAGCCCGGCACGGCGATGAACAGGATGCTGGCGAAGCGCGCCACGCTGTCGGCCATGGTGTTGGGCTTGAGCGCGCTGATGATCGCCACCGGAATGCCGACCACCCACGACAACACGACCGAGATCAGGGCGATCTCGGCGGTCAGCGGGCCGCGCCTCAGGATCATGTCGGCCACGCTCTCCGAACGGAAGAAGGAGCGGCCGAAGTCGCCCTGGACGATGTCCTTCACCCAGCGCAGGTACTGGACCCACAACGGATCGCTCAGCCCGAGCTCGGCCATGTAGTTGGCGCGCTGCTCCTCGGTGAGCTTGGTCATACCCTCCGGGCCGAAGATCGCGACCAGCGGGTCCCCGGGCAGGATACGCATCACCACGAAGACCATGATCGATACGCCGATCACGGTAAGCGCGCCAAACGCAAGCCTGCGCGCGATGTAGCTGTACACGGCGCCTCCCTATGACATCGGCCCTTCGGAGCCTGTTGTTGGCGGCATCATAGGGCTGGTCAGGGGGAAGACGCGACTCCTATGACGGGGAGCCGGCGCCGCTTTCGCGACAGAGCGCGACCACCTCCGCGCGCTCGCGTTCGTTGCCGGCGATGCCGACCACGACGAAGTCGGGGGCGGCCGGCACGCCCATCAGCACCCCGACATAGGGCCTCATGCCGACATAGGCACCGTTGCCGTTGCGGCCGTCGACCTCGCCGCATACCGTGACCAGCCCCCGGCTGTTGCGGGCGCCGCTCATGATCCCGAACCGGGTCGACGCCGGCATCCTCATCCATTTGCTGACGCCTGCCACCACGGCTTCCTGCTGCCGGGCGTCGAGCGTCACTCTGGTGCCGGCTTCGATCGTCGTGCCGGCGGGCGCTGGCGGCAGGTCGTTGTAGGGTGGCACCAATGACACAGGATTGTGCGCGACATGGTGGCCGTTGTCGGACACGCAGGCGGAAACGCAGGCGAACGCCGCCACGCAGATGATGGGCCGGACCGGGCTGCGCATGAACTCCCCTTTCAGACGCAGAGTCCCTATAGCCTAATCGCCCCGAGGCGAGCCGTCGACTGCCGCGCGGCATCTTTCAGGGCTGCGCCCCGTTGCGCTTGCTCTGAAATTCAACTGAAGAAACCCGAAGAATGCCGTGCCCGCGGGGGAATCACGGTGCGGCGCCGAAACACCAGGGGTGAGCGGCCGGCGTCACCGCGCCGTCAAGGCATCGTTCCTGCGGGTCGTTTCTCGCCGGGTCGCACGCGCCGGTCCTCGTCCTCGGGTTCCACCGTCCGCTCCGTATCGTCGTCGCGGCGCGGAACACGCTCGCCGGTGGCGATGTCCTGCTCGATATCGACGTTCCGCCGCTCGCGCGGCCGTAGGTCGGGGGCCTTCGGCATGGCTGTCCTCCTGGGACCACAACGACCGCGCGGTATTGCTGTTGCGACGACGGCGTGGCGGTCTGTTATCGTCCAGCGCAAACCGCCTCCGAGGAGATGCCCATGAACGCGCCGACCGCCAAACCCGCCCTGACCGCGCCGCAACGGCTGCGCGCCGTGCTCGCCGAACCCGGCCTGGTCGTCATGCCGGCGGTCTATGACGGTCTTTCCGCCAAGTTGACCGCCGCCGCGGGCTTCAAGACCGCCTTCCTCTCGGGCTCGTGCGTGGCCGCGGCGCGGCTGGGCGGCCCTGATCTGGATCTCCTGTCGTTCGGAGAGATGTTCGATTCGTTCCAGATGGTGCACGGCGCCGCCCCTGACCTTCTGATCCTGGCCGACGGCGATCACGGCTACGGCAACGCCATGAACGTGCAACGCACGGTGAGCGCCTATGGCCGCGCCGGCGCAGCGGCGGTGCTGATCGAGGACAAGATCACCCCGCGCGCGCTCACGTCGGCCGGCAAGCCCTGCCTGCCGAGGGCCGAGGCGCGCATGAAGATCCGCGCCGCCGTCGAGGCGGCCAAGGACTCGGGAATCCTGGTGCTGGCGCGCACCGACTGCCGCCCTACCCAGGGAATCGATGAGGCCGTCGCGCGCATCGAGATGTATGTCGACGAGGGCGCCGACATCCTGTTCCTCGATTCGCCCGCTGACGACGCGGAGATCGGTCGCGCCATCGCCGCCGCCAAGGGGCGGCCGTCGTTCGTCGTTCTGTCGCCAGGGGCACCGCGCGCCACGCCCACGCAGAAGCAGGCTGAAGCGCTCGGATTCAAGATCGGCACCTTTCCGACTGGCCTGCTGTCCCCCGCGACCGCCGGCATGAAGGCGGGCCTTGCGGCGCTCAAGGCCGGCGAATCGGAAGCCAAGGGCGCGCTTCCGCCGCCGGAACTGCGCACCATCTTGGGCTACGGCGACTACGACAGCAAAGCCAAGCCTTTCATCACGAACTGACCCGCGGAAAAAAACGGGCATCCGCTCGAGGATGCCCGTTTGCTGTGCCCTGGGTGAACCTCAGCCGCCCGACCGGGTGGCCGGCTGCCGTCGTTCGTACTTGTAGTCCGGCATGGCCTTCAGCGAATCCTTGGTCCAGTTCGTGGTGACCACGATCGACTTGTCGTCGCGCGAGAGCTTGAGGTCGCTCCACTTCACGGCGACGTTCTTGGAGCCGACGCCGAGGAAACCGCCGACCGAGACCACGACCGTCTTGATGGCGCCGCTCTTGTCGACGTAAACGTCCTCGATCTTGCCCACAGCCTCGCGCTTCTCGTTGCGCACCGTGGTGCCGATCAAGGCGTTGCCCGACATGTCGCCGGCGGCGTTGAAATCGCCGGTCGAGGCGGTCGCGGCCACCTCCGGCCGGTCGGTCGCGCGGTCGGCTGGCGGCCTCGTGGTCTGGGCAACCTGGTCGTGGCCCGGCTGTCCCGTCCAGGGGCCGGTTTCAGTGAAGACCTGGCCACGCCACGCCTCGTTCCTGTACTTATACTCGGGCTTGGCCTTGAGTTCGTCCTTGGTCATGTTGACCATGACCTTCTCGCCGTTGTCAGTGATCTTGAGATCGGACCAGGCGATGCGGACCTCGCGTTCGCCGACCCCAAGGAAGCCGCCGACGCTCACCATCACGCTGTCGACCCTGCCGTCCTTGTTGAGATAGATCGACTTGATTTCGCCGATCGTCTCGCCTGCGGCGTTCTTGATGTTTCGGCCGATCAGCTTGCGTGTGTCGGCGGTGGCGGCCGGTGCCGCCGCCGTGGTCGTGGCGGTCGCCGGCGGGCTGGTTGCCTGCTGCGGCTGCGCATAGGCAGCCGTGGCGCCGCAGGTAATGAATGCTGCGAGTACGATGTGTTTGAGCATTGGGTACTACTCCCTGAACGGATGACACTGGTACCGAGCTAACGAGTGCCCGGTTTTGGAGTTGCCCGGTCGGGCCCGGGGATCGGACGGACTTCCGGCAACGGCAATGTGGCGTTGCGCGGCAACTCGCTCTGCTCTTCGTCCTGCCGCAAGCCGGGCATCGGCATGACGGCTTGGTTCTTGGAGTTCGGACCGGGCGTGGAGCCGGTGCCTCCGACCACGGCCGGACCCGACTCCGGCATCTTCGACGCATCGATCGCCTGGCTCGGACCCTGGGCGTGGAGGACGGGTACGCAGAGCGCGAGCGGCAGGGCGGTCAGGAAAGCGAAAGTAAAGAGGACTGCGCGTTTCATGCGAACCTCCGCCGTTTGCTAAACACAACAGGGTGCAGAGCCGTCGCGTTGCACGGCTTTCAGGCGACTTTTGCTGTCAGCGCTCGTATGTCGGAGGTTCCCTGGTCGCAGCTCGGTCACAGCCGGCTGACAGCAAAGACGCTAGACAGGTCGTTGCCCCGACAACGCGCCAGCATCGGATCGTCGGAATGCAATCCCATACTTCCCCTCCGCCGCCATTCCGTCGCCCGGCAAGGCCGCACGTGGCAGGGTCCGCGGCGGGCGGACCACAGCCGACCGAGCACAACGAGTTTGCCGATGCCGTCTCGCGGATGTTCGAGCACCGCCAGCGGGCCTCACCTCAGTTCGCGCCTCCGCTCCGCGATGACGCTCGTCTGCGCGACGATACCGATCAGTGGGAGAGCCCGCGGTTCTCGCTGTTGCATGCGCCGGCTCTGCGGCGCGCCCTGTCGATCGTTCCTTTGGCCGTCATCGGCTACGCGATCGCCTGGTTCCTCTATTTCGAGCCGTCGCAGAACGTGACGGCAAAGCCGGTCGTCGAGGCGAAGCCGGAGGTGACGCCCAGGCTCGCGCCCATGCCTTCACCACCGACGCGATCCGAGGTCGTCGAGGCCAAGCCGGCCCCCGCGCCCGCCGCAGCGCCGCCGATTGCCCCCGCGCCGTCTCCGGCCGTCGCCGAGACCGCGCCGTCGCGACCCTTGTCGAAGGACGAGATAAAGGAGCTGCAGGGCAAGCTTGGCGCCGCCGGCTTCTCCGCTGGGCCGATCGACGGAGTCATCGGGCCGCAGACCCAGTCAGCCTTGCGCCGCTACGCCCAGGCACGCAACCTGACCACTTCGGACGCCACGCAGGAAACGCTGCTCCGGTTGCGGTCGGAGGGACGGGCCAGCCAATAGCCAACGGGCCGCAATCACGGCAAGGTCACAGCGCGACGGCCGGCGGCTTCCTAACCTCGTCCGGCCAGCGGGGGCGGGGAAATGCGCACGGTCGTGATCGCGCTGCTCGGGTTGATGGCCGTATCCGATGCGGCCCGGGCAGAGGCTTGGCTGAGGGTTGCGGACGACGAGGGCCGCTTCCAGCTCGAGATGCCCGTGCCCTTCGATCTGTCGCCACCCCAGGTTGCGCCCGATGGCAGCGTCACTGTCGCATACATCCACGAGACTCCCGAGCTGGTGCTGCGCTTCGAGGTAGTCGACCGCGGCGAAGCGGTGGAGGCGCTGCCGGCGCCCATCGGCCGGCCCTGCGACAGCAGGCGCATGGTGCGTTCTCATGTCGTCGGTCGGCGGACCTATCGCGCTGTCGCCACCTTTCGACCGGAACTCGAAGGCGATCCGGCGATCCTGCGCTTCCTGCAATCGATCCGGTATCACGATGACCCGAACTAAGGGCTGCGGCGCCTCAGCCAGATCGTCAGCGCCGCGGTCAGCAGCAGCCCCAGCGTCGCCATGACCAGCACGGCGGCGCGTGGACCGAACTCGGCGGCGATTGCACCCGCCGCCAGCACGCCGAGCGGGCCGGTGCCGATGCCGACCGTGACCATGCCCATCAGGCGAGAGCGCATGTCCGGCGGCGCCTCGGTCAGCATCAGGGTGGTCTGCATGTTGCCGAAACCCGCGGTGCCGAAGCCGCCCAGCACCAGCACGGCGAAGGCCAGCCAATAGGACGGCGACAGCGCCATCACGATCAACGCCACCATGAACAGCGCCGAGCCGCCGGCGAAGGTGAGACGCCGGTCCATGCGCACGACGCCGGCCGCGATCAACGCGCCGCCCGCCAGCGCGCCGATCGGCTCGGCCGCCGCCAGCAATCCGACCAGCGCCGGCGAGACGTGGAAGGCGCCGATGCCGAGTGGCGCCAACAGGCCGGAATAGGCGAAGGCGAAGGCATTGGTGACGATGGTGATGCCCCACACCAGCAGGATGGTGGGCTTGGTCCAGGCAAAGGCCACGCCCTCGGCGATCTCGGCCGGAATGCGCGCGAGGTCGAGACGACGCGTGAGCTGGGGATGGACGAGGCCGGCGAGCGCGAATGCGCCGGCGAACTGGACCACGGCGGTAAAGGCATAGGCACCCTTCATGCCCATCCATTCGAAGGCGATGCCACCCAACAGCGGCCCGACCATGCGGGTGGCGGCGTTGGTCGCCGAATCGAGCGCGATTGCCGGGACGATGCGATGCGGTCCTGCGACTTCGCCCACCATGCGGCGCCGCGTCGACATCTCGGTCGCCCACATCGTGCCCGACAGGAGGTTGCCGAGCGCGACTTGCCACAGCGCCAGCTGTCCGGACGCGGCGAGCACGGCCAGTACGGTCGAGACGAACGCCGGCACCGCGAGCGCCAGCATCACGATGGTCTTGCGATTGACCGCTTCGGAGATAGCTCCGGCGAAGGCGCCGAACAGCAGCTGCGGAAGCTGGCGCGCCGCCACGACGGCGGTCGCCGCCAGCGCCGAGCCCGTCACCTCGTAGGCGAACAGGCCGGACACGAGCAGTTCGAGCCAGCGCATCGCGTTGGCGAACGCGCCTACAAGCCACAGCCGCAGAAAGTCCGGCGTCCTGAGCAGTTCCCCGATCGGCCCGTTCATTGGGCCTTTTCTACATCGGGATCAGCGCCCGATCTCCTCCAGGCTGACGCCGGTCGTCTCGATGCGGAATTACCAGATCACCGGGCGCCGAGCAGGGAGCTTGCGATCGCCATCAGGACCACGAATATCTGGCGGCGGCCGTGCCGTCTGCCAGGCCGCTCAGCGAGCGCCCGTGGTTGTTTCCGAGAGCTTCGTAAGGAGCGCGACAAGGCTGGTGCTGAGCGCCTTCGCCTTTCAGGCGACGCGCAGACGTACCTGCATGGCGCGACCATGATGCCGGCCAAGGGGGCCGCGCTGACGATGCCCTTTCGGCAGGCGAGAGCCGGAAGTCCTTCAGCGGCTCAGTCATGTCATTATTAGACGAACGACCATAACGAGGAAACGTGATGCTGAGACGTAGTCTGCTTGCTTCTTCGATTGCCGCGCCGATGCTGGTGCGCGGCCTCGCCGCGCAGGCGCAGGCCCAGTGGCCGGCCAAGACCGTGCGCTTCATCGTGCCGTTCGCGCCGGGCGGCGGCACCGACACGGTGAGCCGCCTGATCTGCGACCAGCTCGGGCGGATCTTCGGCCAGCAGTTCGTCGTCGACAACAAGGGCGGGGCAGGCGGCAACATCGGGACCGCCGAGCTCGCGCGCGCTGCACCCGACGGCTACACGATCGGGTTGATCACGGTCGCGAGCCACACGCTGAACCCCATGCTCTACAGCAAGTTGCCCTACGACGCCGACAAGGACATCGTCGGCATCTCGCGCGTCGCCGTGCTGTCGAACCTCTTGGGCGTGCCGCAGGCCCTGCCGGTCAATTCCGTCGCCGACCTGATCGCGCTCTGCAAGAAGGAGCCGGGCAAGTATTCGTTCGCCTCGTCAGGTCCCGGCACGTCGCTGCATCTGAGCGGCGAGCTATTCAAGACCATGGCCGGCGTCGACATCATGCATGTCCCTTACAAGGGCGCCGGTCCTGCCTACAACGACCTGATCGCCGGCACCGTGCAGATGATGTTCGCCAACATGCCGTCGATGCTGCCTCAGGTGCGGGGTGGCAAGCTGAAGGGGCTGGGGGTGACCTCGGCCGAACGCTCGAAGGCCGCGCCCGACATTCCGGCCATCGCCGAGACACTGCCGGGCTACGTCGCCACCTCGTGGTACGGAGTCGGCGCACCGTCGGGCACGCCCGAATCCATTCTGGCCAAGCTCGAATGGGCCATCGCCGAAGCGATGAAGCAGCCGGAAATCCAGAAGCGTTGGGCCGACGATCTCGGCCTCGACATGCCCCCGCCGGGCCGCGCCGGTTTCGGCGAGTTCCTGGCGGAGGACCGCAAGCTGTGGGCGCCCGTGGTGAAGGCGTCTGGGGTGAAGCTCGACTGACGCCCGGCCCGTCAAGTCACCACAAGCGCCACGGCGATCGCTGCGGTGGAAATCCCGGCACCGATCGCGAACCAAAGTCCGTGATCGGATTCCCTTTCCGGCTCCGGCGGCGGCATGGGTCGCAATCCCGCCGCCTTCTCGGCGGCATCGATCTGCTGGGAGACCTTGGCGCTGTGGCTATGATCGAGGTCATGACGGACCTGATCGATGGTCGAGCCTCGCATGGCGAACTCCTTGCAACGCGCAACTCGGCAGGGAACGCCCTCCGAGAGTGCGGGTTGCTGCAACGCCGCCTTGCATTTGCCGTTACCGGGCGATGGGAAAGGCGGCTTTTCGGGCCACGATGGAGGCGCAGCAGGTCGATGAGCTGCCGCGCGGCGAGGGCTGGCAGTTCGAGCCCAAATGGGACGGCTTTCGCTGTCTGGCGAGCCGCGACGGCGCCGAGGTCGGTTTGCTTGGCCGGTCGGGCAAGAGCCTGGCCCGCTATTTCCCGGAGGTTGTCGCCGGACTGGCGGCTCTGCCGCTTCGGCGGTTCACGCTCGACGGCGAACTCGTCATCCCGGTCGGCAAGGCGTTGTCCTTCGACGCGCTGCAGATGCGGCTGCATCCGGCAGAGAGCCGAATCCGCAAGCTGGCCAATGAGACGCCGGCGCTGTTGATCGCCTTCGATGTCCTGCGTACGGCCGAGGCCGACCTCGCGGCGCGGCCCTTGATCGAGCGCCGCGCCGCGTTGGAGAAGCTGTTTGTCGCTCTCGCCGGCGCGCCGCATCTCAGGCTGTCGCCCGCCACCACGCGGCGGGCCGAGGCGTCGCGCTGGCTGGCGCGCGCCGGTGGCGGCGCGTTGGATGGCGTCGTCGCCAAGCGCCTCGACGAACCCTATCGCGCGGGCGAGCGGGCGATGCTCAAGATCAAGCGTCTTCGCACGGCCGACTGCGTCGTCGGCGGCTTTCGCTACGCCACCGGGCGCAAGGAAGTGGGCTCATTGCTGCTCGGCCTCTACGACGAGCAGGGCCTGCTCGATCACGTCGGCTTCACCTCGGCGATCTCCCATGCCGAACGGCCGGCGCTGACGCGCAAGCTCGACAGGTTGCGTGGCGGCGTCGGCTTCACTGGCGACGCGCCAGGCGGCCTCAGCCGCTGGTCGACCGAGCGCAGCGGCCAATGGGAGCCGCTCATGCCCAGGTTGGTGGTCGAGGTGCAGTACGGTCACGTGACAGGCCGCCGCTTCCGCCACGGCACGCGCTTCGTGCGTTGGCGGCCCGACAAGCAGCCGAGGCAATGCACCATGGATCAGCTCCACGGCGAGGCGCGGCCGTCACGCTTGATTCGCGAGATGCGCCTATAGGAGCTGCCGCAGCGCCGCCAGCACGATCAGCGCGCCGACCGCCATCACCACGCTACCGACGGAGATCACGTAGAGGGCGCGGCCCGGCGGCAGGCGCGCCATGGCCGCGGCGATCCAGAAGAACGGATCGTTGACGTGGCAGATCGCCATCGAGCCCGCGCCCACGGCGGCGGCGGCGAGCGTCCGGCCCATGGTGCTGTCGAGCCCAAGGGCGGGCAGCATCGGCTCGACCATGCCAGAAGCGGTGAGGACGGCGGTGAGCGAACTCCCCTGCATGGTCTTGACGATGGCCGCGGCGAGGAAAGGCGTGAGGATGCCGTAGCGCGGATGCAGCGCATGCTCGGCCAGAAGCTCGGCCATGCCGGTCTCGTCGAACACGCGACTCAAGCCGCCGGCGGCGCCGACCGCCAGCAGCAAGGGCGCCCAGCTGCGGCCGGCGAGGGCGGACGGCTGCCACTTGCCGGCGAACAGTACGCCGAGCGTGATGGCGATGGCCGCCAGCATCAGCGGCTTGGAGATGCCGATGTAGAATTCGCGTGCGCCGCCCTTGCCGAGCGGCTCGCTCGGCATCTGCGCCACCGCCTGCACCAGCAACAGGCCGATCGGTATCGCAACGGCGAGCCATGCCCAACCGATGTGGCCTGGCGCGGTGCCGGCCGGCACCTGGCGCGAGACGTGCCACCAGCCCAGCATGGCGGCGACCGCGGCAAGCGGCAGGCCGACCATCGCCATCGTGCTCGGCGAGATCTTCATCACCGATGCCGCGGCGACGGCAAGCGGCGACGGCGTTGCCAGCGCGGCGAAGGCGAGCAGGGGGAGGGCGAGCCCGAGCGCGCGGCGCGGCGCGTCCTGGCCGGCCGGCTGCAGC
>JAEWIV010000237.1 GCA_023386865.1 Pseudomonadota bacterium
TTGCCGCGCAGTGGCGCGCCAAGCGGCCGCCCGCCGTCATCGGCGGCGTCGCCCTGCTGGTGCTGCCGGCGCTGTGGTCGCTGAGCGCCGTGTTCGCCCCGGGCAACCTAACCCTGCCGTCGGCCAGCCTGCCGCGCTGGCTCGGCATCGACGACGGCCGCGGGCCGATCCTGTCGCGCAACTGGACGGCGCTGACCGACGATCCCAAGCTCCATGCTTTCCTCGCGGCGCATCGCGGCAACGCGCGGTTCCTGCTGGCCGCGCCGAACGCCTTGCTGGCCGCGCCGGTGATCGTCGCCACCGGTCAGCCGGTGATGGCCTTCGGCGGCTTCTTCGGCAACGATCCGGTGATGAGCGTCGATGCCTTCGCCAAGGCCGTCGAGCGCGGCGAGGTACGCTTCGTGGTGCTGGCCACCAACCGCCGAAGCCGCGATTTCGAACGCTGGGTGCGCGCCCACGGCACGGTCGTCGACCCGAGCCTGTGGCGCTCGCTGCCGCCCGACTCGTTGCGGGCGATCATGTTGTACGACCTCGGGCGGAAATAGCTCGCTTGCGGCGGCTGGCCCGATGGGCCTTCCGTCAACCGGCGCCGAGGGCGCGGGCAATCTGGTAGGTCGCGAGCGCGGCTGCGTAGGCCAGCGCCAGCATGTAGGCGAAGGTGATCCACATCCACGTCCAGCCGCCGGTCTCGCGGCGGATGACGGCGAGCGTGGAGGCGCACTGCGGCGCGAACACGTACCAGGCGAGCAGGGCAAGCGCCGTGCCGAGGCTCCAGTGCGACAGCAACGCCTGGCCGATCTTGTCCGCCGCGTCCTCGCCGCCGGCGATGGAGTAGATGGTGCCGAGCGAGCCGACCGCGACCTCGCGCGCCGCCATGCCCGGGATCAGTGCGACGTTGATCTGCCAGTTGAAGCCGAGCGGCGCGGTGATGGGCTGCATCGCCGTGCCGATCACGGCGGCCAGGCTGTAGTTGATCGCCGGTCCCGTCGCGCCCTCCGGCGGCTGCGGGAAGGAGGCGAGCAGCCAGATCAGGATCATCATGGCGAGGATGGTCGTGCCGGCGCGCTTGAGGAAGATGACGGCGCGCGTCCACAGCCCGATGGCGAGGCTTCTGGGCCGTGGCATCTTGTAGTCGGGCAACTCGAGCATGAAGGGCTCGCCCGGCCGGTCGCCCCAGATCAGGCGCTTCACCACGAACGAGACGGCGAGGGCGCCGGCGATGCCGGTGGCGTAGAGACCGAACATCACCAGGCCCTGCAGGCCGACGAAACCCCAGACCTCGCGGTCGGGAATGAAGGCGCCGATGATCAGGGTGTAGACCGGGATACGCGCCGAGCAGGTCATCAGCGGCGCCACGAGGATCGTGGTGAACCTGTCGCGCCGGTCGTCGATCACGCGCGTCGACATGACGCCGGGGATGGCGCAGGCGAAGGACGACAGCAAGGGAATGAAGGCGCGGCCATGCAGGCCGGCGCCGCCCATGATGCGGTCCATCAGGAAGGCCGCGCGCGCCATGTAGCCGAGATCCTCCAGCACCAGGATGAAGAAGAACAGGATGACGATCTGCGGCAGGAAAACGATGACGCTGCCGACGCCGCCGATCAGGCCGTCCTTCAGGAAGCTCTTCAGCAGGCCGGGGAATGGCGCCGCCTCGACCTGGTCGCCCAGCCAGTGGAAAGCCGCCTCGATTCCATCCATCGCCGGCGACGCCCAGGCGAACACCGCCTGGAACATGACGAACAGGATGGCGAGCAGCACGATCAGCCCGACCACGGGATGCAGCAGCACGGCATCGACCCGCGCCGTCAGCGAATCGCGCTGGCCGGGACCGCGCACGACGGCGGCGAGCAGGCGGTCGGCCTCACGCTGGCCTACGCGCAGGGCGCCGGCATCGGGGGCATGCCAATCGGATTCGCCGGCCTCGAGCTGCTGGTCGAGGCGCTTGTCGATGCCGGCCAGCAGGGCATCGATGCCGCCACGGCGCACCGCCACCGATTCCACGACCGGAACGCCGAGCTCGCGCGACAGCCGCTCGACGTCGATGGCGATGCCGCGCTTGCGGGCGATGTCCATCATGTTGAGCGACAGCATCACCGGCCGGCCGACGCGCTTCAGCTCGAGCGCGAGCCGCAGCGCCAGCCTGAGGTTGGATGCATCGGCGACACAGACGATCAGGTCGGGCACGACCTCGCTGCGCAGGCGGCCCAGCACGACGTCGCGCGTGATCTCCTCGTCGGGGGAGCGGGCGCGCAAGGAATAGGTGCCGGGCAGGTCGACCACCTGGATCGACCGGCCTGCCGGGGTGATGAGCGGGCCCACCTTCTTCTCGACGGTGACGCCGGGATAATTGGCGACTTTCTGCCGGCTGCCGGTCAGGGCGTTGAACAACGCCGTCTTGCCGCAGTTGGGATTGCCGACGAGGGCGACGACAGGTGACGCGACGACGGTGGCGCTCATGACGAGGGTGTCGCCGTCACCAGGATCGCCATGGCCTCACGGCGACGCAGCGCGATGGTCGTGTCGGCGACGCGCACGGCGATGGGATCACCGCCGAACAGGCCCTGGTGCAGCAGCTCGACGTCTGCGCCCTCGACGAAGCCCAGCTCGATCAGCCGGCGCTCGAGCTCCGCGCCCGGCAGGCCGGTGCCGGAGCCGGAACCGTTCACGGAAAGCTGGTGGATGCGGCCACGAAAGCCCACACGGGCCTCGCCCAGTGCTATGGTTGGATTGGCTGTCATTGCGAGTAATTCGTAATAGCATCCAACCATCGGCTTCGCCAGCTTCTCGGGGGGCGCATGGCAACGATCGTTCTTGCACACGGTGCGTGGTCGGCGGCATGGGCGTGGAAGAAGATGCGGCCGCTGTTCGCCGCCGCCGGTCATCAGTTCTTCTCGCCGACCTACACCGGGCTGGGCGAGCGGGCCCATCTCGCCCATCACGAGATCGACCTCACCACGCATATCAACGACGTCGCCGCAGTGCTCGACTGCGAGGACCTGAAGGAGGTCACGCTGCTCGGCCATTCCTACGGCGGCATGGTGGCGACCGGCGTCGCCGACAAGGCACGCCGACGTATTGCACGCCTTGTGTATATCGACGCCTTCGCGCCGCAGGACGGCCAGAGCCTGTTCGACCTCGCAGGACCGCAGGCCGCCGAGACCATGCGCGGCAAGGCAATGGGCGAAGGCGCCGGCTGGCGGATCCCGCCCAACCCAATGCCGCCTGACACCGCGCCGGAGGACGTCGCCTGGGCCACGCCGCGCCGGCGCTCCCAGCCGATCAAGACCTTCGAGCAGAAGCTGAGGCTTTCCGCGCGCGAACCGCCGCTGCCGCGCGCCTACATCTATGCCAAGCGCAGCGGCCCGGGCGATACGTTCGGCCAGTTCGCCGAGCGCGCGAAAGGCGATCCGAGCTGGAAGTACTACGAGATGGATGCCAGCCATAACCCGCACATCACCTGCCCGCAGGAGCTGATGGCCACGCTGACCAGGATCATGGCCGAGACGTGAGCACGGACCTCGCCTACGCGATCCTCGCCCAGCTCGGCCGCGCCAGGCGCGGCGACGATTCCCTCACGATCAGCGGCGGCGACGATCCGGTGTTCGTGACGCCCTGGCGCGTCGCGGCCGCGGGCTCAGCGGCGCTGGGCGCGGTCGGCCTCGCAGTTTCCGACCTGTGGCGGCTCCGCAGCGGCAAGCCGCAGGCCGTGACCATCGACCGGCACGCCGCGGCGGCGTCGCTGCGCTCCAACACCTACGTGCTGCAGGACGGCAAGAAGCCGGTGTCGTGGGATCCGCTGGCCGGCCACTACCCGACGCGCGATGGCCGCGTCATGTTCCTGCACACCAACCACCCGCATCATCGCGCCGGCGCGCTGCGCATCACCGGCGCCAACGCCGAGACGCGCGAGGCGCTGGCCGAGGCCGTCGCCCAATGGGACGGCCTCGCCATCGAGCAGGCGATCGCCGAC
>JAEWIV010000359.1 GCA_023386865.1 Pseudomonadota bacterium
CAGCAGCATGTGGTCGCCGGTCTTCAGGAAGCCCACGATCGCGCCGGTGACGGCGGCGAGGCCCGACTGCACGGCGATCGAGCGGTGTGCGCCCTCGATGGCGGCGACGGCGTCCTCGAGCGCCTTCTGGGTCGGCGTGCCGTTGCGGCCGTAGCCGAAGCCCTCGAACGGCACGCGATTCTCGAACTTCTCCATGGTCGGGGAGAGGATCGTCGAGGCGTGATAGACGGGCGGATTGACGATGCCGAAGTTGTTCGCGGGATCGCGGCCGGCAACGGCCAGAACGGTGTCGGGTCTGGTATAAGTTTTCTTTGAGGTCATGAACCCCACTATGGCACAGGGCTTACTTCGGCGGCCAGCGATAGACCTCCGGCCACAGAACGCGCGGATCGCGTAATTCCTTGCGTTCGCTGCGCACCGGGCGAAACCCTGCCTTGCGATAGATGTCGAGCGCCTTGGGATGGTCGAGCGTGTTGGTGTTGAGGGCGATCCGCACGGTGCCGCGCGCGAAGATGCGCTCGATGGCGCGGTCGAGCAACCATGGACCGATGCGCCGGCCGATGTAGGGGAGCGTCAGGCCGAAGAAGACGAGTTCGTCGCCGCCCAGCTCGAAATAGCCGACCAGGTCGCCGTCGTGGCGGGCGACATGCAACTCGTGATCCGGCTGGTCGAGCAGCGTCTGCAGAGCGGCATCACTCAGCAGGCGGCGCTCGTACCACAGCCAGGGACGACCGACGCGATCGTAGAGGTCGCGATAGAACGCAGCAGTCGGGGCGGCAACGCGCTCGATCTCGACAGCGATCGCCGGCGTGCGACCGCGCTCGGTCCAGTCGGCACGCACCATCTCCAGGTGCGTGATCGTGATCGGCAGGCGCCCGTCGGCGCGCGGTGGGGGCTGGTGGGAGAACAGTGGCTGCATGGCAATCCGGCTTGTCCATCAGCAAGCCGCTGTCGTCCAGGCAATAAAAAAGGCGGCTCTCGCCGCCACAAACCTACGCTTGTCTTGCCAACCTCAGTTACGCGGAACGATCTGCAGCTGGCGAATGTGTCGTACCACGAACGGCCCAGGAGCTGTATCGCACATCAGAGCGGCTGCTCAGCTACTATGGTCCGTCATCGGTTTCACAGCGTAGTTTGACTCAGATCAAGGCATCCCCTGCGATGAGCGCGTGAAGCTCGTTGCGAAAGTAAACTAGCAGGAGGTGTTTCGAGGGCCCATGCAATTCAGTGAATTCGGCACAAGCGACCTGCCGGCGGGGGATCAGCTTGAGGCTTGGCGAGCGTGGTACGGACGAGTGTTCGACACGTCGCCGCTGCATCAAGGCGACGATGGCTTCTCCGCCCACGCCCGCGCCTGGACGCTGCCAGGGTTCGCCCTAAATGAGGTGACGGCGCCAGGACTTTCGGTCGTGCGCACGAAGACACTCATCCGCCGTGAACCCGTTGACCACTGGGCGATCACCCTCAGCAAGCGCAGCATGACCTGGCTCGCCTCCGGCACGGTTTCGCTGGCGGCGCCGGCGGGACTGCCCTTCGTGGTGTCGCTGGGCCAGACCATGGAGAACCGACGCGAGGCCGACGCCCGCATCCAGCTCTATCTGTCCCGCGATTCCTTCTACGGCATCGCAGCCCTGCTCGATGCCTCCTGCATGACCTCGCTGGAGCCGTCCGGTGCGAGGCTGCTGGCCGACTACATGCGCCTGCTGCTGGGAAACCTGCCGAGCCTGGGTGACGAGGAGGCATTGCGACTGGTCGACGCGACACGCGCCATGATCGCGGCCTGCCTCGCACCTTCTGCTCATCGCATCGCAAACGCCCAGCCGATGATCAACTTGACTCTGATGCAAAGGGTCAGGGACGCGATCCGCCGCAACCTCCATTCACCTGCGCTTGCGACGGACCTGATCTGCCGCGAGGCCGCGACGTCCCGCTCGCAGCTTTATCGCCTGCTCGAAGGCGAAGGCGGCGTCAGTCGCTATGTCCAGAAGCTGCGGCTGTCCGAGGCCTTCGTGATGCTTTGCAATGCGTCGCACCTTCCTATTGGGCGCATTGCCGAGATGCTTTGCTTTGCCGACTCGTCGAGTTTCGCGCGTGCCTTCCGCCGCGAGTTCGGGATCAGCCCGAGGGACGTGCGCGATGCCGCACGCGCCGGCCTGCCGCCGGTTCCGGATCTGCCTGGCGTGAACGAGGCGGCGATGCCCAGCTTCGCCGCCTGCTTGCGCGGCACGTCTCAGGCGACCGGCGTCGCATTGGCCGCAGGCGCTTAGAAACGCCAAAAGGCGCGAAGCTTTCGGGCGCGCCGTCCAACGGCTGGGCGCCGCCGCCGCGCTTCCGGCAATGGTCAGGGCTGGCGCGCGATGCGGGACGTGGCGACGTAGGCCCAGCCGACGAACATCAGGGACACGCCGCCGAACGTGGCCGGCGTGAACGAATGATTGTAGGGGAGCTTCATCGCCATCAGGGCGGCGGTGGCCAGAGCGACCAGCCCGGAGAGCAGAAACCAATGCCAGCCGGCGAGCCGTCTCACCCTCGCGGCAAAGGCGATCTGGGTGAGGCCGTGCAGGGCGAAGACCGCCGCCATGACCAGCATCTTGGTGACGATTCCCGGAAACGGCTCGATGTAGACCAAGACGCCACCGATCGCTGCCACCAAGCCCAACGCCAAATGCCAAGCGAAAAGCACCTCGCCAGTCATCTTGCCAGCCTGGACGATCTGCACGATTCCCGCGACCAGCAGGACCAGGCTCAGAATCTCATTTGGCGCCAGGGACGAGACCGCCGGCAGGGCGACCGCGACCGCCCCGGCAAGGATCAGCAGGCCGCCGACGAGGACGAACAGCAGCCAGTGCGACCGGAACGTCTGCGTGATCTGCCGGTTTTCGTCAGATTGCGCGATGCGCGCGTCCACGATTTTCCCCTTTCGTCATCACTCTGAGATGGTGTTGCGCGGCACAACTTCATAAGCGCCGGCCTTGGGGATGGCGGTCTCCCGGATCTTCGTGCCGGGCATGATCTGGAAGCGCGGATCAAAATCGACGATCGTCGAGGCCAGCTTGGCCAGCACGCTCACGTCGCCGTCGACCTTCATCAGGCCGCTGGCGATCTGTTGCTCGAGCGTCCGGGCGCCAGCCATGACGGGCTCGAGGTCGGCGCGATTGATCGTCACCGTGAGGTCCGGCTTGTCGGCGAGGAAGCCTGCGGTGTTGGTGAGGGTCGCGTTCTCCAATTCGATTACGAACCTCTCGCCATTGTCGGGCGTAGTCAGGTTGATGGTGAAGCGCATCCCTTCGGCCTTCTGGCTGTCCATGCGGATACCCAGGAAATTCAGGAACAGCTCGGTCGACATCGCCCGGATAACGTCGGCACTGCTTGAGCTCACGATCGCGCCGGCGGGAATGCCCTGACGCAGTTCGTAGGCGCCGGCCAGGAAGCTGTTGCGCAGGCCAGGATTCTCCTGCTGGTATCCGATCTGCTCGAAGACATCGGCGAGCAGGTCCTTCGCCGTCTGGTTGGTCGGTTGCGCATGGACGAGCTTGTTCAGGATTTCCTGGGCAAGCAGGTAGCTGCCTTCTTCGTGCAGCTGCCTGGCGCGCGCCAGGATGCGCTCCGCACCGCCCATCATCTCGACGTAGAGCGGCGCCGAATCGGAAGGCGACAACGGAATGAGGGTAGCCGGATTGCAGTCCCAGAACCCCAGGTAGCGCTGGATGACGCCGCGGCTGTTGTGCTGCGGGGATCCGTGGTAGCCGCGGTTGAACCACATCTTCTGCAGGCTGGCCGGCATCCGGTAGACGTTGTGGATCTCGTTGATCGTCACGCCCTGATTGGCGAGGTGGAGGACTTGGTTGTTCATGTTCGCATAGAGGTCGCGCTGGCCGCGCAGCACTTCCTGGATCCGCGCATTGCCCCAGCGCGGCCAGTGATGCGAGGCGAACATGACCTCAGCGTCGCGGCCGAAGCGATACAAGGCCTGGCCGATGAACTTCGACCAGTTGAGCGGATCGCGCACCGGCGCGCCGCGCAGGGTGTAGATGTTGTGCAAGGTCGCGGTGACGTTCTCTGCCATCCATAACGCCTGCCGGTCCGGTATGTAGGTGTTCATCTCCGACGGCGCTTCGGTGTCAGGCGTGTTCTGGAACACCAGCTTGACGCCGTCGACTGTCAGCTCCTCGATGTCCTGCGAAATGATACGGGTCGGCGGTATCAGGCCCGTCGTGCCAGCGGGGACGCCCTGGCCCAGCCCCTGGCCGACATAGCCGTAGGGACTGGCCGGCAGCAGCAGTCCGTACTGGTAAAACAGCCGCCTATTCATCGCATTGCCGGCGTACACGTTCTCGGAGATCGTGTGTTGCATGAAGTCGCGCGGCGCGATCACCTCGACCTTGCCGGCGCGCACGTCGGCTTCGTCGACGACTCCGCGCACGCCACCCCAGTGGTCCCCGTGCGAATGGGAATAAATGACGGCCGTTACCTTCAGGCCCTGACCGACATGCTGCTGGAAGAGCTTTAGCGCGGCACGAGCGGTCTCGGCCGTTGTCAGGGGATCGATCACGATCCAGCCCGTCTTGCCGCGGATGAACGAGATGTCGGCGAGGTCGAAGCCGCGCACCTGGTAAATCCCCGGAACCACCTCATAAAGCCCGTAGTTCATGTTCAGCACGGCGATCCGGTGCAGTGACGGATGCACGGAGTCGAACTCCGGCTGCTTGAGGAGGAATTGGAACCGCTCCATGTCCCAGGCGACATGGCCGCCATCGGCCATGATCTTGAGGTCCGGCATCGGCGCGATCAGGCCTTTGCGCTGCTCCTCGAAGTCGCGCTGGTCGGCGAAAGGAAGCGTGTCCCGGGCTTTCTTCAACGCCTCGATGGTGAACGCCGACGGCCCTTTCCCCTTTGGATCGAAATGTCCGCCGACCCCAGCCGGCTGTGCCCAGGTGGCGCTGCCGTCGAAAAGCGCCTCGCCTGCTGCGGCAACCGCGGCGGCGGCCACAGGAAGGCTGCCGGTGAACTTGCGTCTCGTGATCATTTCCGAACTCCTCGAGGGTCCCCTTCGATGCTGATCTTGGGGTGCGCAACTCGTAGCCCAGTTGCGGAGTCACCTTTCTCGGTGAGGCTGCCGGACCCCATGGACGGCCAGTGGGCCGTGGCGTTGGCGCCCTGCGGGGGCGAGGTCCAAGAGACAACCCGGCTGTCGAAGGGTCGCGAGCAAGGATTGCTCGGCCACATCGATCCCCGGCGCACCTCAACCGACTGCTTCTACCGCAACCGGGCCATTAAAGACTCCCCACGACACGCCGGAACCGGCCACTGGTCCCAAGAGTGTGCCGAGGGTACCAAAGGCCAGGAAGGACACCGCGCCAACCTCGGCAGGCGGTGTTTCTGCAGGTCGGGCTCGGCCTTCGACAGGATCCGCCACGCCGAATGGGGCGGAGTTCTCCGCGGGGGTCGTCCACATCGCGGCTCGAAGCCGGTTCATCAAGGCGGTCTCTCGACGACCGGTCACCTGTCGATTGCGGTGAGCGCACGACGATCCTTGGACATTGGGACAGTGGGCGCACTTTTGGGACTTGGTGCGCGAGTTGGGGGCTTCGCGTCGTAGTAAGTAGACGGCGTCTGAAAAGCGAAAGGGAGCCTATGCAACATTCAAGCTACGTTCTGGCTATCGCCGTCGCTGTCACTGCTGGTTGTTCGACACAACAAGCATCGACGCCGCAGGCGCCCTCCCAGACTTCGCCGACCATCAACGCTCCCATCGAGTTTCGGGTGGTCCCCGAGAGAAATCCAGCGGGATGCACGCGTTTCGACGCGGCGCTGTCGCGTGTCCACTCTTTTGCGGCGGCGGGCGATACGGCTTCGGTAACGTCAGCAGGCGGTGTCAGCAGCACCATGACCCGGACCGCACCTGGAGTCTACACAACAGACTTCAGGCTTGGTGGTACGACACTTCGCGTCGTTGCGGACGCATCAAGCTCGCCGAAGACGCTCGTCGTCACCGAGCCTCGGCTTGGTTGCCGTTGGAGTGCGGTCGCTCCTTGATTTGTCCCGCACGCCCTCGTTCCAAACGCTACGGTCGCTCAATGGGAGTATCGGAACGGCCGCCCCATTCGGTCCAGGAGCCGTCATAGACCGCCGTTTCCGGCGCGCCTGTCAGGTAGAGGCCGAGGGCCACGACACAGGCGGTGACGCCCGAGCCGCAGCTTGCGGTCACCTTCTTCGATGGGTCGATGCCGGAGGCGGCGATTCGGGCGGCGAGCTTGTCGGCCGGCAGCATGGTGCCGGTCTTGGGATCGAGCAGCTCGTTGTAGGGCAGGTTGTAGGCGCCCGGCATGTGGCCGACGCGCAGGCCGGCGCGCGGTTCCGGCACCTCGCCGCGGAAGCGGTTGGCGGCGCGCGCGTCGACGATCTGTTCGCGCTTGCTGTCGATCAGGCCGAGCACGTCGTCGACCGAGCGCACCAGCGTGTTGTTGAGCCGCGCCGTGAAGTGCCGGTCGCGCGGCGGTGTTGGATCGTCGGTGACAGGCCGGCCTTCGGCCATCCACTTGGGCAGCCCGCCATCCAGCACGGCGACGTCCTTGTGGCCCATGGTGCGAAACATCCACCACACGCGGCAGGCGCCTGTCATCGGCGTGGTGTCATAGACTACGATCTTGCTGCCGTCGCCCAGCCCGAGCTTGCGCACCCGGGAGGAGAATTTCTCCGGCGAGGGCAACATATGGGGAAGGGGGCTCGACGTGTCGGCGATCTCGTCGATGTCGAAGAACACCGCACCCGGGATGTGCTGGTTGACGTACTCGGTCTTGGGATCGCGCTTGGCCGCCGGCAGGTAGAACGAGCCGTCGACGATGCGGACGTCCGGCGCGTCGAGGCGGGCGCCGAGCCACTCGGTGCTGACAAGCGCGTCGGGCCTTGCATATTGCATTGACGATTTCCTCTCTTACTGGACCGCGGGCCTCCAGGCCCGCTCATGACTCATGAGGCGGGCCTGGAG
>JAEWIV010000385.1 GCA_023386865.1 Pseudomonadota bacterium
GCGCCCACTTGGCGGCTTCCTCGGCCGGCATGCCCTGGATCGCTTTGGCGTACATGTCGACGATGATGTACTTGCTGATTACCTCCGCCGACTTGCGGTCGGGCGGGCCGGCATAGCCCGCGAGCCGGCCGAAGACCGGCAGGTCCTTGAAAGGTGCGAGCACGGGATCGACATTCCAGACCGCGTGCTTGGCCCAATCCTTGGTGGCGCCGCAGGTATAGCCCTGCTGCGAGGTGAACCACTGGTCGTAGATCGGCTTGGAATGGGCCCAGCGCAGGAACTCCCTGGCTGCCGGCTGGTTCTTCGAGTAGCCCATCAGCATGTCGGGGAAGATGCCGGGCTGGTTATACTGGCCGGCGACTCCTTTCGGGATGCGCGCATGCCTGATGTCCTCGAACATCGGCGTGCCCTTCTCGGTCTTGTAGGTGTCGGGCTTGCGCTTGGCTTCGATGTAGATCGAGGCACCGTTGTTGGTGGCGCTGATGGTCTGGGACAGGAAGGCGCGGTTGTTGTTGGTGTCGTCCCAGGCGAGGCCGCCTTCGTCCATCGTCTCCTTCCACAGCGCGACGCCGAACTTGATCGATTCGACTGTCTCCCTGCTGTTGAGCACCACCCGGCCGTCGGGCTCGACCTCCTTGCCGCCGAACGACCACAGGAAGGGATACCACCAGCCCGGCGCGTCGCCGAACGTGTGGCCCGCGGTCTGGCCGATCGGGCGGCCCTTGGCCTTCAGCTTCCTGCCGGCATCGCGGAAGGTGTCCCAGGTTTCGGGGAAGCTCTTGTAGCCGACCTCCTCGAACCACGACTTGCGATAGGCGTTCAGCCCGCCGCCCACCGTGAACGGCACGCCGATCCACTTGTTACCGACGGTGGCGATCTGCTTGGAGACGTCGTAGTAGCTGCCGCCCGCCTTGCCGAGCTCCTCGGCGATGTCGCTGACGTCGGCCACGCCGCCGACATAGAGCTGCGGCCAATTGTTGAAGCCCATGATGATGTCGGCTCCGGAGCCCGATTGGATCGCCGACGTGATGCGCGACTGCAGGTCGTTGGCATTCACGGTCTCGACCTTGAGGCTGAAGCCCAGCGCCTTCTTGCACTCCTGGGTGATCGGACCCTTGAGCAGGGCGTCCGACGCCGGCACGAAATCGGCCCAACGCAGCCAATGGAGCTGTGTCTCCTGGGCGAGCGCGGGCGCGCGCCCGCTCGCCAGGATGGCGGCCATGCCGCCCGAAGCAGACAGAGCGAGAATTCTACGCCGCGCAATGCGAGCCATGATTTCCTCCTGTCGTTTTCTTGAGCCGGTTTTTTAGCGTAGGCGTGGGCTGGAGATACGCGTATCCCGCCGCGCCCGCGGCGCGCCGGTTAAGTCGTCTGCCAACTATGGGTCTCGAAACGGCACCACTGTCGCGGGGCCAAAAGGGCATGCCGCGAACAACGCGGTCCCGAGCATACGCCCGTTCACGGAAGGATCACAGGCCGGGAGCGTGCATTGCCGGGAGCGTGCATTACCGTAGGCTGCCCGAAAAAGGAGAAAAGACCCGGCATGAAGTCCACCCCTCTCGTCCTCGCCTTGATCCTCGCCCTGGCGGGCTGCGCCCAGTTCCAGCAGCAGTCGGCCTTGTCCTCCGGCATCTCGCCCGGCGAGGTCGAATGGGCACGCAAGAGCGGCCGCAACACCGTGAGCGGCAACGCCAGCCTGAAGTCCGGCGGCACGACGTATACCTGCGCCGGCCAGTCGGCGAACCTGATCCCCGACACCGCCTACGCCCGGGCGCGCATGACGGCGATCTTCGGCAACGCCACCCGCGGCACGCGCGCGGCCAGCCTCGGTCCGGTGAAGTTCGAGCGCGACGACCCGCTCTATGTCCAGACCCTGCGCACGGCGCGCTGCGATACGTCGGGCAGCTTCTCGTTCCCGGGCGTGCCCGACGGCGTCTGGTACGTCACGACCAGCGTGAAGTGGCAGGACGGCAGCCAGGGCAGCTCGATGATGCAGCGCGTCGACGTGCAGGGCGGACGCTTGGTCAAGGTCATGCTGCCCTAGTCTTGCCTGACCGCGGGCCTGGAGGCCCGCGGTACGCAACGATCTGTGCTAAGCTGCAGCGCGACCAGTACGGAGGAACATGCCATGGCTACTGCCGCAGTCCTCGAAATCCCGACCGCCGCGTTCGATGTCGAAGATGTCGAGTATCTGCGCCACGGCGGCAAGCCGTTGCTGGCGACCGTCTACAAGCCGAAAGGGGCGGGACCGTTCCCGGCGATGGTCGAATGCCATGGCGGCGCGTGGTGCATGAGCGACCGGCACACCGAGAAGCTGCGCCACGAATACATGGCCTCGCACGGCGTCGTGTCGATCGCCCTCGACTTCCGCTCGGGCAACGAGGATCCCTATCCGGCCTCGGTGCAGGACATCAACTACGCGGTGCGCTGGGCTAAGGCCAATGCGCGCGCTCTCGAGACCCGGCCCGACCTCGTCGGCCTGTCCGGCCAGTCGAGCGGCGGCCATCTCGCCATGCTGGTCGCCATGCGCCCGCACGATCCGCGCTACGCCGCGATCCCGTTGCCCGCCGGTACGCCTGCCCAGGACGCCAGCGTGCGCTGCGTGATCATGTCCTGGCCGGTGATCAATCCGCTCAGCCGCTACCGCCACGCCAAGCGCGCCGAGGCGAGCGCCAATCCGCCGGCCTGGCCCAAGTCGATCATCGGCCGCCACGATTCCTACTGGCGTTCCGAAGCCAACATGGCCGAGGGCAGCCCGACGATGGCGCTCGAGCGCGGCGAGAAGCTTTCGACGCCGCCCGCGATCTGGTTCCAGGCGCACGGCGACATCATGCACGACTACAAGGACGTCGAATCGACGTTCGACGGCAACGAGCCGCAGCGCTTCTGCGCGGCCTACCGCAAGGCCGGCGGCTCGATCGACCTGGAATACATCGACATGGAGCGCCAGCCCGGTTCATCGCCGGACCTCTCCAAGTGCGGTCCCATGTTCGGGCAGATGGTGGCGTTCATCGACAAGCACGTGAAGGTCTGAAACGGGCGCGCAAGACGCCGAGAACGGGGGAACATCATGACCAAGACGATCAAGCGCCGCGGCGTCCTGCACGCCGCGGCCGTGATGGGGGCTGGGGTTGCATCGTCCTTGGTATCGCCCCGCCTGGTGCGCGCGCAGGACGCGATCGACTCGCTGAAGATCCTCGTCGGCTTCCCGCCGGGCGGCAGCGCCGATGTCGTGAGCCGCCATCTTGGCGATAGGCTGGTGCCGGGCTTTGCCCGCAACGTCATCGTCGACAACCGCCCGGGCGCCGCCGGCCGCATCGCCATCGAGATGCTGAAGAACGCAGCGCCCGACGGCCGCACCTTGGTGCTGACGCCGGCCTCGACGGTCACGGTCTATGGCGACATCTACAAGCAGCTCTCCTACAACCCGACGACCGACCTCGCGCCGGTGTCGCTGACCGCGACCTTCGTGCATGGCCTTGCCGTCGGCCCGGTGGTGCCGGCCGAGGTCAAGACGCTGGCGCAGTTCGCCGACTGGGCCAAGGCCAACCCGGCCAAGGCCAATTGCGGCAACCCGGGCGAGGGCTCCTTCCCGCACTTCCTCACCCTGGTCATGGCCAAGGCGCTCGGCGCGCCGATCCAGCCGGTGCCCTATCGCGGCGGCGCGCCGGGGCTCGCCGACATGATGGCGAGCCAGGTCGCGGCCCTGATGCTGCCCGACGGTTCGTTCCTGCCCTACACCAGGGACAACCGTGCGCGCGTGCTGGCGACCAGCGGCGAGAAGCGCTCGCCGTTCTATCCCGACGTCGCCACCTTCGCCGAGCAGGGCGTCAAGGAACTCGTGGTCACCGAATGGTTCGGCCTGTTCGCGCCGGCGGCGACGCCCGCCGCCACCGTGAGCCGCACCGCCGATGCCATCGCCAAGGCGCTGGCCAGCAAGGAGATCGCCGAGGCCTTCGCCAATCTCGGCATGGTGCCCAAGTCGAACACGCCGGCCGAGCTCGCGGCCCTGATCAAGGTCGAAGCCGCAACCTGGGGTCCGATCATCCGGTCCACAGGGTTCAAGCCGCTGGAGTAGTTTGGGAGAAATGCATTGATCCCTCGACGATCGTTGATCGGGGCTGCTGCGTCGGCCGCCCTGTTGCCGGCGGTGAGCCGGGCGCAAGCGTTTCCGTCCAAGCAGCTGCGGCTGATCGTGGGCTTCGCCGCGGGCGGCGGCGGCGACATCGTCGCCCGCGTGCTGGGGGCGGAGCTGACCAAGAGCGGCGGTTACTCGGTCCTGGTCGACAACAAGCCCGGTGCCAGCGGCAACATCGCGATGCGCGAGGCGCTGCGCGCGCCGCCCGACGGACACGCCATCCTGTTCGCCAATGTCGGCATGCTGGCGGTCAATCCCTATGCCATGAAGGACGTCGGCTACGATCCGGTGGCCGACATCGCGCCGGTGTGCCTGTCGGTCGATTTCTCCAACGTGCTGGTCGTGCATCCCAGCGTGCCGGCCAAGACGCTGGCCGAGTACCTCGAGCTCGCCAAGCGGCCGGAAGGCATCCAGTACGGCTCGTCGGGCGTCGGCGGCGCCGGCCATCTTGCCGGCGAGCTTCTGAAGGCGCGCAGTGGCACCAACATGATCCACGTGCCGTTCCGCGGCGGCGGGCCGGCGATGAACGACCTGGTGGCGGGCCACGTGCCGTCGCTGATCGCGAGCGCGCCGACCGCCACGCCGCTGATGCGCGAGGGCCGCATCCGGGCGCTCGCCGTCACTGGCGCCAAGCGCTCGCCGTTCGATCCCGACATCCCGACCATTGCCGAGCAGGGCTTCGCGGGCTACGCGGCCACCAACTGGTACGCGATCGTGGTCTCGTCCAAGGTGCCGCCGGAGATCGTGGTCCAGCTCAACGCCATCCTGACCAAGGCGCTCAAGGCGCAGGAGGTGCAGGCGGCCTACGCCCAGCAGGGTATGGAGACGATCGCCAGCACGCAGGCCGAGGCGGCGGCCCACATCGCCCGCGAGACCAAGGTGTGGAAGCAGGTCATCGCGGATGCCGGGATTCGGCTCGAGTGAAATCGCGAAAGTGACCTGGGGGTGGCCTGCGTGACCCGGCTTCCGGACGCCGGCCCCCAGCGCAATTGGCAAGCTGCTTTGTGCACTTCCCGCTCACGACAGACGCAGCCTTGGTTGGTCGATGTCGCTTTCAGGTACGCGCAGCCGCATTGGTTGGGCATGTCCTGTGCCGCGGCGGTTCCGGCGAGTGCCAGGATCGATACGAGGGCGGAGACAATGCCCGGCTGTTCTCCGCCGGACTCTCCTAGCGTTGTATGGCCGCGCCGGTCCAGTTGAAACCGATCCGCTCTATGGCGGCCTGTCGTCGAGGCGCAGCAAGGGAACGAGGACGAGCGTGACGGCCGTCGTGGCGGCGGAGACGACGATCAACGGCCCCAGCCGGCCGCCGAACACGTCGTCGTACAGCCAGGCGCCGATGGTCGTCGAGAAGAGCTCCGCCAGGTTCATGATCGACATCAGCCCGGCGAAAGCAAAGCCCTCGGCGCGCTCGGGGCAGTAGTCGGCGGCGAGCGTCAGCGAGGCGATGGTGGCGATCATCAGGGCCGCACCGTTGGCGAAGGTCACGATCGCCGCGGTGACGGGATCGGCCAGCAGCAGGAACGAGGCGGCCGACAGCGTGCCCAGCACGATGCTGAGATTGAGCAATGCCTTCGAGCTCATGCCGCGCAGCAGCGCGCGGTGCGCCAGAGCGCCGGCTATCCAGCCGGCCGAGGCGATCGCGCCCAGGATGCCGATGTAGCTCTGCGAGAATTTCAGGTCGTCGGTCATGAAGTAATAGAGCGGCGTGCCGAAGCCGGGGGCGAAGGAATAGAGGAACAGGAACAGGGCGACGAGGTAGAGCTTCGCGGACTTCGACGCCGCCACCAGGCTGCGAAACGTGCGGCGCATCTCCGGCAGGCTCGTGCTCGCCTTGCGCTCGTCGAGCAGGATCAGCGACGCCAGCACCACGGCGATGGGCGCGATGGCGGCGACGGCGGCGGCCACCTGCAGGGCGGGAAGGGCCGGCAGGCTCTCGACCAGCGCGCCGCCCGCGAACGAGCTCGCCATGATGGCGATGTAGAACCACAGCCACTGCTGGCTGACGAAAGTGCTGCTGAGCCGGAAGGCCCGGCCGTTCTCCGCCAGCAGGGCGCCGCACAGGGTGCTGGCGGTGGCCATGGCGTAGGAGGTGAGCAGCAGCGGCAGCGCGAAGGCACCGGGCTCGGCCTGCCGGACGATGACGGCATAGGCGGCCACGGCGCAGAGGCTGGAGATGATCAGGTAGCTCTTGCGGCGGTAGCCGAACAGCGGGACGAAGTCGGAGACCACGCCGAAGACCGGCTTGATGACCCACGGGAAATTCAGGACCGCGAAATAGGCGGCGACCTGCAGCGCCGTCCAGCCGAGATCCTTCAGATAATGCGTCAGCGGCTGATAGATGATGCCGACGCGCGCCTGGCCGATGCCCTCGACGAGATAGACGACGGCGAAGAACAGCATCAGCCGGCCGATCCGTCGTTCGTCCTCCGCCGTTCGCGAGGGCGAGTCGAGCGTCAGGGCACGGAACTCAGGGCAGGATCGCTTCGCCCTCGATCTCGACCTTGGCCTGGGGATCGATCAAGGCCGAGACCTGGACCAGGGTCATTGCCGGGAAGTGTTTGCCGAGCGTGGCGCCCCATGCCGCGCCGATCGCGGCGCCTGCGGCATTGAACTCGGCGATGTCGGTCACGTAGGCGCGCAGCGCCACCAGGTGCTGCGGCTCGCCGCCCGCCGCCTTCAGCACGGTCACGAGGTTGGAGAGCGCCACCCGCCATTGCGTGCCGGCATCGGTGCCCGGCGGGATGTGCGACTGGCCGGGCTCGCGGCCGATCTGGCCCGCGATGCGCACGCTCTTCGTGCCCTTGGCGACGACGCCGTGCGAGAAGCCGCGCGGGCGCGTCCAGCCCTCGGGCAGGACCGGCGTGTAGGCGATGTCACTCATATGCAGGATCTCCTCTCAGGCCACGGCCGCGGGCTGGCCGGCCGCCGGCGCCGGCCCGCGGTCGGCGCTCAGCACGACGCCTTCGTAGCCGCTCGCCGCGACCTTGTTGATCGTGTTCACGTACTTCGGCGTGCCGCCGTTGTAGACCAGGTATCGGATGGTGCCCTGCTCGTGGCCCGGCACATTGGAGTTGTAGCCGGTGAACCACGACTTGGCCTTGCGCATCAGCATCATGGCGTACATGTCGACGACGTGCCGGGTCCAGCGCTGCTCGGCCGCCTCGGTCGCCTCGACCTTGGTGTAGCCTTTGGCCTGCATGTACTCGAGCAGGTCGGTGCACCAGTTCACGCCGGTCTCGATGCCGCGCGGATAGTTGGTCGAGGCCGACCCGCTTTGCGGCCCCGACGGCATCAGGAGATTCGGGAAGCCGTGAATCATCATGCCGAGGAAGGTCGAGATCGAGGTGCGCCATTTGTCGGAGAGCCTGATGCCGCCGGCGCCCTGGATGTCGATCTTGTCGTAGGCGCCGGTGATGGCGTCGAAGCCCGTGGCGTAGACGATGATGTCGAACTCGTAGTCGCGCTCGGTGGTGCGCAGGCCGTTCTCGGTGACGCGCACCAGCGGCGTCTCGCTGATGTCGACCAGATGGACGTTGGGCCGGTTGTAGGCCTCGAAGTAGTTGGTCTCCATCGGCACGCGCTGCACGCCGAAGCCGTGGTCGCGCGGGATCAGCTTCTCGGCGACCTTGGGATCCTTGACGCGCCGGCGGATGCGCTCGGCGATGTACTCGGAGAACTCGGCGTTGGCCTGCTCGTCGGTGAATATCTCGCGGAAGTTCGCCAGCCAGATGCCGAAGCCCGGGCCGTCATAGAGCTTGTCCCACAGCGCCCGCCGCTCCTCGCGGCTGACCTCGTAGAAGCCGCGGCGGTCCGGCTCGTGGACGAAGCCGCCCGGCGAGCGCGCGCAGGCGGCGAAGATCTCGTCGTAGCGGCGGCGGATGTCGGCCATCTCGGCCTCCGAGATCGGCCCGTTGTTGAGCGGGCAGCTCCAGTTCGGCCGGCGCTGGAACACCGTGAGCTCGCCAACCTTGTCGGCGATCTCGCCGATCACCTGGATGCCGGTGGCGCCGGTGCCGACCACGGCGACGCGCTTGCCTTTCAGGTCGACCGGCTCGTGCGGCCAGTGGAAGGTGTGGAAGGAGCGGCCCTTGAAGCTCGCCATGCCCTCGAGCTTGGGCAGGGTCGGGATCGACAGCAGCCCCAGCGTCAGGATGAGGAAATGGCAGGTGAGCTCGCGGCCGTCGGAGACGACGACGTGCCACAGGTTCTCGGCCTCGTCATAGCGGGCGCTGTCGACCCGGCAGTTGAACTGCATGTGCTTGCGCAAACCGAACTTGTCGGCGACGTGGTTGAGGTAGCGCAGGTTCTCGGGCTGGCCGGAGAAGTGCTCCTTCCAGTGCCAATCGTCCAGGAGCTCGCGCGAGAAGGAGTAGCCGTAGGTCCAGCTCTCCGAATCGAAGCGTGCGCCGGGATAGCGGTTCCAGTACCAGGTGCCGCCGAGGTCGCCGCCGGCCTCGAGCACGGTGGCGTCCATGCCGAGGTCGATCAGCCGCTTGATCTGGTAGATGCCGGCGACGCCCGCGCCGACGACGATGGCTTCGTGGTGCTGCTTCATGGCCTTAGTCTGCCCGAAAACCAGGGAGCGGGCACTCGTCTCCGACCCGCGATGCGGATTTCTATGGCTGCGCCGGCGCCGCGACGC
>JAEWIV010000426.1 GCA_023386865.1 Pseudomonadota bacterium
GGGGGACAATGCGCGCATGACGGTCGAGCTGATCCAGCCGATCGCCATGGACGAGGGCCTGCGCTTCGCCATCCGCGAGGGCGGCCGCACCGTCGGCGCCGGCGTCGTCACAAAAATCGTCAAGTAAGGTATAGAGAAAAGGCCGCTGGCGGTTTAGACCCTCAGCGGCCCGTAGGAGTGTAGCTCAGTTGGTAGAGCATCGGTCTCCAAAACCGAGGGTCGGGGGTTCGAGTCCCTCCACTCCTGCCATTGCCTGAAGAACAGCGAGAATGACCAAGAATCCCATCGAGTTCGTTCGCGAGGTCCGTGCCGAGGTGGCCAAGGTCACCTGGCCGACCCGTCGCGAGACCATGATCACCACCAGCATGGTCTTCATCTTCGTGGTCATTGCCGCGTTGTTCTTCCTGGTGGCCGACAAGATCATCGGCTTCGTCGTGAAGCTGCTGCTCGGGGTTTCCTGAACTGCCGCATCGTTGGTACGTCGTCCACGCCTACTCGGGCTTCGAGAACAAGGTCGCCTCGTCGATCCGCGAGCAGGCCGAAAAGAAGGGCCTGAGCGAGGAGATCACCGAGGTGATCGTGCCGACCGAGGAGGTCGTCGAGGTGCGCCGCGGCGCCAAGGTCCAGACCGAGCGCAAGTTCTTTCCGGGCTACGTCCTGGTGAAGATGGATCTCAACGACGAGACTTGGCATCTGGTGAAGAACACCGCCAAGGTGACCGGCTTCCTGGGCGGCGGTGGCCGCGGCAAGCCGGTGCCGATCTCCGACGCCGAGGCGAGCCGCATCCTGCGCCAGGTCCAGGAAGGCGTGGAGCGGCCCAAGCCCGCCGTCAGCTTCGAGATCGGCTAGCAGGTCAAGGTGGCCGACGGTCCCTTCGCCTCGTTCAACGGCACCGTCGAGGACGTCGACGAGGAGCGCGCCCGCCTCAAGGTCGCGGTGTCGATCTTCGGCCGCTCGACCCCGGGCGAGCTCGACTACGCGCAGGTGGAGAAGATCTGAGAGTCGGAGGGTAATCCCCTTATGCCCCTATTCCCTTGGGGAAGAGGCACTCGGGGATAACACCTTGAAATCGCCCAGATTTGGGGGGTTGTGGGGCGCGTACTTATCTGTTAGATCGCGCGCCCTTGAGGGGCTGGCCTACGTGCCGGCCTTTTCTCATGCGGTGGCCGAGCCCGGAAATCCTTACGGATCAAGGGCTTGGCTTTAACATTGGGTGCGGGAGGCCGGCCATGGCCGTACCGCGCCGCCCACAGGAGGGGCAAGCATGGCCAAGAAGGTCCAAGCCTACGTCAAGCTGCAAGTGCCGGCTGGCAAGGCCAATCCGTCGCCGCCGATCGGGCCCGCGCTCGGTCAGCAGGGCGTCAACATCATGGAATTCTGCAAGCAGTTCAACGCGCGCACCCAGAAGATGGAAGCGGGCATGCCGATCCCGGTGGTCATCACCGTGTTCCAGGACCGCAGCTTCACCTTCATCACCAAGACCCCGCCGGTGACCTACTTCCTCAAGAAGGCGGCGGGCGTCGAATCGGGCGCCAAGGCCGTCGGCACGCAGATCGTCGGCAAGGTGACCAAGAAGCAGGTCGAGGAGATCGCCAAGCAGAAGATGCCCGATCTCAACTGCGACTCGGTCGAAGCGGCGATGGCCCAGGTCGTGGGCTCGGCCCGCTCGATGGGCCTGCAGGTGGTGGAGTAAGCCATGAGCCAGGGCAAGCGCTACAAGACCGCGGTCGCCACCGTCGACCGCAACAAGACCTACCCGCTCGATGAGGCGGTGAAGCTGGTCAAGGCCAACGCCAAGGCCAAGTTCGACGAGACCATCGAGGTCGCCATGAACCTCGGCATCGATCCGCGCCACGCGGACCAGGCAGTGCGCGGCATGATCGAACTGCCCAACGGCACCGGCAAGTCGGTGCGTGTGGCGGTGTTCGCCCGCGGCCCGAAGGCCGAGGAGGCCAAGGCCGCCGGCGCCGATCTGGTGGGTGCCGAGGACCTCGCCGAGAAGATCAATGCCGGCGAGATGAACTTCGAGCGCTGCATCGCCACCCCGGACATGATGGGCGTGGTGGGTCGCCTCGGTAAGGAGCTGGGCCCGCGCGGCCTGATGCCGAACCCCAAGCTCGGCACCGTGACCCAGGACGTCAGCGCCGCCGTGAAGGCCGCCAAGGCGGGCTCGATCGAGTTCCGCGCCGAGAAGGCTGGCATCGTTCATGCAGGCGTCGGCAAGGCTTCGTTCTCCGAGGAGGCGATTGCCGCCAACGTCAAGGCCCTGGTGACCGCGATCAACCGCGCGAAGCCGTCGGGCGCCAAGGGCACCTTCATCAAGAAGGTGTCGATCAGTTCGACCATGGGTCCGGGCGTCAAGCTCGACCCGGCCACCGCTCTCAACACCTGAGCGGCGGGCTAAGAGTTTTAGAGTTTCGCTGTCGACTTCGGTCGGCGGTGAAGGAGCGACGAAGCCGCAAGGCCTAGAAGCTCCACCTGTCCGAGACCGCCGGTGCCTCGCTCTTTCGGGAGCAGGCCTAAAGGAGCAATCCGCCAGCGCAGACGGGGGCAAGGGAATCGACGCTGCACTCTTCGGGGTGCGCGCACGCGCCCGAACTTCCGGGGCAGGCGAACCGGACCGCGAGGTCTCCGTTCGCGCTAACCCGCCAACGGAGGCTGCGTGGTCTGTAACGCAGCCGATCCGATCCGGATCCCCCGGGTTGGGTCTCAATTGGAGAAAGCCGTGAATCGTTCGGAAAAGGCCGAAGCGATCGCCGAGCTGAACCAGATCTTCAAGGACGCGAGCCTAATGGTGGTCACCCGCCAGTCCGGCCTCACGGTCCAGGAAGTGACGGACCTGCGCCGCAAGGTGCGGGCGGCCGGTGCAAGCTACAAGGTCGCCAAGAACCGGCTCACGCTCCGTGCCCTCGAGGGCACGGCCTTCAAGGCGCTCGGTCCCATGTTCACGGGCCCGACTGCCATCGCCTACTCCAAGGATCCCGTCGCTGCGGCGAAGGTCATCGCTGACTTCGCCAAGACAAACGAGAAGCTCAGCATCGTCGGTGGTGCGCTGGGTGAGAACACGCTGGACGTCGCAGGCGTCCAGGCTCTCGCCTCGCTGCCGTCTCTCGATGCTCTGCGCGGCAAGATCATCGGTCTTCTGCAGGCCCCGGCGACCAAGGTCGCGGGCGTGCTGCAGGCGCCGGCCGGTCAGCTGGCTCGGGTGTTCGGAGCGTACGGTGCCAAGGAGGACGGTGCGAAGGCGGCGTAAGCCTCACGTATCGACAACCGTTTCAACGAAGTTCGGGAATTCAGGAGAAGACAAATGGCTAATCTGGAAAAGCTGGTCGAGGAGCTCTCGGCCCTGACGGTCCTCGAGGCCGCTGAGCTCAGCAAGCTCTTGGAAGAGAAGTGGGGCGTGAGCGCCGCCGCTCCGGTCGCGGTCGCCGCCGCTCCGGGCGCTGCTGCGGGTGCTCCGGCCGCCGAGGCCAAGGACGAGTTCACTGTCGTGCTGGCTGCCGCCGGCGACAAGAAGATCAACGTCATCAAGGCGGTGCGCGAGATCACCGGCCTCGGCCTCAAGGAGGCCAAGGACCTGGTCGAGGGCGCGCCCAAGCCGGTCAAGGACGGCGTGCCGAAGGCCGACGCCGAGAAGCTCAAGGCCAAGCTCGAGGCCGAGGGCGCCAAGGTCGAGCTGAAGTAGGTTCGATCGAGGCGTTTCAGTCTCGAACACCCATGTTCCTCTCCCCCTTTGCGGGGAGAGGCTAGGTGAGGGGGTGAGACGGGGTGCTGTGAACCCCCTCACCCAACCTCTCCCCCGAGGGGAGAGGAGCATGAAAAGGAGAGTGAGTAAGCGGAAGGAGCGTTGGAAACGGTCGGTTGACCACGGCTTGAATATTCAAGGCGGCCCCTTATCTGAGCGGATCCCCAAAATCGGGTCCGCTCCGACAAGTGGCCCTCTGCAACGGATGGGACGAACGGCTGGCGGGCCGCGAGTTCCGAGAAAGCAGCGGGTGTTTTCTCCGCCCTTGAACCTTCGAGGACGCAGGATGGCCACGGCCTTCAAT
>JAEWIV010000521.1 GCA_023386865.1 Pseudomonadota bacterium
CCCTTGGCCATCGCCGCGGCGGCGGCGATGGCCAAGGGCGCCGTCTGGCAGGAAGCCGCGGACCTGCCCGACGTCGATGCCTTGCCCGCCTTCCTGCGCTCCCGGCCCTCGACGGCGAAGGTGCTGAGCGAGAAGGGCGCGCCGCAGGAGAGCAGCGCGCACGCCGTCAGCGCCAGCTACTCACGGCCGTTCCTGGCCCATGCGTCGATCGGGCCGGCCTGTGCGGTGGCGCGGGTGCAGGACGGCGCGATCGAGGTGTGGTGCCACAGCCAGTCGATCCACCCGACGCGGCTCGACATCGCCAAGACGCTCGGCGTTGCGCCCGACACGATCACCGTCCGCCATGTCCAGGGCGCCGGATGCTACGGCCACAACGCGGCCGACGACGCGGCGCTCGACGCGGTGCTGCTGGCCCGCGTGGTGGAAGGCCACCCCGTGCGGCTGCAATGGTCGCACGAGGACGAGCTCGCCTGGTCGCCGTTCGGGCCGGCGATGGTCGTCGCCATGAACGGCAAGGTCGACGACGCCGGCCGCATCGTCGACTGGCGCCACGAGCTCTGGAGCAATCCGCACATCGCGCGGCCCGGCTTGCAGGAAAGCCCGTCCCTGCTGGCGGCGTGGCATCTCGACCGGCCGTTCGCCCAGCCGCCCGGCATCGACGCCTTGCCGGGCATCCTGCCGACCAGCGAGCGCAACGCGGTGCCGATCTACGATTTCCCGAACCAGCGCGTCGTGCTGAACGCGCTGGAGCGGTTGCCGGTGCGCACCGGCACCCTGCGGGCGATCGGCGGGTTTCTGAACACCTACGCGATCGAGTGCTTCATGGACGAGCTGGCGCACGCCGCCGGCGTCGACCCCGTCGAGCTGCGCCTGAGGCACCTCCGCGACGAGCGGGCGATCGCCGTGATCAAGGCGGTGCGCGAGCGGTCTGGGCTGGCGTCGCGTTCCCGGCGTGACGGGACACGCGGCATGGGGCTGGGTTTCGCGCGCTACAGCAACGAAGCGGCCTACGCCGCGGTGGTGGTCGAGGTCGAGGCCGGCGAGACGATCAAGGTGGTGCGCGCGGTCGCGGTGGTGGACTGCGGCCGCACGATCAACCCGGATGGCGTGAGCAACCAGGTCGAGGGCGGCATCGTGCAGGCGATCAGCTGGGTGCTGAAGGAACAGGTGCGGTTCGACCGGACCCGCATCACCACGCGGACCTGGGACGACTACCCGATCCTGCGCTTCAGCGAGGCGCCGCCGGTCGAGGTCTCGATCATCGACCGGCCGGACGAGCCGTCGCTCGGCGTCGGCGAGGCGGTGGCCGGTCCGGTCGCGGCGGCGATCGCCAACGCCGTGTTCGACGCGATCGGCGTGCGCGTGCGCGACCTGCCGTTGACGCGCGAGCGCCTGCTGGCGGCGATCGACGAGGCGCCGGAATCGGGTTGACTTCGCCGCCGGATATCGTGGCTTATCTCCGCCGACGCTCTTCGAGAGGATCGGCATAATGGCCGCTGTAAAGCCCAACAGCTGGCGGCCAGAGTCCTCGGCCACGCATCAACGATGCGCCCGAGTGCCGGTGAGGCCTACAGCGAACCTCATCGCGTCCGGACCGGCACAACGGGCCGGCAACCGGATACGGATGGGGGACGCCAAGGGGGTCACCGGGCCTGTCGGCCCTGGGCAAGACGTCACGAACTGCCATCGTGTCCGGACGGCGTCTCCGGAGACGAGGGCACGCACACACGCGCCGGTCCGGTCGCTCGATCGGGACGGCGCATCGATGACGGCGGGTCGAAACCACCAGGAGGCGACGGACGAACACACGCGCTCGCGGCAGTGCTGCGAATGATGGTGCCGCGCCGGCCGGCGTCCACAGTTCCGGTCCCAATGTTTTTGTTTCGGGTCGCGTAAGCGTCGACGTATCGGTGCCCCGGGGCATCGCTCGCTCTTTCCATCGTTCGATGTGTGATCATATCGGCTCTCCTGGCGCTGCCGGGAGCCCAAGGCTGCCACGTTGGCTTCGTGGATTGTCGCCAAGCCGCTGTCGGTTTCCAGGGTTCGCGGCGGAAACTCTGTAGGCCCCCCGGCCGGCATCCAGAGTTTTCGTCTCTAATGTTTTTGGGCGACCGGCCCGACGTTCAGCCGCCACTTGACCCGATCATCAGGCAGTACTTGATGGATGCAAACATTCGGCCGATGCTATGGCCAAGAGTGGTTCTCCGGAATGCTACACGCGCCCGCCGCAGTCTGCGGGCCGAAAGATGAGGAGCCGGATCATGAGCGCTGCCGCAGCCACGCTTCCCACCCAGGTCCTGAAGATCGAGAAGGTCAAGGAGCACATCGGCGCCATCGTCACGGGCATCGACCTCGCGCAGCCGATCGACGGCGCGACACGGAAGAAGCTGTACGACGCCGTCGTCGACAACGTGGTGCTGGTCATTCGCGGGCAGGAGCATCTCACCCCGGGCCAGCTGCAGGCCGCCGCGGAGATGTTCGGCGAGCTGATGGAGGACCAGAACCGGCGCTATCTGGTCGACGGCTTTCCGCTGATCAGCGTGCTCGACAACCGTCACCTGGACAGCAAGGGCCAGCCGGCGAAGGTCGGCGCCAATGCGACCTGGCACACCGACCACACCAACCAGGAACTGCCGCCCAAGTTCACCATGCTCTATGCGGTGGCCGTGCCGGACAAAGGGGGCGGCACGTCGGTCTGCAACGCGCGGGCCGGCTACCAAGCGCTGCCGGACCAGCTGAAGAAGAAGATCGACGGCGCGAAGACCGAGAATACGCTGATCAGCAGCGCGCGGATGAAGACGGGCAATCCCGATATCGTGAAGGCCCAGCTCGCGGCGACGAAACCGCCGACGGTGCATCCCCTGGTCCGCACCCATCCGGAGACCGGCACCAAGGCCGTATGGTTCCACAAGGCCAAGACGGAGACGGTGACCGGCCTGTCGCCCGAGGAAACCCAGGATTTCCTGCAGGACCTCACCGACAGGATCACGCAGCCGCAATTCTGCTACACGCACGAATACCGGAAGGGCGATCTGCTGATCATCGACGACCGCGCCTCGTTGCATAAGGCCGGCTTCGACTACGATCACAGCCAGCATCGCCGCCTGTATCGCATGCTGGTGCGCGGCGACCGTCCCTACTGAGAGCGCGATCGGCGGCATCCGGACAACGGTCCGGTATGGTACTCGGCGGATGAGCACGATGAACCGCGCTGACGCAGCAGCAGTGTTCTTCCGCGGAAATTTTTGAGTCTGCTCGCCACCGTTCGGCCACCTCGTTCGTTTGTCCCGTGAACCTCACGACAAACCGCGGCTTCTTTCCCGCGTTCCTCGGGGCACACGCATTTGAGCACTCAGTTCACGATTGGCGTTCATCCGCCAGGCCGTTCTTTACACACTCTCCTGTCGCGCACGGCCCTCGCCGGGCTCCCGATCACTGCTCTCGCTCTGTGCTTGGGTGTCACGGCCCATGCGAATTCGATCATCCACCGCTCCGCCGATGGCGCGACGCTCGCCGTCTGGAGCTTGAACGGCGGTTCGATAGATGAGTGCCAAGCCAGCGGCGGCGGTGCCGGTGCTGGTGGGGGCGGTGCTGGAGGGGGCGCTGCTGGAGGAGCAGGCGGGGCCGCGGGCGGTGCCGCCGGCGGTGGCGCAGGCGCCGGCGGAGCCGGTGCAGGCGCTGGCGCGGGAACCGGAGGTGGTGCTTCGG
>JAEWIV010000524.1 GCA_023386865.1 Pseudomonadota bacterium
CGCCCGCCCCTCAGCAGCAGCCGCCCCCGGCTCCGCCCGCGCAGCAGCAGCAGGCGCTCGCCAAGCCGCCCGACAAGCCGCAGCCGCCGCAACAGCACCAGGCGCCGCAACAGCAGCAACCCGCCAAGCCGCCGATGCCGCAGCTGCAGAAGCCGGAATACAAGCCCTCGCCGCTCAGCACCGCGCCGTCTCGGCGGCCGCCGGCCGGCACCCAGTCGGAGAACCCCTCGCCGTCGCCTTTCGTCAACCCGGCCGACACCTACAGCAAGGCGCGCGCCGCCGACAATTACCTCTGGCAGGTCGTGCGCCGGCTGCAGGGCTATCGTTACACGGCGAACGTCAACGCCAACCAGGGCATCACCGTGGTGCGCGTGGTCATCGCCCGCGACGGGAGGCTGCTGAACGTCACCGTCTCGCGATCGAGCGGCATTCCCGAATTCGACCAGGGCGTGCTGGCCGGCGTGCGCTCGGGCTCGCCCTACGCGCCGTTGCCGCCCGACATCAAGGGCGACAGCGCGACCTTCGACCTGCCGCTGGTATCGACCCGGCGCATGTGAGCTTCAGGCCGCGGCGGCGTAGGGATTGGCCCAGCGTCCGCCGCTCAGGCGCATGACCAGGAAGCCGATGATCGCCAGGTTGACCATGTTGAAGATGATGCCGGTGGTGAAGGCGGGCGCATAGTAGCCGAAGTGGTCGTAGAGATAGCCCGCGAACCAGCTTCCCGCCGCCATGCCGGCCATCGCCGTGAACAAGGTCAACGGCATGCGCCATGCCGCCTGCGACGGCGGGAAGACGTCGCGGATGGCCACCGAGTAAGCCGGGATGATGCCGGAAAAGCCGAAGCCGAAGGCGGCCGATACGGCGAAAAGGCCGGCCTCGCCCTGGGTGAAGGAGAAGGCCGTGATGGCGAGCGCCTGGCAGGCGGAGCCCGCCAGGATGGTGCGCAGGCCGCCGATGCGATCGGCCAGGGCGCCCCAGGCCTGGCGGGCGATGAAGGCCGAGGCCAACATCACCGACAACATCGTCGCGCTGGTCGTCGGCGAGATGCCGACGTCGCTGCAGAAGGCGACGAGATGGGCCTGCGGCACCGACATGGGGATGCAGCAGCAGAAGCCGGCGATGCACAGCAGCACCTGCACGAGGTTGGGATGCATGCCGCCGATGCGGCGACCGCCCGTCGTCACATGCGGCAGGTTGTGCGGCACGAGGGGCAGCGGCGCCGGCTTCAGCAGCAGGGTGGCGGGCAGCAGAGCGACCAGCACCAGCACGGCGAAGCCCATCATCAGCATCTGCCAGCCGAGGCTCGCGATGACGCGCTCGAACAGCGCCGGCCAGACGACGCCCGCGACATACTGGCCCGACGAGATCAGCGCGATCGCCGTGCCGCGGCGGCGGTCGAACCAGCGGCTGAGATAGACCAGCAGGGGCGGATAGACGCCGCCGTTGCCCAGCAGGCCCATCAGCGCATGGCCGATGAACAGCGACCAGATCCAGCCCAGCGACGACAGGAGCAGCCCGGCCGCGATCATGACGACGCCGATCGTCACCGTGGCGCGCACGCCGATGCGGTCGGACAGCCAGCCCATGAAGATGCCGCCGGCGCCCGTGCCGACCCACAGGAACGCGCCGGCCAGGGCCACCACCGAGCGGTCGGTGCCGAGCGACTCCTGGATCGGCTTCATGCCGACGACGATGAGCAGGGACGAGCCGAACGAAACCGACAGGATCGCCAGGATCAGCCAGGCGGTCCGCCACGAGGCCCTGCTCTCAACGCTTGCGGGCCCTGCCGCGCCGCCGCCGGGCGAAGGCCCGTCCATGTCATTGCCTCACTGCGAGCTGTCCGTTCGTCGGCCGGCATTATCGCGACAATCGCGCGCGACTGGAACGCGATTGGCTTCCGCTGTGCGCAACATTTGCTAGATTTGAACCATGAAAACCAAGCTGCTCGGCCGCACCGGCGTTTCCGTCTCCGAACTCTGTTTCGGCACCATGTCCTTCGGCGGCGACGCCGACGACGCGACCTCGGCCGCGATGTACAAGGCCGTACGCGACGCCGGCATCAACTTCTTCGACACCGCCGACGAATACAGCAAGGGCAAGTCCGAGGAGATCCTCGGCCGGCTGATCAAGGGCCATCGCGACGAGCTGGTGATCGCCACCAAGTGCAACAGCCAGCAAGGCCCCGACGTGAACGCGCGCGGCACCTCGCGACGCCACGTCGTGCGCGCCGTCGACGCGAGCCTGAAGCGGCTCGGCACCGACCGTCTCGATATCCTGTTCCTGCACCGCTACGACGCGCTCACGCCGATCGAGGAGTCGATGCGGGCGCTGGAGGACGTCGTGCGCGCCGGCAAGGTGATCTACCCCGCCGTCAGCAACTGGTCGGCGTGGCAGACCCAGCGCGGGCTCGACATCCAGGAGCGCAGCAACTGGGCGCGCCTGCAGGTCATCCAGCCGATGTACAACCTGGTGAAGCGCCAGGCCGAGGTCGAGATCCTGCCGATGGCCGAGGCCAACGGCATCGGCGTCATCCCCTACAGCCCGGGAGCCGCCGGTCTGCTGTCGGGCAAGTATCTCGGCCAGGCCACCGGTCGGCTCAAGACCAACAAGATGTACGAGGCGCGCTACAGCGATGCCTGGATGTTCGAGGCCGCCGAGGAATACGTCGCCTTCTGCAAGGAGCACGGCCTCCATCCGGTCAGCACGGCGATCGCCTGGGTGGGTTCGCATCCGGCGGTGACGGCGCCCATCATCGGCGCGCGCAACACCGACCAGCTGAAGGATTCGCTGAACGCCATCAAGATCGACATGACGCCGTCCCTGCGTCAGGAAATCGCCGATCTCTCGCGCACCCCGCCGCCGGCCACCGACCGGCTGGAGGAGCAGAAGGCGGCGCGCTCTTAGTCTTGCGGACCGCGGGCCTCCAGGCCCGCCT
>JAEWIV010000533.1 GCA_023386865.1 Pseudomonadota bacterium
TGGGGTGGGCGATCGCCCTACTGGGGCCGTGGCCGCCGCGGGCGCGGCGGTATCCGACCAACCGCGTCGCCGGCGCGCCCAATGCCATTGTGCTGGGCGAGCATCTGTTCAACGAGCCGCGCCTGTCGGCCGACGGCGCCATGAGCTGTGCCACCTGCCATGTCGCGGGCCGCGACTGGGGCGACGGTCGCGCCAAGGCGATGGGGCGGGCCGAGCTCGATCGGCGCACGCCGTCGCTGTGGAACGTGGGCTACGCCCACTGGTTCGGCTGGGACGGGGCGGGCGATTCGCTGTGGTCGCAGTCGATCCGTCCGATCCTCGATCCGCGCGAGATGGCGGGCGATGCCCGCCGTGTCGCCGGCCTGCTGCGCGAGGACGCGGCGCTGGCCTGCGGCTACGAGCGCACGTTCGGCCACAAGCCCGATGGTGACGACGAGAAGCTCCTGGTCGACGCGGCCAAGGCGCTGGCGGCGTTCCAGGCGACGCTCGTCAGTCCGCGCACGCCGTTCGATGCTTTCCGCGATGCCGTGGTTGCAGGCGATCGCGAGGCCATGGCGCGTTATCCGCTGGCGGCGCAGCGCGGCCTGAAGATCTTCATCGCGGCGAACTGCGCGGCCTGCCATTTCGGACCACGCTTCACCAATGGCGAGTTCGGCGATGTCGGGATCCCGTTCTTCACCCGGCCGGGCGAGGTCGATGCCGGCCGCCTGGACGGGCTCGCGAGGCTCGCCGCCAGCGCCTACAACCTGCTCGGCAAGCACAACGACGATGCCTCGGGCGCCACGGGCTTGCGCACCAGGCACGTCCAGCGCCTGCACGGCAATTTCGGCGAGTTCCGCGTGCCCAGCCTGCGACAGCCGGGTTCCGGTCCGTTCATGCACAACGGCCAGCTTGCGACGCTCGAAGACGTGGTGAAGCACTACTCCGAGGTGAATCCCCACCGCCTGCACAGCGACGCTCTTCCGCTGGTCCGCCCGCTGGCGCTCGGCGCCGAGCAGAGCCGTGACCTCGTCGCGTTCCTGCGCACGCTGTCGGTCGACGTCCCGGCGCGCCCGCCACCGTCGCCGCTGTGCTCATAATTTCCCCGGCATCACCTCAGCCGCGCCAGCGCGCTTTCCAGTATCCACGCCGCAGCCGCCGCATCCACGCGTTCGGCGCGCTTGGCGCGGCTCATGTCGTAGTCCTCGATCATGCCGCGGGTGACGGCGGCGGTGCTCAACCGCTCGTCCTGGAAGACGACGGGCAGTGCCGCGAGCGCAGGCGGCCCGTGATTGGCGATATTGGCCGCGAACTGGCGCACCGACTGGCAGCGCGGACCTTCCGTGCCGTCCATGTTGAGCGGCAGGCCGATCGCCAAGGCCTTGATCTCGTGCTTCCTGGCGAGCTCGGCCAGCGCCGCCAAGTCGACGGCGAGCTTGCCGCGTTTCAGCGTGACGAGCGGCGTCGCCAGCATGCGCAGGACATCGGACGTGGCGATGCCGATCGTCTTGGTTCCGACGTCGAGCGCCATCAGCCGGCCCGCGGGCACCAGCGCCTTCAAGTCGGCAAAATCGACGACGGCCATCTCAGGCGGCCTTGGCTTCGAGCCACGCGACGGTGTCTTCGGCGATTCGCTGCCAGCCGGGCTGCCCCGGCACCCAATGGCCCTGGCCGGGATATTCGACATAGTCGGAGACATGGCCGAAGCGGAGCGCCGAGCGGCGGACGACGCCGGGCGGCGTGAGCTTGTCCTTCTCGGCGGCGACGAACAGCAGCGGCACCGTCACCAGCCGGGGATCGACAGTCGTCGCCTTGTTGCCATCGAGCCACGGTAGGGCGATCTCGAACAAGGCTCTGCCCGAGTCGTGCACGAAGGTGGAGTGGAGCTCGGCACCTTCCTCGGGATCGGTCGTGTTGAAAGTATGCGACAGCGCCTCGGCCAGCGTCGCGCGGTGGGGCTTGCGCCACCAGCCCCAGGTGAGCTGGATGCGGGCGAACGCCCGGAGGTTCGATGGCCGGATTGCGATCACTCCGGCATCGGGCGCCGGTGTCAGCAGCACGCCGGCCCGGGCGAGGCCGCGGGCGCAGAGCAGCAGGGCCAGCAGCCCGCCCATCGAATGGCCGATCACCACGGGCCGGTCCGGCAAGTCCGCGATCGCGTTTGTGAGATCGGCCACATAGTCGCCGAGGCTGGTCGTGCCAAGGTCGGCCGGCGGTGCGAGCGGTGGCGCGTCGTGATGGCGCAAGGCCGGAGCCGTGGTCTGCCAGCCGCGGGCTTCGAGGAAGGGGCGCCAGTTCCGCCAGACGCCCGGCGTTCCCCACATGCCATGAATGAAAACTGCCACCTTGGCCATCGTCGAGGTTATAAAACGAAGCGGCCTTACGGTCGACACGGGGGCCAAGAACAAGAGTTGCGGGGTTAGGCTCGTCAGGTGACCGATACATTCTACGCTCTGCTCGCGATCTCCATGGTGCTGGTGCTCGTGAGCCTGCTGGTGCCTGTGGCCGAACGCTTCCGCCTGCCGCACACCGTGCTGCTGGCGATCGCCGGCATGGGCATGGGCTTCCTCGGTTCGTGGCTGATCACCAGCGACGTCAAGCTCGGCGTGCTGGGCGACGCTTTCGTCGGCCTCGACAAGCTCGAGGTCGGCGCCGACATGTTCCTGCCCCTGTTCCTGCCGCCCTTGCTGTTCACGGCCGGCCTCAACATCGAGGTGCGACGGCTGATGGACGAGGTCCATGCGGTGCTGCTGCTGGCGATCGTCGCGGTGGTCGTCTGCATCGCCTCGGTCGGCTTCGTCGTGCACTGGGCCACCGGTATGGACCTCGTCGTCTGCCTGCTGCTGGGCGCCGTGGTGTCGACGACCGATCCGGCCGCCGTGATCGGCATCTTCCGCGACGTCGGCGCGCCCAAGCGCCTGTCGATCCTGGCCGAGGGCGAATCGCTCCTGAACGACGCCGTCGCCATCGCAGCCTTCGGCCTCTTCATCGGCATCCTGGTGAGCCGGGTCGATCCCAGCGCCGCCATGCCCGGCTCGGCCGGCGGCGTCGTGCTGGTCTTCCTGCGCGAGTTCCTGGGCGGCCTGCTGCTCGGCTTCGCGCTGGCGCGCGCCGCGATGTTCGTGCTGCCGCGACTGGGCGATTCCGAAGCCGCCATCGCCTCGATCACGGTCGCGCTGTCCTATGTCTCCTTCGTGGTCGCCGACCGCTACCTGCACGTCTCGGGCGTCGTCTCGACCGTGATGGCGGCCCTGACGGTCGCCGCCTATGGCCCGACGCATCTGCATCCGAACCAGTGGACGTCCCTCAAGCGGCTGTGGGAGCAGCTCGAGTTCTGGGCGAGCTGCCTGATTTTCGTGCTGGCCTCGATGCTGGCGGCCAACGTGCTGTTGCAGATCACCTGGATCTACGGCGTTGCCGTGGCCGCCGTGGCGATCGGCGCCTTCGTCGCGCGCGCCCTTGTCGTGTTCGGCATGCTGCCCGTGCTGGAGAAGGTGAAGCTCGTCCACCCGGTCGACAACCGCTACAAGGCCATCCTGGTGTGGGGCGGCCTGCGCGGCGCGGTGACGATCGTGCTGGCAATGGTCGCGGCCGGCAACGACAAGCTGCCCGAGCACACCCGCGAGTTCATCGCCCTGTCGGCCACGCTGTTCGTGCTGTTCACCCTGTTCGTCAACGCAACGACGCTCGGCCTGTTCATGCATGCGCTGGGGCTCGACAAGCTGTCGCGCCTCGATCTCGCTTTGCGTGATCGCGTGCATGCCCTGTCGAAAGTCAACGTCGAGCGCCACTTGCAGCAGATCATCCGCCGGCGAAACGCCCGTGTGGAAGGCCTTGCCGCCGATCCGGCCTCGGCTGGCGAGAGCGAGATCGAGTCGGTGCCGGCCGAGCTGGCGCTCGATCTCGACGAATGCGTGAAGGTGGGGCTGGCGACGCTGTGC
>JAEWIV010000539.1 GCA_023386865.1 Pseudomonadota bacterium
CCCGACAAGTCCATGCACGGCAGAGGCAACGACAACGCGCCCGGCCACGGGCAAGGTCAGGGTCCGGGTCAAGGTCAAAGCCAGGGTCCGGCAGCGCGCGGCAACGCGCCGGGGGCGCCCGGCAACTTCGTGGTCGCCGATCGCGATCGCAACGCCGTCTACACCTACTATCGCAACGACTTCGCCGCCGGGAACTGCCCTCCGGGCCTCGCCAAGAAGAACAACGGCTGCCTGCCGCCGGGACAGGCCAAGAAACTATGGGCGGTTGGCCAGCCGCTGCCCGGCTCGGTCGTCTTCTATTCGTTGCCCGGTCCGCTGCTGATGCAGCTCACGCCGGCGCCGGGCGGCTATCAATATGTGCGGGTCGCCAACGATATCCTGCTGATGGCGATCGGCACGCGCATGATCACCGCGGCGATCGCCGATCTCAGCGCGATGTAGCGTAGCGCCCGACCGTCGAGCCGGACCTCACATCGGCTCGTCGATCAGGTGGCCCAGCAGCTCGCCGAGCGTCTGCGCCTGCCTGGCCGAGAGGCGCCGGCCGACCGCGGCTTCGATGGCACGGGCATAGACCGGCCACATGCGCCGGCGCATCGCCCGGCCGGCCTCGGTGATGGCGATGAGATGGCCGCGGCCGTCGTCGGCGCACGGCCGACGCTCGACGTAGCCCGCGGCTGCCATGCGATCGACCAGCCGGGAAAGATTGTATTGGGCCAGCAGCATGGCGCGCTCGAGCTCGAAGGGGCGCAGGCCGTCCTTGCCCGCGCGCTCGGTTTCCAGCAGCACGTCGTACCAGGCAAGCGGCGGCAGGTCCGCCGCCTTCAGCGCGGCCTCGATCGAGCCCAGCGCCCGGTGCTGCGCCTTCATCAGGCGCGCCCACGCCCGGATCGTCACCTCGGACGGCCTCTCGCTCATGGCCCAACCTATCGCCTGTTGACAGTACATGCAATTGCATTTACCTTAATGCAATTGCATGTAGATGGAGCGACCCATGCCTTCATCCCTGACCCTCGTCAGTCATCATCTCTGTCCCTACGTCCAACGGGCCGCCATTGCGCTGGCCGAGAAGGCAGTGCCGTTCGACCGCGTCTATGTCGACCTTGCCGCCAAGCCGGCCTGGTTCATCGACCTCTCGCCGCTCGGCAAGACGCCGGTGCTCAAGGTCGATGACCGCGCCATCTTCGAAAGCGCGGTGATCCTGGAATATCTCGAGGAGACGCGGCCGCACCCGCTGCATCCTGCGGATTCCCTGGAGCGCGCCGCGCATCGTGCCTGGATCGAGTTCGGCTCGGCCGTGCTGGCCGACATCGCCGGCCTCTATTCGGCGAAGGATCGGACGACGTTCACGGCGAAGGCCGAGACATTGGCGGCAAAGTTCACGCGCCTGGAGACCAACCTGGGGCCGGGCCCGTGGTTCGACGGCGACTTCTCGCTGGTCGATGCGGTCTTCGGGCCGGTGTTCCGCTATTTCGACGTCTTCGACCGCATTGGCGACTTCGGAGTCCTGGGCGGAAAGCCCAAGGTCGCAGCCTGGCGCGAAGCGCTGGCGGCGCGGCCGTCGATCGCCCAAGCGGTCGGCGCCGACTACGAGAGCCGGCTGGAGAAATTCCTTGCGGCCCGCAACTCCCACCTCTCGACGTTGATGCACTGAAGCCTGTTCCGTCCGGCGGGACTCAGCCCGACGGTATGTGCAGGTCGAGGGCGTGAGCGGCCGCACGCGCTTTTCCACCATGGCGGAACCCGCTGCGGCCGGCTAAGACCGGCGTAGTGAAACGGACGTACCTCTGCTTGCCCGGCGCGTGGATGGGCGCCTGGTCCTGGCAATTCGTGCTTGAGCGCCTGCATGCCGCCGGACACGAGGCCCGGGCCCTGCCCTTTCGCGGCGTCGGTGAGCGCGCGGCCGAGCTGTCGCCCGACCTCGACAACGACGTGTTCGTCGCCGATACCGTGGCGGCGTTGGAGCGGGACGATCTTCGCGACATCGTGCTGGTCGGCCACAGCTTCGGCAGCCTGATCGCGAGCCTGGTGACCGACCGCGTGCCCGAGCGCATCGCCCATCTCGTGATCATCGACGGCGGCATCGCCCAGGACGGCCAGTCGATCTTCGGCCGCATTCCGACGGCGATCGTCGCCAAGCGCCAGAAGCTGGTGCAGGTCGTCAACGGCACGGAGGTCCTGCCCTTCGCACCGGTCGGCAGCCTGATCATCGACGATCCCGAGCTCGCGGCGTGGACGCATCGCCAGCTCACGCCGCATCCGGTGGCCTGCTACACCAAGCCGATCCGCTTGGCCAATCCCGCGGGCAACGGCCGGCCGATGACCTACATCGCCTGCACCAGGCCGCGGTATCCGGTGTCGGCCGGCATGCACGAGAAGGTCCAGGCGATGCCGCATATCCGCTACCGGCCGATCGAAGCGGGTCACAACTGCATCATCTCCGCCCCTGACCTGGTGGCGAAGGAGCTGCTGGAGATTCCATGACGACCGGTTGCGCACGCCAACCCATCCTGAAGGGCAGCTCGCTATGACACCGCGCATCGTCGAGCCGTCGGCAGGCGACCGCAGGCGCTGAGGCGATGCGCAGTCCCTTCGCCATCGCGGTCAACGCGCTCGGCATCACCCAGATCACGGCGTGGGGCACGAGCTTCTATTGCCTGGGGGTGCTGGCCAAGCCGATCGCGGCCGAGACCGGCTGGGCGACCAGCACGATCTTCCTGGGCTTCAGCGTGGCGCTGGTGACGATGGGCGTGATCTCGACGTCGGTCGGGCGGCTGATCGACCGCATCGGCGCCCGCGCCGTCATGTCGGTCGGTACGGTCATCGTGTCGGCGGGCCTTGTTGCGCTGGCCCAGGTCCACGAGGTCGCCACGTATTTCGCGGCCTGGGTGGTGCTCGGCGTCGGCATGCGCTGCTGCCTCTACGACGCGGCGTTTGCCGCCCTGGTGCAGGTCGTCCCCAGCCGCGGCCGGCTGGCGATCTCCTATCTCACGCTCTATGGCGCCTATGCGTCGACCGTCTTCTGGGTGGTCGGCCACTACCTCAACGAGGCCTATGGCTGGCGCGGCACGCTGATGCTGTTCGCCGCGATCAACCTCGTCATCTGCCTGCCGTTGAACTGGCTCGGCCTGTCGTGGCGCGAGACCGGCACGGCAGCGACGGCGGCGGCCAAGCCCACGACGTCGTCGCCCGAAGGGCCGGTGCTGCAGGGCCGCCAGCGCGTCGTCGGCATGGTTCTGTTCGCCCTCATCATGTCGCTGAACGGCTTCGTGTTCGGCGTGATCTCGCTCCAGCTCGTCCCCCTGCTCGAAGCGGCAGGGCTTGTCGGCGCGGTCGCCGTCTGGGTCGCTTCCCTCAAAGGGCACGGCCAGTTCGGCGGACGGCTGGTCGAGATCTTCTTCGCCAAGAACCTCAAGGCCATGACAGTGGCGCGCATCGCCATCGGCGTGCTGCCGCCCTGCCTGGTGCTGCTGATGGTGGCGCGCGGCGAGCTCTGGCTGCTGGTCGCCTTCACCCTGCTGCTCGGCGCCTCGCAGGGCGTGATCACCATCGTGCGCGGCGCCGTGCCGCTCGCCCTGTTCGGCGCCGAGGGCTATGGCGCGGTGCTTGGCCTGATCGCCACGCCCATCCTGCTGGTCAACGCCTTCTCGCCGGCGCTGTTCGCTCTGATCGTCGACCAGATCGGCTGGCACAACGGACTCTACGTGCTGCTGGGCTGCTCGATGCTGACCTGGATCGCTATCGAGCTGATGTCGCGCTGGTACGAAGGCACGCGAGCCCGGCACCGTGGCCCGGCAATCGGCAGTCAGCCATGAGCTCGCCACCCGACCCTCGCACGGGCGAGGCCGCGAGGAGCTTGCGGTGCGGGTGGAGGCTTCGCTACGGTCCGCCCGCATGAAACTTCCCCCCTACCCCATGACCGAGCTCGATCTGGCCGCGCCGTTCGACCAGCACCGCGCCACCGTGTTGCCGGAGTGGATCGACTGGAACGGCCACATGAACGTCGGTTTCTACGTCGTGGCCTTCGACAAGGCGACCGACACGCTGTGCAACCAGTTCGGCTGCGGCTGGGACTACACGCGCGAGAAAATCGGCATGACCTTCGTGATCGAGGCGCACGTCACCTACGATCGCGAGGTCAAGGAGGGCGATCCGCTGCGCATCACCAGCCAGATCCTCGACCACGACGCCAAGCGGCTGCATTTCATCCACGCCATGTACCACGGCACCGAGGGCTACCTGGCCGCCACCAACGAACTGATGCTGATGAACATCGACTACGAGAGCCGACGCTCGGCGCCATGGCCGGAATGGGCGATGGAGCGGCTCGACCGGATGGCGGCCGCACACAAATCGTTGCCGGTGCCGCCGCAGGCCGGCCGGCTGATCGGAATCAAGAGGAAGAAGTAGCGTAATGCTTGAGACACTGCCGTACGAGCTGCCCGAGCTGATGACCCGGGCGCCGCTCGACACCCATACATCCAGGGTGCTGCCCGAATGGGTCGACTGGAACGGCCACATGAACGTGGCCTTCTACGTCACCGCCTTCGACCAGGCGTCGGGCGCCTTCATGCGCAACATGGGGCTCGGCCGGCGCTACGTCGACGGCAAGCTCGGCATGACCTTCGTGCTGGAGACCCACGTGACGTACGACCGCGAGATGCGCGAGGGCGCGCCGATGCGGTTCACGACGCAGCTGCTGGCACGCGACGCCAAGAAGGTGCACCTGTTCCACGAAATGTACCACGCCGAGCAGGGCTACCTCGCCGCGACCAACGAGACGATCATCATGAACATCGACTATGCCACGCGCCGGTCTGCGCCGTGGCCCGCGCCGGTGGCGGTGCGGCTGGAGACGCTGTGGCAGGCGCACCGGGCATTGCCGTGGCCGGCCAAGGCCGGGCGCGTCATGCGGCTGAGCCGGAAGAAGCCGGACGCAGAGGCCGAGGGCAGCCCCGGTTAGGCCAGGCTAAACGACCCCCGACATCTCGATGAACTCTGCCTGCAATTGCAGCATGCCGTTCATCGCCTTGTTTATGGCGTGCCGTGCCGGCAGCACTTCCTTGCGCGCCACCTTGATCCGCTGATTCGCTTCGTCGAGCTTGCCAGCATCCACCAGATCGAGCGTCTCTTGCGCCCGGTCGGTCAGCCAGCGCGTCAGCTCGCCGATTGCCGCTTCCATCTGTGAATCGGCGTAACTGAGACGGCTGAACAGTTCCTCCATCTTCGACGCCTCATCGGGCGCCAGCACACGGCTGAACCAGCGCTGGAGATCGCGCTTGTAGATGTTCCAGATCTTATGGCAATGGCCGCGCGCTTCGGACGTTCGCGCCCATAGCTGGCCGCTTTCGAGTGTCAGCAGCACGGCGCGCTCGTCGGTGTTCTTGCCGGCGGGGTCGAAGGCCAGGCTCAGATATCGCAACAACTCTGCATCGCAGGCACCGTACACCTTCGACAGTTCGCCGAGCACGACGACCAAGCTGTCGGCCGCCGCGTCGGGCTGGCGCAGGAGCTTGGTCTTCACCGTCTGGATGAGACCGAGCTTGTCGGCGAGATCGACGAGGGTCTGCAAGTCGAGCATCGGTAATCCCCCTTCAGCTGGCGATCGCGTTTGCGACCACAGGGTACCGGGGCCGCTAGCTGCCGGCCAGCCTGCTCAGCGCCTCGCCGCTCAGGCGATAGGGCAGCCAGTTGCGTATCCACCTGAAGCCGATGCGCTCGTAGAAACCGCGGGCCGGATTCCAGTCGAGCACGTTGAGGTCGATGCGCCGATAGCCCTTGGCCACGCACTCCTGCGCCAGCGCCTGCATCAGCGCGCGCGCCACGCCGCCGCGGCGCTCCTCGGGGATGACCCAGATGTCCTCGATGAAGATGCCGCGCGCCGCCGTCCAGACCGAGTAGTTGTAGGTGTAGAGCGCGAAGCCGACCGGCTTGCCGCCGCGCTCGGCGATCAGGGCGGCGAATTGCGGGTTCTCCCCGAAGCCGTCGCGCGCCAGCGTCTGCGGCGTCGAGGTGACGGCGTCGGGCTCGTCCTCGTAGGTCGCGAGGTCGACCGAGAAGCGGTGCAGCAGCTCGACATCGTCGACCGTCGCCAGCCGGACGGTCACAGGGACGCTCTCGTTCATGTCGCCGCGGCCTCCTTCAATGCTTCGCGGATCACCGCCTCGTCGCCGATGTGATTGACCAGCAGGAGGATCAGCCGCGCGTCGAAGTCGCGGCATTGCTCGTCGTTGAGGCCCCTGTGGGCATCGACGATGGCGTTGTAGACGTCGTCGGGCTTGGCCAGGTTCAGCGTGCGTCGCAAGGCGGTCATGCAAGGCTCCTGCCGATCGCCCGATCGAGCGCGGCGCCAACGGCGGCAGGATCGCGCTGCCGCCAACGCGCCGCGACGTAACGATCCGGGCGGATCAGGTAAGTGGTGCCGGGCCGCGCGTCGTAGCGCTGGCCCGCCAGGCCGTCGCCGGCGATGCCGATGCCGGTCACGCCGGGCGGCGAGGCGACAGTGTCGACGCCAAACGAGATGAGGCTGAAGTTGCGGCCCAGCCGGTCGATCAGCCAGCCGTTTCCCACGGGCGCGTCGAGCATGGCGCGGCCGGGCCCCGGACCGCCCCTCCAGTCGGCATCGCGGTCCGGCGTGTCGAGCGGCGAGCCGGGCTGCGCCGTCGGCACCGACAGCCGTCCGCTGTTGATCAGCGCACGGGCGAAGGGAAAATCGCGGGCCAGGCTCAGCGCGGCGTCGCGAAAGGCGCGCGACGCCGGGAACTTGGGCGTGATGAAGTCGGTGCTGCGCGTCGAGTTCAGGATGTTCTCCCGCGCCGCCGCGCGGCGTTCGTCGTCGTAGCTGTCGAGCAGCGCCGCCGGCGCCTCGCCGGCGACGACCAGGGCGAGCTTCCAGGCCAGATTGTCGACGTCGGCGATCGCGCCGTTGCCGCCGCGCGCGCCGAACGGCGAGACGACGTGCGCCGAATCGCCGGCGAAGATCACGCGGCCATGCACGAAGCGCCGCATCATGCGGCACGCGAAGGTGTAGACGCTGCTCCACTCGTGCTCCCAGCGCGCGTCCGGCCCGAACATCATGCGCAGCCGGCGGTCGATGTTCTCGGTCTTCTTCTCCTCCTCGGCATCGGCGTCGCGGCCGAGCTGGAAGTCCACGCGCAGCACGTTGTCGGCCTGCCGGTGCAGCAGCACCGAGTTGGTGGGATGGAACGGCGGATAGAACCAGAAGCGTCGTTCCCTGGGCAGCTCGTCGAGCAGGCGGATGTCGGCGATCAGGAACTGGTCGTGGAAAACCTCGCCCTCGAACGGCAGGCCGAGCATGTGGCGCACCGGGCTGCGCACGCCGTCGCAGGCGACCAGCCACCCGGCCTCGAGCGTGTAGCGGCCGTCCGGCGTCTCGACCTCGATCTCGACGTGGTCGTCGTGCGGCGCGACGCCGACGACCTTGTTGCGAAAGCGCATCTCGATCGCCGGATCGGCGAGGCACCGCTCGTAGAGGTATTCCTCGACGTAGTACTGCTGCAGGTTCACGAAGGCGGGGAACTTGTGGCCGGGCTCGGGCTGCAGGTTGAAGCGCCATACCGGCCGGTCGCCGAGATAGACCTCGCCCTGCTCCCAGGTGATGCCCTTCTCGACCATGCGACGGGCGATGCCGAAGCGGTCCCAGACCTCGAGGCTGTGCTTGGCCTGGCAGATGGAGCGGCTGCCAATGCTGACCGTGTCGTCCTCGTCGAGCACGACCGTCGGCACGCCGCGCGCGGCGAGCTCCAGCGCCAGCGTCGGCCCCGCCATGC
>JAEWIV010000540.1 GCA_023386865.1 Pseudomonadota bacterium
GTCACCTCCCAGCCGCCGTCGACCTTGCGGCCGCGGCCGCCGGCGAAGGCGAGCGAGGTGGCGATCAGTACGTCGAGCGAGGTGTCCCACAGCTCGTCCTGAGTCTCGGGCGGAAAGTAGCCCAGCATCCAGTGATGGCTGCCGAGATTGCCGACGTTCCACGCCGTCGACGGGCAGGCGCGCGCCAGCGCCGCGCAGACGTCTACGAAGATGCCGACGTCGAGCTCCGCCCCGCCGACGCGCTTGGGCTGCACGAAACGGAACAGGCCGGCCTCGTGCAGGTCGCGCTCGGTGTCGTCGGGCAGGCGGCGCAGCTTCTCGCAGGCCTCGGCGCGGGCCGCGAGCTTGGGCGCGAGGGCATGCGCCCGGCTCACCATTTCCTCGTAGCTCACGTCGGCGAAGGAGACGCGTGCCTTGGGCAGGACGGGCGAGGGCGCCCACTCGAACTTCTTGCTCATGATCACTCGGCTGCGGCGTAGCGGGAGGCCTGGAACGACGGCATGACCTCGCGGGCGAAGGCCTGCAGGTTGCGCACCGAGGCGTTGGGATCGACCAGCAGAATGTTGGTGGCGCCGCCGGCCTCGAGCTCCTTCAACCGCGCGATGATCTCGTCGGGCGTGCCGAGCAGGGGCGCGGTGTCGTCCTCGACCCGGTCGGCGAGCTTGTCGCGGGCGAGATCGCCGATCACCGACAGCACGCGCTTGCGCGTGGCATAGGCCTCGGCGCGCTCGCTTTCGCTGTGGATCATCTGCAGGGCGCGCGCCGTCGCCACAAGGCCGGGATGATAGGCGCGGCCGGCCTTGCCGCATTCTTCCTTGAAGAGGGCGATGCGCCGGACGATCTGGTCGGTCTGGGCAAGCTGGTCGAGCAGCAGGTTGTAGCCCTCGCGCGCGGCGCGGCGGATGCTGTCGGCGCTGCCGGCGGCCAGCCACAACGGCGGATGCGGGCGTTGCAGCGGCGCCGGCTCGACCACGATGTCGTCGTAGTGCCAGCGCTTGCCGTGGTGGCTGAAGCGGCCCTCGCTCATCCAGCCCTTCCTGATCACCTCCATGGCCTCGTCGAAGCGCTCGGTCGCCTCGTCGATCGGGATGCAGAAGCCGTCGAACTCGGCCTGGCGATAGCCCTTGCCGACGCCGAAATCGACGCGGCCGCCGCTCAGGAGATCGAGGGTGGCCACCTGCTCGGCCACCAGCACGGGGTTGTGCCAGGGCATGACGACCACCGCCGTGCCGAGGCGGATGTGCCGGGTGCGGGCGGCCAGGTAGGCCAGCACCGTCATCGACGAGGAGACCTGGCCCTGGCCGGTGAAATGGTGCTCGACCATGAAGAGCTGCTTGAAGCCCAGCCGATCGGCCTCGATCACATAGTCGATGAAGCTCTCGTAGCCCTGGCTGTCCTCCAGGCCGACGCCGCGCTTTGTCCGTGCGCCGCCGAACAAACCGAACTGCATGCTGTTTCCTCCGGGGGCGACGTTAGCACGAACTGCTCTTAGTCCTCCCCCGAAGACGGACCGAAGACGGGGGAGGACAAGAGGAAGTCACGGCAATGCATCGGGTGAGAATCCGTCGGGGACCTCGAGGTCGCGTCGCTTGGCGAACAGTCGGGGCCAGGCGGCGTTCGCCACCCGCTGCGCCTCGGCCAGCACGGCCTCCTCGTCCAGGCAGAGGACCTTGCCGTCCTTCATCAGCCATTTGCCGTCGACCATCACCGCCTTGACGTCGCGCGCCTGCGCCTGGTGCACGAAGGTCGAGACGGGGCGCAGCACCGGCACCATGTGCGCCGGGGTCATGTCCACCATGATGAGGTCGGCCTTGTTGCCGGCGGCCAGCCAGCCGCCGTCGGGCACGCCGAGCGCCCGATAGCCGTTGCGCGTCGCCCAGCGCAGCGCCTGCTCGGGCGTGGGACTGCGGCCGTCCTCGCGCCGGACACGTTCCATGAACAGTCCCGTGCGCAGCACCTCGACCATGTCCTCCGCCATGTTGTCGGAGCCCATGGCGATGGTGCAGCCGTAGCTCTCGAGATCGGCGATGCGCGGGCTGAGGCCGCGCCGCGCGGCGATGGCTGCGTTGAAGGCCACGGTGACGCCCGCCTCGCCGAGGAGCTTCTCCTCGGCGGGCTCCATGCAGCGGCAGTGGGCGCAGACCAGGCGGTCGTGCAGGAAGCCGAGATCGGCCAGGTACTCCGTCGGCAGGCGGTTGCGATGGGCCTTCACGGCCGCGACTTCGCCCCAGATCTGGTTGCAATGGATGGTGGCCCAGGTGTCGAGCTGCTTCTGCAGGGCGCGCAGGTCCTTCAGCAGCTCGGGCGAGCACATGTCGGGAGCCCAGGCCGACGCCGCGATGCGGATGCGGCCGTCCGCCTTGCCGTTCCATTTCCTGTGGGTGCTCTCGATCGTCCTGAGATGGCGCTGGCCCAGCGCGCGGTCGAGCTGGAAGGGGGCGGGATCGCCGATCGAGGTGCCGACGCGGTCGTAGGCGCGTTCGCTCAGCAGGAAGCGCATGCCGGTGCCGGCCAGCGCCTCGGCGTAGTCGTCGACGTCGTTGGTGTCTTCCAGCACAAGGGTGGTGCCGCTGCGCAGCGCCTCGAGCGCGCCGAGCAAGGCCATGGCGCGACGCTCGTCGGGCGTCATGTCGGGCAGGGGGATGGGCGAGAGGCCGCCGGAGAAGGGCGGCTTGTGCGGCGGCGACAGATCCTCGAACACGCCGCGCGCCAGTGTCATGGTGAAGTGCGTATGCACGTTGGCGAAGCCCGGCATCACCATCCTGCCCGTGCCGTCTACCTTCTCGGCGCCGGGATGGCGGGCCAGGATCTCGCTGCTGGGTCCGATGGCGGTGATGCGATCGCCGTCGATGGCGAGCGCGGCGCCGAAATGCAGGGAGTCGCGATCGTCCACGGGGGCGATCGCGGCATTGTGGATGACGATAGTCACGGGCTTTCCTCGTCGCGTGCGGCCGCGACGAAGGATGCCGGCAGCGGCGCCGCCTGTCACCCGAGCACGGCGACGACAAATCATACAAAACGACCGGCGCGCGCCGGCGCCGCTTGATGCTGAATAGCCCGGTAAGGGCCGGGCGGACGTTTCCGCACATGCTTTGGGGCCTCCACGAGACCGAGGCCCGCAATGCCGCTCCATTGGATCATCGATTCCCGCGCCGCGTTCCTCTCCGTCGTCGCCGAAGGAGACGTGTCGCTCGCCGACGCCCTGGCCTTCCTGCGTACCCTGTCCGGCGCCCACATCGCCGGCTATCGCAAGCTGTTCGACGGGCGCGACGGCACCTCGTCGATGAGCGCGCAGGAACTGCTGGTGATCTGCGCCGAGATCCGCGCCCTTCACGGCCTCGGCAAGGCGGGAGCGCTCGCCGTCGTCGCCGATCCCGGTCAGGCCGAGCCTTTCGCGCGGCTGCTCGGCGCACTGGCGATGGCCGACCGGCCGATGAAGCTGTTCGACAACGCGGAACGCGCCCGCAACTGGCTCGACCGGCAAGTCTAGATCGCAATCAGGCCTGTCCGATGCCGATGCGGGCTCGTGTCATGGCAACGGCGGCTACAACGACCTGGCGCTGGATTTCGCCTTCGCCACCGCCTGCCGGGCAGGCTTGTGCGGGGCGACCTTGTCGGCCAATGCAAGCTCAGCCTCTTCGTCGAGCTGCAGGCTGACCTCGCTCAACCACCCTTCGCTCCCCGGCACCGACGTCGCCCCGAGCCGCGCGCCCACCCGGTCGGCGTCAGCCCGCTCGGCGAAGCCGCATTGGATCTCGGTGATCTCGCGGCGGCGCACGATGGCGGTTGCGTAGTCCGCCGCCGGCTCTTCGCCGTCGATCAGCGCCTGCATCAATCGCCGCAGCCGCTTCAGCCCGATCGCACTGGGATCGGGAACATGGGCGGCCAGGAGATGCGCCCTGGGGTGGGCGGCGAGAAAGGTCATCCAGTCCAGCCGTGCCATTGCTCTGCTGCCTCCTGTCGGTGACAGATGGATGGGGGCGGCGAGTTCCGGCCGAAGCCGACGCTAACGCCGCGCTGCATCAAGTCGCCGCGTGCCCAGGGGTTGCGATGGCGAGGCAAAAAGCGTCCGCCGGCCTGTGATCGTCGCGCTTCCGTCCGCTACTGGACATCCGACCCTTTGGGAACCTTGAATTCCGCCTGCACGTTCCGGTCCCGAACGGGAACGGAGGTTTGTCTATGAACGCCATCATCTATCTGGTCGGCCTCGTGGTCGTCGTGATGTTCATCCTTTCTCTCATCGGCCTGCGCTGAGGGAGGACATCATGGCTGTCGTCACCACCACATCCGACGCCACCGTCGTGGCGACCGATCTGCCGGCCGGGCGCTATGTCGACTGGGGCCCGATCATTCTCGGCACGCTGGGCGCGCTCGCCATCATGGTCGTGCTGATGACCTTCGGCGGCGCCCTCGGCCTCACCATGGCCTCGCCGCAGCCCTATGCCGGGCTCTCGGCCAAGGCGCTGGCGGTGCTGGCGGGCCTCTATGCCGCGCTGGTCCATGTCGCCAGCTTCTCGGCCGGCGGCTATCTCGCGGGCCGCATGCGCACGCCGTGGGCGACCAGCGATGTCGTCGAGAGGAACTTCCGTGACGGCGGCCACGGCTTTGGCGTGTGGGCGCTGGGCGTCGTGGTCGGCGCCGCGCTGGCGCTCTCCGGCGTGAGCGGCGTGGTCAAGG
>JAEWIV010000548.1 GCA_023386865.1 Pseudomonadota bacterium
CGGCCGTTGTCCTCGATCCAGCGCAGCTGGCGATTGTTGGGGATGTCGCTCCACACGAGGTAGCGCCCCTGCGCGTTCCACGCCGGCCCTTCGGACCACAGCGCGCCGGTCCACAGGCGCTGGATCGGCGCGTTGGGCTGGCGCAGCGCATTGAAGGCCGGGTCGACGGTGATGACGTCGGGATCGGTGAAGTAGACATTGGGGGGCGCGTTCGGCCCGAAATCGCGCGGCGGCGTCGTGACGGTCGACGGTGGGTTGGCTGCGCCGCCCGGTGCCGCCGCGGGCGGCTGCTGGGCGAAGGCCCGACTGGTCACGATGGCTGCCGCCGTCACACCGGCCGCACCGACGAGCGCGCGACGAGACATCGTCGCTCCGCCCTTGTCCTCGAATTGCTTCGACGAGCCCATGAGCGTCACCCCCAACGGTTTGGTTGCATGAACTCTACCAAAACGCGGAAATACGCGAACGCATACCTGACTAGCCGCGATCTACGGACTCTTCTTCTCCCAGCGCGCCGCGGCGGCATCGTCGCCTTCATGGGCGCCGACCCATTTCTCGCCGGCCGGAGTCTCCTCGAGCTTCCAGAACGGCGCCTTGGTCTTGAGCCAGTCTACCAGGAACTCGCAGGCTTCGAAGGCGGCCTCGCGATGCGGCGAGCCGACGGCCACCAGCACGATGCGGTCGCCGGCCTCCAGCCTGCCGTAGCGATGCACGATGAGCGTGGCCTCGAGCGGCCAGCGGCGGCTGGCCTCGGCTTCGATGTCCTCGAGCGCCTTCTCGGTCATCCCGGGATAGTGCTCCAGGGTCAGCGCATCGATGCGGTCGCGATGCAGGCCCTCGCGGACATGCATCTCGCGCACCAGGCCGACGAACACCGCCAGTCCGCCGATGCGCTTGTTGCCCGCGGTCAGCCGGTCGAGCTCGGCGCCGACGTCGAAGTCGCCTTCCTGGACGCGCACCGCCATGTCAGCCTCCCGTGAAGGGCGGGAAGAACGCGACCTCGCGCGCGCCCTCGATCGGCACGTCGAAGGTCGCGGTGCGCTGGTCGACGGCCGCCCCGAAGGCGGCGCCCTCGGCCAGCGCCTCGGCATGGCCGCTGCTGCGTCCGCGCAGCCAGAACACGAGGTCGCCCACCGTGCGGACCTCGGGCGGCGGCGAGACATCCTCGTCGGCCACGCCCACGGTGCGCTTCATCCAGGCGAAGTAGCGCACCTTCATGTCGGTCCCCCCTCGGCCATGTGGCGCAGGCCGGTGCGCAGATAGTCGTAGCCGGTGATCAGGGTGAGCACGGCGGCGACCCAGATCAGCACCAGGCCGACCTGGTGCACGATCGGCGGGACGGCGTCGCCCAACAGCAGGATGGTGATGGCGATCATCTGGGCGCCGGTCTTCCATTTGGCGAGCTGGCTCACCGGCACGCCGATCTTGAGCTCGGCCAGGAACTCGCGCAGGCCCGAGACCAGGATTTCGCGCGCCAGGATGATCAGCGCGGCCAGCACGTGGACGCCGGTCAGCGTGCTGTTGTCGACCAGCATGACCAGCGCCGCCGCCACCAGGAGCTTGTCGGCGATCGGATCGAGGAAGCGGCCGAACCGCGAGATCTGATGATAGCGCCGGGCGAAATAGCCGTCGAACCAATCGGTGATGCAGGCAATCGCGAACAGCGCCGCCGACAACCACTGGGCCCAGCCGTGATCGAGCCAGAAGCAGGCCACGACCAGCGGAATGGCCGCGATGCGCGACAGCGTCAGCAGATTGGGGAGATTGAACATTTGCGCCATTCTTACCGGCCACCCCGGAAGTGGTCATGGATTTTCTGGGCGAGCGCATCGGAGATGCCCGGCACCGACTTGATGTCTTCCAACGTAGCGACAGCCACTGCACGGGCGCTGCCGAAATGGTGGAGCAGCGCGCGCTTGCGCCCGGCGCCAATGCCGGGCACCTCGTCGAGCGCCGACCTGGTGATGTCGGCGGCGCGCCGCGTGCGATGCGTGCCGATGGCGAAGCGATGTGCCTCGTCGCGCAGGCGCTGCAGAAAATACAGCACCGGATCGCGCGGCTCGAGCGAGAAGGGCGGCTTGCCGGGCACGAAGAAGCGCTCGCGGCCGGCATCGCGGTCGGGGCCCTTGGCGATGCCGACGACGGCGATGTCCTCCAGTCCGAGCTCGGTCAGGACTTGGCGCGCCACCTCGAGCTGGCCCTGGCCGCCGTCGATCAGCACCAGGTCGGGCCAGCTCTCGTCGTCGCGTTCGGGATCTTCGCGTAGCGCGCGGCCGAAGCGGCGTGACAGCACCTCGCGCATGATGGCGAAGTCGTCGCCCGCCGCACCCTCGGTCTTGATGTTGAACTTGCGATAGGAGTTCTTGGTGAAACCGTCCGGGCCGGCCACCACCATAGCGCCGATCGGCGCGCTGCCCTGGATGTGGCTGTTGTCGTAGATCTCGATGCGCTCGGGCGGGCCGTCCAGGCTGAAGACACGGGCCACGCCCTCGAGCAGCTGGCGCTGCGTGCCGCGCTCGGCCATGCGCCGCGCCAGCGCCTCGCGGGCATTGACCACGGCCTGGTCGAGCGCGTCCTTCTGCTCGCCGCGCCTGGGATGGCGGATCTCGACCTTGTGGCCGGCCGTCATGGCGAGCGCGCTTTCCAGCAGTTCGGCCTCGGCGACGTCGTGGCTGGTCAGGATGAGCTTGGGCGCCTGACGCGCTTCGTAGAACTGGCCGATGAAGGCCGACAGCACGGCGGGCTCGTCGAGATCCTTGGTGTGGCTCGGGAAATAGGCGCGGTTGCCGAGGTTCTGGCCGGCCCGCAGGAAGAACACCTGCACGCACATCTGGCCGCCCTCGGCGTGGACGGCGAAGATGTCCGCCTCGTCGATCGACGGCAGGGTGATCGACTGGTGCGACTGGATGTGGGCCAGCGCGCGGATGCGATCGCGCAGGACCGCGGCGCGCTCGAACTCGAGATCGACCGAGGCCTGCTCCATGCGCTGCGACAATGCCTGCTGGACCTCGCGGTTGCGGCCGCCCAGGAAGCCGCGCACCTCGTCGACGATGCCGTCGTACTCGGGCTTCTCGATGCGGCCGACGCACGGCGCCGTGCAGCGCTTGATCTGGTATTGCAGGCAGGGCCGGGTGCGGGTCGAGAACACGCCGTCCGAGCAGGAGCGCAGGGGGAAGGCGCGCTGCAGGGCATAGAGCGTGCGGTTGACGGCGGTGGCCGAGGCGAACGGACCGAAATATTCGTTCTTCGGATCGCGCGCGCCCCGGTGCTTGGCGAGCTGCGGCCATTCCGTGTCGCGGCGGATGACGATGTAGGGGAACGACTTGTCGTCGCGCAGCAGCACGTTGAAGCGCGGCTTGAAGCGCTTGATCAGGTTGTTCTCGAGAAGCAGCGCCTCGGCTTCGCTGTCGGTGACCGCGAACTCCATGGTGCGGGTGCCCGAGACCATGCGCAGCAGGCGGGTGTCGAGCCGCGTCGGCTGGGTGTAGGCGGCGACGCGGCTCCTGAGCGAGCGCGCCTTGCCGACATAGAGGACCTCGCCGTCGGCGGCGATCATGCGGTAGACGCCGGGCTTGCGCGGCAGGGTGCGCACGAACTCGCCGATGATGCGCATGCCATCGGCCAGCGAGCCTTCGCTGGGCGGTGCCTCCTCGGCGGAGGGCGGGTCGATGTCGGTCGTCTGATCGCTCACGAGGTCCTGCCGCAACGCATCCCGAGGGCCGGCGCCGGGTTGCAAGACAGTGGGCCACGCCGAGCCTTTTGGGGAGCCCATGTGGGGAACTCTGTGAACAAGCCCGGTGCCCGCTTACCGTTGCCCCATCGTCACTGTATTGACTCAATCCAGGGGCGATGGCAGCAGACCGCTATGTAGTCCTTAATTGCCTGATTTCAATCGAGAATTTAAGATGGGGGCGGGCCGAACATATCACTGGCACCGGCGGATGTTCGCTTTTTGGTCCGATCGTCCGCCATGTTCCGATGTGTGAGTAAGTTCGGTGGCTTTACGGCACCGACAGCGCCTTTAAAGAACCGACAACATGCGTCCGACCAGCGGATGGCGCACCACGTCCTTGTCCGTCAGTCGCACGACGGAGACGTCGTCCAGTCCCTCCAGGCGTTGGGCGATGGCAGCGAGGCCCGAAAGCTCGGGCAGCAGGTCGGTCTGGTCGGGGTCGCCGGTCATCACCATGGTCGAGTGCCAGCCGAGGCGAGTCAGCAGCATCTTGAGCTGGCCGTAGGTGCAGTTCTGCGCCTCGTCGATCAGCACGAAGGCGTTGTTCAGGGTGCGGCCGCGCATGAAGGCCACCGGGGCGATCTCGATCGTGCCGTCGTCGAGGTTCTGCCGCAGGCGCTTGGCGCCCAGCCGGTCGTTCAGGGCGTCCCACAGCGGGCGCAGGTAGGGATCGAGCTTTTCGCGCATGTCGCCGGGCAGGAAGCCCAGGTTTTCGCCCGCTTCCACGGCCGGTCGCGACAGCATGATGCGCGAGACGGTTCCGGCTTCCAGGGCTTCGACGGCGGCCGAGATGGCGAGGTAGGTCTTGCCGGTTCCGGCAGGGCCCAAAGCGACGGTCAGCGGCTTCGACTCGATCGCCTCCATCAGGATCCGTTGGTTGTCGCTCCTCGGTCGTATCTTTCGAATGTAGCTCTGATCGCGGTCGTTGGCCGGAGTCTGGTCGAAGACGAGGCTGTGAATACGGGCGCTATCGATGGCGTGCAGCTTGGCGCGGCGTGCGGCGCGTTTGGCCATATTCGTACTCCGGAGGCTTGGTCAGAGGAGCGGGAACCGGTCGCCCAGAAGCAAAACGCCCCCGCAAACGGAGGCGAGGGCGATCGGTGGTCAGGCGGAAGGTGAGGCTGACAGGGCACGCGGCGGGGAATCCACCGGTGATCTGATGTCCGTCGGGGCACGAGCACCTCGAACGGATAAGCACCTCCTTCAGCTACCGGAGGAAAGCGTATCCTGAATGGGGCGGCTCAGCCACAATATTGTGGGTCTGAACGCAAGATTCACACTACTGAAAGGGTGTCGTCCGCTGTGCATGCCGGTCGTGAACCGGCCGGCCGGCGACGTAGGTGGCCTGCACCGCACGGTCGTCGCCCAGCGTCATCTGGATGAAGAGCTGCTCGGCGAAGTCGCGGGCGAAATTCATGCGGAAATCGATCAGCGGCGTCGAGCGCATGTCGAGCACGACCAGGTCGGCTTCCATGCCCGGGGCGATGCTGCCGATGCGATCGTCGAGATACATGGCCCGCGCCGAGCCGCGGGTGGCGAGATACCAGGCGTGGCCGGCCGACAGGGCCTGCTGGTTGAGCTGGGCGGCCTTGTAGGCCTCGCCCAGCGTGGCCAGGATCGAGAACGACGTGCCGGCGCCGATGTCGGTGCCGAGACCGACGCGGACGGGCCGCTCGGCCTTCAGCGCATGCGCCAGATTGAAGACGCCGCTGCCCAGGAAGAAGTTCGAGGTCGGGCAGTGGGCGATGGCCGCACCGCAGTCGTGCAGGCGCTGCAGCTCGGGCTCTTCCAGCCAGATGCCGTGGCCGAACACCGCGCGCCGGCCGCAGAGTCCATGATGGTCGTAGACGTCGAGATAGTGTCGCCGGTCGGGGAACAGCTCCTTGATCCAGGCGACCTCGGCCTGCGTCTCCGCGATATGCGTCTGCATCAGGCAATCGCCGTGCTCGCGCCACAGCGTGCCGGCCATCGCCAGTTGCTCGGGCGAGCTCGAGCCGGCATAGCGCGGCGTGATGGCGTAGAGGAGGCGGCCGCGACCGTGCCATCTGGCGATCAGGGCCTTCGATTGAGCGTAGCTCGTCTGCGGCGTGTCACGCAGCGCCTCGGGTGCGTTGCGGTCCATCATCGCCTTGCCGGCGGCGAGCCGCAGCCCGAGCTTCTCGGCCTCCTCGAACAGCACGTCGACCGAATGCGGATGGACGGTGCAGTAGACGCAGCTCGTGGTGATGCCGTTGCGCAGGTTCTCGCGCAGGAAGGTTCGGGCGACGGTGCGGGCATACTCCTTGTCGGCGAACTCGAGCTCGGCGGGGAAGGTGTACCGGTTCAGCCAGTCGAGCAGCTGCGCCCCGTAGGCCGCCATCATCGGCGTCTGCGGGAAATGGACGTGGGTGTCGATGAACCCCGCCGAGATCAGCGCATCCTTGCCGAAGTCGCGGATCTCGATGCCGGCGGGCAGGTGCGGCAGGAGGCGATCTGCAGGACCGAAATGACTGATGCGTCCGTCGGCCATCGCGACGATGGCGTCGGGCTCGTGGACCATCGTCTTGTCGAGGCCGTCGCGGAACGGGTCTCCGGTGAAGGTGAGCGCGGGGCCACGAATGGCGGTCGGATGAGAAGACGATGGCATGTCGTTCGACGTTCGCACCGAATGGCGCCGGGGAGAAGCGATCTACATCGGCCGGTGGCGCGTCATGCCAAAGGGATCGCGACGTCCCTCTCCGGATCCCGATGAAAGAAAGGGGCTGACCCTCGCGGGCCAACCCCTTGCTTTTGATTGGTGGAGCCAGACGGGATCGAACCGTCGACCTCTACAATGCCATTGTAGCGCTCTCCCAGCTGAGCTATGGCCCCGAAAATTCGGCCCCTGGGTCGTATGATGGGCGGCGCGAGGTATAATTCCTGCCTCGCGCACTGGCAACAGCGGCTAGCGGTCGCCCTCGCCCTTGTCGTCCTCGACTTCGACCTCGACCTCCAGGTCCTCGGTGTCGTCGGCGAGATCGTCGGCCTCTTCCAAGGCCTCGTCGCCCTCGACATCTGGCAACTCGTCTCCGGCCAGCGCCGCCTCGTCGCTCTTCTTCTTCGCCGCCGCCTTGGCTGCCGCTGCTGCCGCAGCCGCCGTCGCAGCAGCCGCCGCGGCGGTGGCGCCGCGACCACGCCGGACCTTCACGAAGTCCTCGCGATCGTGCTCCCGGCCGCACTTGGGGCATTTGATCGGCCCCTTGTTCAGGTCGTAGAAACGCGCAGCACAGCTCTGGCAGGTGCGCTTAGTACCCCAGCTCGCTTTGACCACGCAGAAACTCCCGGAAATTCCGCAGAAATCGGCCGAATCGGCCGCGAGGGAGGGCGTATGTCATGTGCCTTTCACCCTGTCAAAAGCAAATTCCGGCATGGTAGAGCGGTCGCGGCGTCGCATTTCCGCCGCCTTCGGGAGGCTGCCCTGTCCTTGCGAGCCCATCCGGCCAAGCTCGTCGCGCACGCCGTCCCTCGGCTGCGGGGCCGCGTCCGCGCGCCGGGCGACAAATCGGTCTCGCATCGGGCCTTGATGTTCGGTGCCCTGGCCGTCGGCGAGACGACGGTGCGTGGGCTGCTGGAGGGCGAGGACGTGCTGGCCACCGCCGCTGCGCTGCGGGCGCTGGGCGCCGAGATCACGCATGAGCGCGATGGGGCTCTGTGGCGAGTGCGCGGGTTCGGCGTCGGCGGCGCCCGCGAGCCGGCCGACGTTCTCGCGCTCGGCAATTCCGGCACCTCGGCGCGGCTGCTTGCCGGCATCCTCGCCAGCCTGCCTTTCACCAGCGTCATGACGGGCGACGCTTCGCTGCGGCGGCGGCCGATGCAGCGGGTGATCGAGCCGCTCGCGCGCATGGGCGCGCGCTTCGAAGGTCGCGAGGGCGGCCGCCTGCCGCTCGCCATCGTCGGCACCGACGAACTGGTGCCCATCGACTACCGTCTGCCGGTGGCCTCGGCGCAAGTGAAGAGCGCCGTCCTGCTGGCCGGGCTCAATACGGCGGGCGAGACCACCGTGATCGAGCCCGAGGCGACCCGCGACCATACCGAGCGCATGTTGCGCCATTTCGGCGCCGAGCTTCGCGTGACGCCGGCCGACCCGGGCGCTAAGGGGGGCGGCGGCAGGCGCATCACCCTGGTCGGCTGGCCCGAGCTCCTGGGTCGCGACATCGTCGTGCCCGGCGATCCGTCGTCGGCCGCCTTCGTCGCGGTCGCCGCCGCGATCCGGCCGGGCAGCGATGTCACGATCGAGAATGTCGGCATCAATCCGCTGCGCGCGGGCCTCTACGCGACGCTGCGCGACATGGGGGCCGACGTCGCCTTCGAGAACGAGCGCGAGGTGGGCGGCGAACCGGTGGCGGATCTGCGGGTCAAAGGCGGCGGGCTGAAGGGCGTCGAGGTGCCGGCCGACCGCGCGCCGTCGATGATCGACGAGTATCCCATCCTCGCCATCGCCGCCGCCTGCGCCGAGGGCACGACGCGCATGCTGGGGCTGGGCGAGCTGCGCGCCAAGGAGAGCGACAGGCTGGCCAGCGTGTCGGCCGGCCTTTCGGCCAACGGCGTCGCCCATGAGGCTGGGGCGGCCGACCTGGTCGTGCACGGCACCGGCGCACCGCCCGCCGGCGGCGGCGTCGTCGAGACGCGTCTCGACCATCGCATCGCCATGTCGTTCCTGGTGCTGGGGCTTGCCGCGCGCGAGCCGGTGACGGTCGACGACAGCTCGCCGATCGACACCAGCTTCCCGGGCTTCGCCCAGTTGATGAACGGACTGGGCGCCCGTATCGAGGCGGCGTGAAACCTCTTCTCATCGCCATCGACGGGCCGGCGGCCTCGGGCAAGGGGACCCTGGCCAGGCGGCTGGCCGGCCATTTCCGGCTGCCCCACCTCGACCCCGGCCTGCTCTACCGGGCGGGGGGGGGGGGGGGGGGCCCCCCCCGCC
>JAEWIV010000056.1 GCA_023386865.1 Pseudomonadota bacterium
GCCAGCTGCTGCACGAGCTGCTGCGGCATCTGCCGGCGATCCCGCCCGCCGAACGCCGCGAGTCGGCACGACGCTACCTCGCCCAGCCGGCGCACGCCTTGAGCAACGAGGAGATCGCGGGCTGGAGCGACGAGGCGCTCGCCGTCACCGAGGCGCCGGCACACGCCGCGCTGTTCGCCGAAAGCTCGCGTGCCGAGGTGCCGTTGGCGGGCACGGTGCGGACGCGGCGCGGGACGTTCACGGTCAGCGGCCAAGTCGACCGGCTCGCGGTGTCCGAGCGCGAGGTGCTGATCGTCGACTACAAGACCAACCGGCCGCCGCCGCAAGCGGCATCGCAGGTGGCGCTGGCCTATCGGCGCCAGCTCGCGCTCTACCGTGCGTTGCTGGCAGAGATCTATCCCGGCCGCACGGTGCGGGCCTTCCTGCTGTGGACCGCGGTGCCTCTGCTGATGGAAATCGACGCAGAAACTCTCGACAAATCAATGCCCTACTCGGCCGCATCTTGACTCGTCCGGTGGCCGTTCCTAGCTTTGGCCTCAAGGGCGGCGCCGGTCCATCGACCGGCCTGTAGTGTTTTTGGGAGACCCCATATGACCGTCAAAGCGACCGATTCCTCCTTCGAGCAGGAAGTCCTGAAGTCCGACACGCCCGTCCTGGTCGACTTCTGGGCCGAGTGGTGCGGCCCATGCCGCATGATCGGGCCCTCGCTGGAGGACATCGCCAAGGAGATGGATGGCAAGCTCAAGGTCGTGAAGGTCAATATCGACGAGAACCCGACGACGCCGTCGCGTTACAACGTCCGCTCGATCCCCACCCTGCTGCTGTTCAAGAACGGCCAGGTTGCCGCCACCAAGATCGGCGCCGAGCCCAAGCAGAAGCTGGTGAGCTGGATCAACACCGTCGTCAGCTGAAAGCTCACCCGTTGCGGGCCAGTACCGTGCCCGCAAGATAGAGCGAGCCGCAGATCAGGATGCGCATCGGCGCGGGCTGGGTGGCGAGAAGGTCCTCCAGCGCCGCGCCGACGTCGTTTGCGGGCAGGCAATCCAGACCAACGTCGGCGGCTCGCACGCAGGCCTCCTGCGGCGTGTACGCGGCATGGCCTTCGATCGGCACGGCGCGGGCAGTGCGGGCATGGCGTCCCAACGGCCGCAGGAAGCCCGAGGCATCCTTGGTCGTGAGCATGCCGAAGATCAGGTAGAGCGGCAGCAGCGCCGGCTCCTTGGCCCACGCCTCGGCCTGGCGCGCCAGCACGATACCGCAATCCTCGTTGTGGCCGCCGTCGAGCCACAGCTCGCTGGCCGGCGGCAGGGCGTCGACCAGCGGCCCGCGCGAGAGCCTCTGCAGGCGCGCCGGCCAGTCGACCGATGAGAGACCTTTCCTCACCGCCTCGTCGTCGATACGGAACTGCGCCGCGCGCAGACGCTCGATGCAGGCGATCGCCGTGGCGGCATTGTCGATCTGGTGCGCGCCGACCAGCGCCGGCGCCGGCAGGTCGAGGCCCAGAAGGTCGCTGTCGTAGCGGAAGCCTGCGGCCGTCGGCCTGACCTGCCATTCGCGGCCCATGCGGAACAGCGGAGCGGCCAGCTCGGCGGCGCGACGGGCGATGACGCCGGCACTCGACTCGCGCTGTCGGCCGATCACCGCCGGCACGGCGCGCTTCAGGATGCCGGCCTTCTCGGCGGCAATCTTCTCCAGGGTGTCGCCGAGGAAGCTCGTGTGGTCGTAGCCGATGGGCGTGATGGCCGAGAGCGCGGGGTTGACCACGTTGGTCGTGTCGTTGCGCCCGCCCATGCCGACCTCGAGGATGGCAAGGTCGGCCGGCACGCGGGCGAAGGCCAGGAACGCCGACACCGTCGTGATCTCAAAGAAGGTGATCGGCTGTTCGTTGTTGGCTCGCTCGGCCTCGGTCAGCACGTCTTCCAGCAGGTCGTCGCTGATCAGCTCGCCGGCGACGCGGATGCGCTCGTTGAAGCGAACCAGATGCGGCGACGTGTAGACATGCACGCGATAACCCGCCGCCTCGGCCATGGCGCGCAGATAGGCGACCAGCGAGCCCTTGCCGTTGGTGCCGGCGACATGCACCACCGGCGGCAGTGCGAGGTGAGGCGAGCCGACGTCCGCCAGCAGGCGTTCGATGCGTCCAAGCTCGAGGTCGATGAGCTTGGGATGCAGCCGCATGAGGCGATCGAGGATCGCATCGGTCATCGGGGTGGCCTCGGGCTCAGTGGCCCGCGACAGCCAGGCTGCGGCCTTCGGCGGTCACCGGATCCATCAGGAGCGACACGAGGCGGATCAGGGTTTCCCGGAGCTTGTGGCGATGCACGACGGCGTCGACCATGCCGTGCTCGAGCAGATACTCGGCGCGCTGGAAGCCCTGCGGCAGCTCCTGGCGGATCGTGTCCTGGATGACGCGCGGGCCGGCAAAGCCGATCAGCGCGTCGGGCTCGGCGATATGCACGTCGCCCAGCATGGCGAAGGAGGCCGACACGCCGCCCGTCGTCGGGTCGGTCAGCACGACGATGTAGGGCAGGCCTGCTTCCTTGACCTTGCGCACGGCGATGGTGGTGCGCGTGAGCTGCATCAGCGACAGGATGCCCTCCTGCATGCGCGCGCCGCCGGAGGCCGAGAAGACGATCAGCGGCGCCTTGCGGGCGACGGCGAGCTCGGCCGCCATCACCAGCCCCTCGCCGACGGCGGTGCCCATCGAGCCGCCCATGAAGTCGAAGTCGAGCAGCGCCATCACCGCCTGCCGCCCGCCCATGGCGCCGCTCGCCACGACCAGCGCGTCGGTGCGCCCCTCGGCCTTGGCCTGCGCCTCCTTGAGCTTGGCGTCGTAGCGCTTGGTGTCGCGGAACTTCAGCGGGTCGACCGGCACGCGCGGCAGCGGGTGCAGCTCGTACCTACCCTCGTCGAACAGGTGCGGCAGCCGCTTCAGCGGCTTGATGCGCATGTGATGGCCGCAGTGGGTGCAGACCTCCTGGTTCGCCTCCCAGTCGCGCATGAACAGCATCTGCTCGCACTTGGGGCACTTCAGCCAAAGGTTCTCCGGCGTCTCCTTGCGCGAGATCAGGGCCTTGAGCTTGGGTCGGACGAAGTTCGTCAGCCAGTTCATGGCGGCGGTATCGCACGAACGGCCGCCGCGGCCAAGGCGGGCGAAATCAGCGCCAGAACGCGCTGAAAGGAGCCACGATTTCTTGAGGTTTCTTTACTTGGCAGAACAATTTTCGCGCCAGGTAGTCGGCGCACAGCGCCTGCGCCGTCGCCGGCTCGAGGTCGGCGATGATGGCAGCCTGCTTGGTCACCTTGTTGGAAGTGACCGGCAGGATCCATTCCTTGCCCAGCCGCGCGAAGCCGAGCCGCGCGATATCGGACTGGCCGACGTCATAGGCATGGCGCGCCGTGCGCCAATCGCCGAAGGTGCCGAGCCAGGCAGCGTCGCCGGGCATGTCGTAGCGGATGGTGCCGCACTCGCTCTGGTCGAGCACCGTGGCCGGTCCGCCCTGGCCGTTGCGGACCTGCCAGATCTTGGCCCGATTGCCGCCCGTCTTGAGCGCATAGGCCTCGTCGAGCAGCCGCACCATGAACTCGTCGCGCAAGTCGGCGCGGCGGAACCCGAACGCCACGGCGATCAGCCGGCGCCCGTCGCGCACCGCGCTGCCCACGATGTTGAAGCCCGAGGCGCAGACGAAACCGGTCTTAAGCCCGTCGGCATAGGGCGCGTAGAGGTCAAGGAACTTGATTCCCGGCCCGACCTTGGTCTTGCCGAGATAGAACTCCTGGGTGTGGAAGTAGCTGTAATATTCGGGGAACTGCTTCACCAGGGCCATCGCCAGCATTGCCATGTCGCGCGCCGTGGTGATCTGGCCCGGGTCCGGCCAGCCGCTGGCGTTGCGGAATTGCGTGCCGCTCATGCCGAGGCGCGCCGCCGTCTCGGTCATGCGATGGGCGAAGGCTGCTTCCGATCCCGAGATCAGCTCGCCGAAGCCTGTCGCCACGTCGTTGGCCGAGCGGGCGACCAGCGCCTGCAAGCCCTGCTCGACGGTGATGGCCTGGCCGGCGGCCAGGCCGAGTTTGGAGGGCGGCTTGGCCCGCGCCACCTCCGACAGGGTCATCGGCGAAGCGAGCGTGAGGCGGCCCGCCTTCAACTCCTCGAAGACGATGTAGATCGTCATCATCTTGGTGAGCGAGGCCGGGTGCCAGAAGGCGCCGGCACTGCGCTCCAGCAGGGTCTCGCCCGAAGCGGCGTCCACCACCGCGTAGGGGCCGGCCTGGACCGGCCCGGACGGCGAGGTGACGGCGGCTATCTGGGCCCGGGCCGGAAGGCCGAGACCGATCAGGACGAGGATGCCAAGCAGCAGACGCAGTTTCATTGCCCCCGACGCGCCAACTTCGCCAGCATACGCCCTTCCGCGTCCCCGCGGGAGGCTTTAGATCGGTGCCATGCTCAAGGTAATGATCGCTCCCGTCACCCCGTTTCAGCAGAACTGCTCCATCGTCTGGTGCGACGAGACCATGGAGGGCACCGCCGTCGATCCGGGCGGCGACTTCGACATGCTCAAGGAGGCGATCGCCCAGCAAGGCATCAAGGTCGCCAAGGTGCTGCTGACCCACGGCCACGTCGACCATGCCTCGGCCGCCGGCACCATGGCCGACCATTACGGCGTGAAGATCGAGGGGCCGCACGAGGACGACCTCTTCCTGATCGAGGGCCTGCCCGATTCAGGCCGCAAGTACGGCTTCCCGGCCTACAAGCCTTTCGTGCCTGACCGCTGGCTGACCAACGGCGAGACGGTGCGCCTGGGCAACCTCACTTTCGACGTCGTGCATTGCCCCGGCCATACCCCGGGCCACGTCGTATTCGTGCACAAGCCCTCGAAGGTCGCCTTCGTGGGCGACGTGCTCTTCCGGGGCTCGATCGGGCGCACGGACTTCCCGCGCGGCAATCACGAGCAGCTGCTGGGCTCGATCCGCAAACGGCTCTGGCCGCTCGGCGACGACATCACCTTCGTGCCGGGCCATGGACAGACCTCGACATTCGGCTGGGAACGCAAGACCAATCCGTTCGTCGCAGATCTGCTGTTCGACGATGAAGATGACGCACCGGCGTGATCGCAGCAGCGGAGTAGGATGTCGGCCGTCCAGCTCGACGGGGATGGCCGCATGGAGCAGCGCTTTGCGTTCAATGAGGTAGCGAGCGTCTATACGACCTCGCGTCCGGGCTATCCCGATGCCCTCGTCGACGATGTCGTCTCCTATGCCTGCCTGAAGCCGGGTAATGCCATTCTCGAAGTCGGGTGTGGCACGGGCCAGGCGACGCGGAGCTTCGCCGCACGAGGCTTTCCGATTCTCGCCATCGATCCCGGACCGGAGATGGTCCGCGAGGCAAGAACCGCCCTCTCGCAGTTCGGCAATGTCACGCTCGTTCAGTCCACCTTCGAAGCGTTGTCCGCGGAGCCGGCATCGTTCCAGCTGATCGTTGCCGCGCAGTCGTGGCACTGGGTTGCACCGGAGACGCGCTTTGCAAAAGCGGCCGAGACGCTATCGCCGCGCGGAGCGCTGGCGGTGTTCGGCCATGTTCCGGTGGGCCTCACCGCGCCGCTGCTCGACCAGTTCAAGCAACTCTACGTCCGCCACATCGACTACGCGGGCCCGCCGCCGGAGGCCTGGTATTTGCCCAGCGGCCCGTTCAAAGGCTGGTTCGACGAATCGGGTGTGTTCGCAACGGTCGAGCACAGAGCCTATCCATGGAAATGGCGGCACACGACATCGAGCTATACGGACTTCCTGCGCTCGCGGTCGGATCATCGGATGATCGCGCCGGCAACGCTCTCAGCCCTGCTCGAGGATATTGCTGAAGCGATCGACGGTCACGGCGGGCAATTCGAGATCGACTACGAAACCCATCTTTACATCGCTCGTCGCCTCGCTCGCGGTTGAACAGGCTCGACTAAGGCAGCAACCCGAGCGACGCCCGCAGATCCCGCTGGCCCGCAGCCAGGACCGGCGGCAGGTCGCCGACGGCGTTCGCCTGGCCGTACCGCTGGCGCACGTAGTCCAGGCCGTGGCGCAGCATCGCCTTGGTGAAACGCGCGGGCTTTGCCGCCAGCACCGCCAGCACATCGGGCGAGCGTTCGTCGATCGGGCGCGAGAAGGCGGCGAGCTCGACTTCGGCGACGAGGAACATGCCGCATGCCATCGCCCCCAGGGCATAGGAGAGGCACTCCTCCTCCCAGCGATCGGGCTCGCGATGCTCGGCGTCGAGGAGATCGAGCGCGGCGATGAAGTTGCCGTAGAGCCGGTTCTTGCGCTCGACGTCCATCGGCTGCATGCGCTTCCTCCGTGTTTTGGTCGGGCGCATATGGGCGCGGGATCGTGACCCGACAATGACGGTCCGATCACATTCCTGGAATGGTCACAGCAAGAGCTGTTACGCCTTGGTTATGCTGCGCACGCCGCCTGCAAGGGCCTTGACGTCGGCGAGCACACCGGCGGTGAGACCGGGCTTGGCCTTGCCCTCGGCATCGAGCCCCGCTTTCACGCGATCGACGATGGCGGTGCCGACGACCGCGGCATCGGCATGGCGCGCCACGGCCGCCGCCTGCTCCGGCGTCCTGATGCCGAAGCCCACCCCGATCGGCAGCTTGGTGTGCCGCTTGATGCGCGCGACGTGCGCGGCGACCGTCTCCTCGGTCGCCGACTTTGTGCCGGTGATGCCGAGCACCGAGACGAAATAGACGAAGCCCGCGGAATATTTCAGCACCGCTGGAAGACGCTTGTCGTCGGTCGTCGGCGCGGTCAGCAGCACCGTATCGAGGCCGTTAGCCTCGGCGTGCGGCTTCAGCTCGTCGGCTTCCTCGGGCGGCAGATCAACCAGGATGAAGCCGTCGACGCCCGCCGCCGCGGCCTCCTTGCAGAACCGTTCGACGCCGCGCTGGTAGACGAGGTTGTAGTAGCCCATCAGGAGGATCGGCGTGTCGTCGTCGCCGGTCTCCTTGCGGAAGCGGCGCACCATGTCGAAGGTCTTGTCGACGGTGATGCCGGCCTTGAGCGCACGCTGGCCCGCGACCTGGATCGAGGGACCGTCGGCCATCGGATCGGTGAACGGCATGCCGAGTTCGATCAGGTCGGCGCCGGCCGCCGGCAGGCCCTTCAGGATGTCGTAGCTCACCTCGACGTTGGGATCGCCGGCGGAGATGTAGATGACGAGGCCGGCGCGCTTGTCGGCCTTGAGCTTGTCGAAACGCCTGGTGATGCGACCCATCTCAGACCTTCATCCCCAGCCGCTCGGCGACGGCGAACACGTCCTTGTCGCCCCGGCCGCAGAGATTCATCACCAGCAGATTGTCCTTGGGAAGAGTCGGCGCGAGCTTGGTGACATGCGCCAGCGCATGCGCCGGTTCGAGCGCCGGGATGATGCCTTCGAGCTTGCACAGGAGCTGGAACGCAGCGAGCGCCTCGTTGTCGGTCGCCGACACGTATTCGACGCGGCCCTGCTCCTTCAGCCAGGAATGCTCGGGACCGATGCCGGGATAGTCGAGACCGGCCGAGATCGAATGCGCCTCGGTGATCTGGCCCTCCTTGTCCTGCAGCAGATAGGTGCGATTGCCGTGCAGCACGCCAGGCCGGCCGCCGGTCAGCGACGCGGCATGCTCGCCGGTCTCGACGCCCTTGCCGCCCGCCTCGACGCCGACGATGCGCACGCCCGCATCGTCGAGGAAGGGATGGAACAGGCCCATGGCGTTCGAGCCGCCGCCGATGCAGGCGACCAAGGTGTCGGGCAGCCGGCCTTCCATCTCCATGATCTGCGTGCGCACCTCGTTGCCGATCACACACTGGAAGTCGCGCACCATCGCCGGATAGGGATGCGGGCCCGCCACCGTGCCGATGCAATAGAAGGTCGTCTCGCAGGTCGCCACCCAGTCGCGCAGCGCCTCGTTCATGGCGTCCTTCAAGGTGGAGGAACCCGACGTCACCGGCCGCACCTCCGCGCCCAGCATCTTCATGCGGAACACGTTGGGCGCCTGGCGCTCGACGTCGACCGAGCCCATGAAGACGACGCAAGGAATGTCGAACAGCGCGCAGGCCGTCGCGGTGGCGACGCCGTGCTGGCCTGCGCCCGTCTCGGCGATGACCCGCGTCTTGCCCATCCGCTTGGCCAGCAGCACCTGGCCCAGCACGTTGTTGATCTTGTGGCTGCCGGTGTGGTTCAGCTCGTCGCGCTTGAAGTAGACCTTTGCGCCGCCGAGATGTTTGGTCAGGCGTTCCGCGTAGTAGAGAGGGCTCGGCCGGCCGGCGTACTGGGCCAAGAGATAGTTGAGCTCGCCCTGGAACTGCGGATCGGCCTTGGCCTCGTTGTAGGCCTTCTCCAGATCGAGGATCAGCGGCATCAGCGTTTCGGCGACGTAGCGGCCGCCGAAAAGGCCGAAATGCCCGCGTTCGTCGGGGCCGGTACGGAAACTGTTGGGTGAGGCTGGCATCGCTGTTCCTGTCGGGACGCGCGGACTTAGCAGTCCCGACAGGGGTCGGTCAAAAGGCCCGAAGGCCTACCTGCGCTTGCGCTTGGCCGATTTGCGCTTGGCCTTCTGGACCGGTTTCCGCGACACGGCGGCGGCGCGACCGCGCGTCGGCCCGGCATTCACCTCGACGATCACCTCGATCTCGACGGGGATACCGCGCGGCAACGAGCCCATGCCCACCGCCGACCGGGCATGGCGGCCACGATCGCCGAACACCGAGACGAAGAGGTCGGAGCAACCGTTGATCACCTCCGGGTGCTCGCCGAACTCCGGCGTGGCGTTGACCATGCCCAAAAGCTTGACGATGCGCTTGACGCGATCGAGGTCGCCCAGCTCGGCCTTCATGACGGCGATCAGGCTGAGGCCCGTCTGGCGTGCGTATTCGTAGCCCTGCTCCTTGGTGAAGTCGCGGCCGACCTTGCCGACGGGCAGCGGATGGCCCGGCAGGCCGGGCCCCTTGCCGGCGAGGTAGAGGAGGTTGCCGGTGCGCACGGCGTTCACGTAGTTGGCCATCGGCGAGGTGGGCTTGGTGAGCTCGATGCCGAGCTCCTTCAGCCGCCGTTCGGTCTTCATGCGGTCCCCCTTTCAGAGCGCCTTCACGCGATCGAGGAAGGCGCGGATCAAGTCGATCGATTTCACACCCCGGCTCGATTCGACGCCAGAGGAAACGTCGACGCCACGCGCCCCGGTGACGCGCACCGCCTCGGCCACGTTGTCGGGCGTGAGGCCGCCCGCCAGCAACCAGGGCAGCGGCACGGCACGGCCGGACAGGAACGTCCAGTCGAAGGTTATCGCGTTGCCGCCGGGCAGGGTGCCTTCGGCGCCTTCGAACATCAGCCGATCGGCGACCGTGGCGTAGGCCGCTACACCGCGCTCCACGTCGCTCGCCTGCCCGACCTTGATCACCTTCATCACGGGCCTGCCCGTGCGCGCCCTGACCGCCGCAACCCGCTCGGGCGTCTCCGCGCCGTGGAGCTGCACCAGGTCGATGGCGCCGGTGGTCAACCGCTCGTCGAGCAGCGCATCGTCGGGATCGACGAACAGGCCGACACGGATGACGCTGCCGGGCACGCGCTCGCCCAGCGCCCTCAGCACGTCGTTGGACGCGATATGGCGCGGCGAACGCGGATAGGTGACGAAGCCCACGAAGCGCGCGCCGGCCGCGACCGCGGCGTCGACCGTCTCCGGGGTCGACAGGCCGCAGATCTTGGCCTCGACGCTCATAGGTCGTTGACGCCGGCTTCGCGGGCGATCGCTTCGGCCGCGGCGCGCGGATCGGTGGCCTGGTAGATCGGCCGGCCGACCACGAGATTGGTGGCGCCGAGATCGACCGCCTGGCGTGGCGTCATCGCCCGCTTCTGGTCGTTGGCGGCGCTGCCGACCGGCCGGATGCCGGGCACCATGAGCACGAAGTCGGGCCCGCACTGCTTGCGCAGGGCGGCGATCTCGAGCGGCGAGCAGATCACGCCGTCGAGGCCGCTGCTATGGGCCAGGGCTGCCAGCCGCAGTACCTGGTCGGACGGATCGGCATTGACGCCGGTCGCTTCGAGGTCCGAACGGTCGAGCGACGTCAGCACCGTCACGCCCAGGAGCTTGGGGCGCGGCACGCCGTGCTTGGCGGCCTGCGCGCCGACCTCGTCGACCGCCGCCTTCATCATCTCTCGGCCGCCGCCGGCATGGATGGTGATGAAGGTGGGCGCCAGATCGACCACCGCGCGGATGCCGCCCGCCACGGTGTTGGGAATGTCGTGCAGCTTGAGATCGAGGAAGAAGCCGACGCCCGTCGCTCGTACCGGCGTCGGAAAGGCGTAGCGGACGCCGGGCGCCCCGTGCGCCAGGAAGAACTCCAGCCCCAGCTTGATGCCGCCAACAGCGGGCTTGGGCCCGCCGGCAATGGACTGGATCAGCTTGGTGGCTTGCGCGAGATCGATCGTATCGACGCCGCAGTAAATGGGGTTGGCGCGGGTCTTCATGGCGGGGCGCAACCTAATGGCACCACCCCGCGGCAGCAATCAGGAACTGCGCACCCGGCGCACGGCGTCCTTCCAGCCGGCATAGCGGTGGTCGCGCGAGGCGGCGTCCTCGGCCGGGCGAAAGGCGCGATCGAGCGCCCAGGTCTGCGACAACGCCTCCAGCGAGGGCCACAGGCCCGCCTGCAGGCCGGCCAGGAAGGCGGCACCCAGGGCCGTTGTCTCGGTCACCTTGGGCCGCTCGACGGGCACGGCCACGGTGTCGGCCAGGCGCTGCATCAGGGGATCGTTCACCACCATGCCGCCGTCGACGCGGAGCTCGTCGATCTGCGCACCGTCGCCGCGCATGGCCTCGACGAGGTCGCGGGTCTGGAAGCACACCGAATCGAGCGTGGCGGCGGCGATCTCGGCCGGCCCGGTGTCGCGCGTCAGCCCGAGCAGCGCGCCGCGCGCGCCGGCATCCCAGTAGGGCGCCCCCAGGCCGACGAAGGCCGGCACCATGTAGACGCCGTGATCGGGCCTCGCGCGAGAGGCGACCGCCTCGACCTCGCCCGACGTGGCGATCAGGCGCAGGCCGTCGCGCAGCCATTGCACGGCCGCGCCGGCGATGAAGATGCTGCCTTCCAGCGCATAGGTCCGCCGGCCGCCGAGTTGATAGGCGATGGTGGTGAGCAGGCGATTGTGCGAACGCACCGCGATGCTGCCGGTGTTCAGGATCGCAAAGCAGCCCGTGCCGTAGGTCGCCTTGACCATGCCGGGCTTGATGCAGGCCTGGCCTACAGTGGCGGCCTGCTGGTCGCCCGCCATGCCCAGCACCGGCACGGGCGCGCCTAAAATGTCGGCGGTGGCGACGCCGAGCTCGCCGGAGCAATCGACCACCTTTGGCAGGAGCGGCGCCGGCACGCCGATCAGCTTCTGCAGGCCCGCGTCCCAGTCGCCGCTGCGTATGTCGAGCAGCAGGCTGCGGCTGGCGTTCGTCGCGTCGCTCGCATGCACCTTGCCGCCGGTCAGGCGCCACAGCAGGAAGCATTCGATGGTGCCGGCCGCGAGAGTGCCCTTGTCCGCCGCCGCCCGGCTGCCGGCGACGTGGTCGAGGATCCAGGCGATCTTGGTGCCTGAGAAATACGGATCGAGGATCAGGCCGGTCTTCGCCGTGACCTCGTCTTCATGGCCGGCGCGCTTCAATGCCTCGCATCGGTCGGCGGTGCGGCGGTCCTGCCAGACGATGGCGTTGTGGATCGGCTTGCCGGTGCTGCGGTCCCACACCACCGTGGTCTCGCGCTGGTTGGTGATGCCGATGCCGGCCAGCGCCCTGGCGTCGAGCCCGGCCTTGGTCAGCGCGCCGCGGCAGACCTCGACGGTGGCGGACCAGATCTCCTCGGCGTCGTGCTCGACCCAGCCGGGTTTGGAAAAGATCTGCGGCAGCTCTTTCTGCGCGCTGGCCACCGGCCGGCCGGCGTCGTCGAACACGATGGCGCGGGTGCTGGTGGTGCCCTGGTCGATGGCGAGGATGTGCTTGGCGGCCATGCCGCGTTTTTACAGCACATTCTGGTCGGATGTACCCTCCTCATGTTCCTCTCCCCCGGCCAGGGGGAGAGGAGCATGAATGGCCGAAGCGGCGCCGCTCAGTGCGCGCGGGCGATGGCGAAGTCGACGGCTTCCAGCAGCGCCGCCTTGAGCGGCTTGTCGGGGAACAGCCCCAGGGCGTCGCGCGCCATGGCGCCGTAGTGGCGGGCGCGCTCCAGCGTATCGGCAATGGCGCCGTGGCGGTCGAGCAGCACCTTGGCATGCTCGAGGTCGCCGTCGCGCTGGTCGAGCTTCTCGATGGTGCGCTTCCAGAACTCGCGCTCGACGGTGCGGCCGCGCAGGAAGGCCAGGATGATCGGCAGGGTGATCTTGCCCTCGCGGAAATCGTCGCCCACCGACTTGCCGAGCTCGGCCTCGCGGCCGGCATAGTCCAGCGCATCGTCGACGAGCTGGAAGGCGATGCCGAGATTCATGCCGAAGCTCTCGAGCGCCACGCGTTCCGGCCCGTCGCGGCCGGCCACCATGGCGCCGACCTCGGCCGCCGCCGCGAACAGCTTGGCGGTCTTGGCCTTGATCACCTCGAGGTAGGTCGCCTCGGGCGTCGAGGTGTCGCGCTGGCTCACGAGCTGCAGCACCTCGCCCTCGGCGATGGTCGAGGAAGCGCGCGACAGCACGCCCAGGACCTCGAGCGAGCCGACCTCGACCATCAGCTCGAACGAGCGGGTGAACAGGAAGTCGCCGACCAGCACCGAAGCCTTGTCGCCCCACACCGCGTTGGCCGAGGGCTTGCCGCGCCTGAGTGCGCTCACATCGACGACGTCGTCGTGCAACAGCGTGGCCGAGTGGATGAACTCGACGCAGGTCGCGAGCTTGATGTGGCGATCGTCACTGTTCGAGTAGCCGCACAGCCGCGCCGCCGCAACCGTCAGCAACGGCCGCAGGCGCTTGCCGCCCGCGCCCACCAGGTGATTGGCCAGCTCGGGGATCAGCGCCACCGGCGAGCGCATGCGCGCCAGGATCTCGCGATCGACCTGCGCCATGTCGTCGGCGCAGAGCGACAGCAGCGGCTCCAGGCTGGGCGCCTTGCGCTTGCCTTCGAGGGTGACGACAGTTGCCATGGCGCAACAATAGTCGCCCGCCGGGGCCGGTTGTTGCGACACGATGTCGTGACATGATGGCGCCCATGGAAGGGATGCTGACCGAAGATGCCCTGCTGGGGGGCCGCGTGCGCCTGTTGCAACCCTCGCGCGGCTATCGCGTCGCCGTCGATGCCGTGCTTTTGGCGGCCGCCGTCGATGCCGCCCCCGGCCAGCGGATCCTCGATCTCGGTGCCGGCGTCGGCGCCGTCGGGCTGTGCATCGCCGCCCGGCTTGCCGGCTGCACCGTCGTGGGCATCGAGCTGCAGCGCGCCCTGGCCGAGCTGGCCGAACGAAATGCCAACCTCAACGGCATGGCCGACCGGGTGCGCACCGTCGTTCACGACCTCGCCCGGCCGCTGCCGGCCGATCTCGGCAGTTTCGACCATGTCGTGACCAACCCGCCCTACCTCGCCGCCGCCGTCGCCGATCCCTCGCCCGATCGCTCCAAGGCCCTGGCGACCGTCGAATCGAGCGCCGACCTGACGCGCTGGCTGGCGGCGGCCACGGCGGCGGCGAAACCTGCGGGGACCCTGCTCCTCATCCATCGCAGCGACCGCCTGGACGAGATCGTCGGCCGGCTCGGCCGCCTGGGCTGGGGCGACGTCACGGTGAAGCGCCTGCCACCCGCAGCGCGCATCCTGGTCCGTGCGCGACGCGCCGAGCGGCCGACACGGCGCGAGGCGCCGCCGCTCACCTTGCACCGGCCGGGCGGCGGCTATACCGACGAGGCCGAGGCCATCCTGCGCCACGCCGGCGCGCTTGCCTTCTGAGGTCGCGGCAGGGACATTGCCGCCCATGCTGGCTTGGCTGAAGGACCGTTTCCGTCGCGGGCCCGTCGTTCCGGTCGTCCGCCTGTCGGGGGTGATCGCTTCGGGCGGCCTTTTGGGCAGTCGTGCCCTTTCGATCGAGAGCGTGGCGCCGCTCCTGAAGCGCGCCTTCGACACACGGGGCGCCAAGGCCGTCGCGCTGGCGATCAACTCGCCCGGCGGCTCGCCGGTTCAGTCGGCCCTGATCGGCCAGCGCATCCGCCTGCTGGCGGCCGAGAAGGACGTGAAGGTGATCGCCTTCGTCGAGGACGTCGCGGCCTCCGGCGGCTACTGGCTGGCCTGCGCCGCCGACGAGATCATCGTCGATCCGAGCTCGATCGTGGGCTCGATCGGCGTCATCAGCGCCGGCTTCGGCTTCCAGGACCTGCTCCAGCGCTTCGGCGTCGAGCGGCGCGTCCATACGTCGGGCGACCGCAAGGCGATGCTCGATCCTTTCCGGCCGGAGAAGCCCGAGGACGTCGAGCGGCTGCACCGCCTCCAGGTCGAGATCCACGAAAGCTTCAAGGACTGGGTGCGCGACCGCCGCGCCGGCAAGCTCAAGGCCGATGAGGCGACCCTGTTCAGCGGCGAGTTCTGGACCGGCAAGCGCGGGCTCGAGCTGGGGCTGGCCGATGGCGCGGGCGAGTTGCGCGCCACCTTGCAGCAGCGCTACGGCGCCAAGGTGCATCTGCCGGTGATCGGGCCCCGAAGGCGGCTGCTGTCGCGCTTCGGGCTCGGCACGTCGGTCGAGGATATCGGGCCCGCGACCCTGGCGGCCGTCGAGGAACGCCTGCACTGGCAAAGGTTTGGACTATAGGAGCGTACCGCCATGAAGCTGCTCAGCCCCGTGCATCCCGACGACAAGGCCGCCGTCCGCGCCTGGTTCGAGACGCTCGCCAGCCATTGCCGCGACGTCGACTACGAAGGCGCCCGACCGATCTTCGCGGAGGACATGATCGCCTTCGGCACCTTCACCGATTTCATGACCGGCCGCGACCTCGCCGAGCAGAAGCAGTGGCGCAACGTCTGGGGCACGATCCGCAACTTCCGCTACGATCTCGACAAGATCGAAGCCATCGTCTCGGCCGATCGCCTGACCGCCGTCGGGCTGGGCATCTGGCAGTCCGACGGCTTCCATCCCAATGGCGACCGGTTCGATCGGCCGGGGCGCACGACGGTGACATTGGGGCGCAAGAAGATCGGCGATCCCTTCATCGCGACCCATACTCACATGTCGCTGTTCCGCGGCACGCCGGAACGGAGCTACGGGAAGTTCGGCTAACTCCCTGCGCTATTTGCCGGGATCCATCGCTCCCTTGCGCTCGACGATCATGCGGTACTGGTCGGGCTGGCGGTGCACGGCGAAGTTGAAGGTGGTGCGCTTGTAGCTCTGACCGGCATCGAGATCGCAGCGATGGACGATCAGCTCGTCGCCATCGCCGCCCGCTCGTGCGACCACCTTGCCCGAGGGCGCCACGATCATGCTGTCGGCAAGGGACGGCACGCCCTCCTCGTTGCCGCCCTTGGCCACGCCCGCCACCCAGGTGCCGTTCTGATAGGCGCCCGCCTGCATGGAGAGCTGGTTGTGGAACCACGAGTGCTCGTCGTGGTCGGGCGACGGCGCGTTGTGCAGGGGCGTGTTGTAGCCCAGCAGCACCATCTCGACGTTCTGCAGGCCCATGACGCGGTAGGTCTCGGGCCAGCGCCGGTCGTTGCAGATGCACATGCCGATGTTGCCGCCGAACGCCTTGACCACCGGGAAGCCGAGATTGCCGACCTCGAAGTAGCGCTTCTCCAGATGCTGGAACGGCCGCTCGGGCTCGTGCTCGGCGTGGCCGGGCAGATGGACCTTGCGGTACTTGCCGACGATCCGGCCGTCGCGCTCGACCAGGATCGAGGTGTTGAAGCGCCGCACGCGGCCATTCTCGCTGGCAAGCTCGGCGTAGCCCAGGCAGAAGCCCATCGAGAGGCGCTTGGCCTCGGTGAACAGCGGCGCCGTCTCGTTCGACGGCATCTCCCGCTCGAAGAAGGAATCGATCTCGGCCTGGTCGACCATCCACCAGCGCGGGAAGAACGTCGTCAGCGTGAGCTCGGGGAAGACAACCAGCTCGCAGCCCATGCGCTTGGCCTCGCGCAGATGCGCGATCAGCCGCTCGACCACGTCGCGGCGCGAATGGCTGCGCTGGATCGGGCCCATTTGGGCCGCGCCCACGGTGAGAAAACGGGACATGTCACCCTCCGGCAGGGATTATCGCCGCCGGAGGTGCAAGGTCCACGCCTTTGGCGGTCGCCATGCTACGGACCGGCGCGCTTCACGTCATTGGTGAATTCGTCGGCGCAGAAGGTGCCGCCCTGGAACACGTCGCCGACCGGATTCGGGCCGATCTTCGCCTGCTCGGCCTCGGCGTGGGCGCGGTGATCCTCGGCTTTGCCCTTCGGCCGGTAGCCGAGCGCACGGGCGCGTGAGTTGTCCCACCACGACGCGGCGTTGTCGGATGCGCCGTACAGGATCTCGAAGCGGATGTCGGGATGGTCGAGCCCGATGGCGATCAGCTGCACGATGTCCTCGGGCGAGATCCAGATCGAGAGCCGCCGCACGTCGAGCGGCCGCGGACCGACATTGCCGATGCGCAGGCAGGTCACGATCATGCCGTGCTTGTCGGCGTAGAGCGCGCCCAGCGCCTCGCCGAACGCCTTGCTGACGCCGTAGCGGCTGTCGGGGCGCACCGTGACGTCGGTGCCGATCTTGCGCTTGCGCGGGTAGAAGCCGACGGCGTGGTTGGACGAGGCGAAGATCACGCGCTTGACCCCGGCCTGGCGGGCCGCCTCGAAGAGATTGTAGCAGCCGATGATGTTGGCCTGCAGGATCGCGTCCCACGGCCCCTCGACCGAGTGGCCGCCGAGATGGATCACGCTGTCGGCGCCCTTGACCGCGGCCGCCACCTCGTCCGGCCGGGTGAGGTCGGCCGCGACGAAGCGCTCGGCCGGCAGCAGGTCCTTGGGCTTCACCTTGTCGCTCAGCACCAGCCCGGGATAGAGCGGCGCCAGCAACGGCCGGATCATGGTGCCGATGCCGCCCGAGGCGCCGGTGAAGACGATGCGGCGGCTAGCGTCGGCCATGTTTTTCTCCTTCTGCTGTTTGGGGCTCGCGCATGGATAGACCCGCCGCCCGGCCGGCGTGTCAACCCTGCAGCAGCCCCGACGCGCCCTACGCTAGACCTCCGAGGCGAGCTCCAGCATCAGGTTGGCCAGCACCTGAGCGCCGACCCAGAGGTCGGCAGCCTCGGTATGTTCCTTGACGTTGTGGCTGAGCCCCGCGACCGAGGGCACGAAGATCATCGCCGTCGGGCAGATGCGCTGCATCATCTGCGCGTCGTGGCCCGCTCCCGAGGGCATGCGGCGCGTGCTCATGCCGAGCGCCTTGGCATGATGCTCGACCCGGCCCACCAGCCCGGCGTCGAAGATCACCGGCTCGAAGCGCGCCAGGGTCCTGGCCTCGACCTCGACGCGCTCGGCCGCGGCGACTTCGGCGACGTGCGCGGCGACGCGCGCCTCGGCCTCCTTCAGCCTCGCCTCGTCGGTGTTGCGCAGGTCGACGGTGAACACCGCGCGATTGGGCACGACGTTGATCAGGTTGGGCCGCAGCGACAGCGCCCCCACCGTGCCGACCTGATCGCCGCCCATCTCGCGCGCCAGCGCCCGCACGAAGACGTTGACCGACGCCGCGAGATAGCCCGCGTCGCGCCGCAGGCGCATCGGCGTGGTGCCGGCATGATTGGAGACGCCGCTCACCGTGTATTCGGTCCACGAGATGCCCTGCACGCTCTCGACCACGCCGATCCGCACCTTCTCCTCGTCGAGAATCGGGCCCTGCTCGATATGCAGCTCGACGAATGCATGCGGACGCACCGCGCCGGGCCTGGCTGCGCCGAGATAGCCGATGCGGCGCAGCTCGTCGCCGACCGCGACGCCGTCCTTGTCGACGGCGCCATAGGCTTCGTTCAGGCCGAGGCCGCCGGCATAGACCAAGCTGCCCATCATGTCGGGCTGGAACCGCGCGCCCTCCTCGTTGGTGAAGAAGGCGACGGCGATCGGCCGGCGCGTCCTCGTCCCGGCCTCGTTCAGCGCCTTGACGACTTCCAGGCCGGCAAGCACGCCGTAATTGCCGTCGTAGCGGCCGCCCGTGCGTACCGTGTCGATGTGGCTGCCGGTCATCACCGGCGCGAGGTCCTCGGTGCCCGGCCGGATGCCGATCACGTTGCCGATGGCGTCGATACGCACGACAAGGCCCGCCGCCTTCATCCAGCCGACCACGAGATCGCGGCCGGCCTTGTCCTCGTCGGTGAGGGCGAGCCGCGCGCAGCCGCCGCCGTCGATGGCGCCGATCCGGGCCAGGTCGTCGAGCGCCGTGAGCAGCCGGTCTTCGTCGATTCGCAACATCATTTTCCCCAATCGCGGCAAGACCTTAGACTTGTGTCAGGGAGAGGGCAAAATATCACGCCGGGGTGATCCGGATTGCCTTGCAACAGCCCAGGCGCGGCGTCACTTACTAGGCTTCCATGAAGCGCCTGTTCGCCCTTCTCCTGGCCTTGATCGCAGCCCCGGCCTTCGCGCAGACGCAGGCTATCGTTCAAACGGAGAACGTCCGCGCCGAGCTGCTGGCCGACGTTTCCGCCGTGAAGCCGGGCGAGCCGTTCTGGGTCGGCCTGCGGCAGACCATCCGGCCGAAGTGGCACACCTATTGGAAGAACCCCGGCGATTCCGGCCTGCCGATCGAGATCGCCTGGAAACTGCCGGACGGCGCCAAGGCCGATCCCATCGTCTGGCCGCGGCCGCATCTCTTCGATCTGAGCGGCGTCATCAACTACGGCTTCAAGGACGAGGCCGTCCTGCTGGTGCGCATCACGCCGCCGGCCGATGCCACCGGCAGCTTCAAGCTCGGCGCCGACGCCAACTGGCTGGTGTGCGAGGACGTCTGCATTCCCGAGGAAGCCAAGCTCGAGATCGTCCTGCCGGTGAGCGCGACGGGTGCGCCGGCGCCGCCGGCCGCCCGGGCGATCTTCGACAAGGCGCGCCAGCAGGTGCCGATGCAAAGCCCGTGGCCGGCGCGCTACGGCGTCGCGAAGTCGGGCGATCCCACCCTGATCGTCGAAGCCAAAGGGCTCCGGATCGACACCATCCGCGACGTCTACTTCTTCCCCGCCGACTGGGGACCGATCGCCAGCATGGCCAGGCAGACGGCCAGCGTCGGCGCCGACGGCATCCGCATTCCGCTGAAGCGCGGCGACGCCAAGGCGGCCTTGCCGGCCGATCTCGCCGGCACGCTGACGCTGACCGAGAAGACGGCGGACGGCGAGGTCAGGCAAGCCTTCGATGTCGTGGCCAGGCTCGATCCGGGCTTCGTGCCGACCGCGTCGCTGGCCGCGGCGGCGAGCGGCGAGCAGCTCTCGCTCGTCGAGGCATTGCTGTTCGCCCTGTTGGGGGGCCTGATCCTGAACCTGATGCCGTGCGTGTTCCCGGTGCTCGCCATGAAGGCCGCGGCCTTCGCCCGCCTCGCCGGCCACGAGCGCAGCGCCATGCGGCGCGACGGCGCGGCCTATACGCTGGGCGTGCTCGCATCCTTCGCGGTCATGGCCGCGATCGTCATCGCCGTCCGCGCCGCCGTCGGCGACGTGAGCTGGGGCTTCCAGTTCCAGTCGCCGGTATTCTCGCTGTTGATCGCCTACCTGTTCTTCGTCGTCGGGCTCAACCTGTCCGGTGTCTTCGAGTTCTCCAGCCGCTACGCCGGCGTCGGCCACGGGCTCGCCGCGCGCGGCGGCACCGCCGGCGCCTTCTTCACCGGCGTGCTGGCCGTGGTGGTGGCGACACCCTGCACCGCGCCGTTCATGGCGGCGGCGCTGGGCTTTGCGCTCGCCCAGCCGGCGCCGCAGACCGTCGCCGTGCTGCTGGCACTGGGCTTCGGGCTCGCGCTGCCGTTCCTCGCGCTGTCGATCACCCCCGCGCTGCAGCGCCTGATGCCGCGCCCCGGTCCATGGATGGACCGCCTGCGCCAGTTCCTCGCCTTCCCGATGTATGCCTCGGCGGTGTGGATGATCTGGGTGCTTACCCAGCAGACCGGCGCCGATGGCGTGATCTATGCGCTGGGCGGCATGATCCTCATCGCCTTCGCGATCTGGCTGCTGAAGCTCGGCAGCGGCGCCTCGCCCGCCGCCTGGATGCGCCGTGCGCTCGCCGCCGCCGCCGTGCTGCTGGCCTTCGCCGCGACACTGAAGCTCGAAGACGGTCCGGCGACGGCCGCATCGGCGTCGGGCGGCCCGACGGCCGGCGTGAGCTTCGAGGGCTGGGAGCGCTTCTCGCGGGCGCGCATGGCCGAGGCCGTCGCCGCCGGCAAGCCGGTGTTCGTCGATTTCACCGCGGCGTGGTGCATCACCTGCCTCGTCAACGAGCGCGTGGCGCTCGAGACCCAGGCGGCCCGCCAGGCCTTCGAGCAGGCGGGCGTCGTGAAGCTCAAGGGCGACTGGACAAACCGCGATCCCGAGATCACCGCCTTGCTGAAGGAGCTGGGGCGCGCCGGCGTCCCGCTTTATCTCTTCTGGATACCGGGTGCCGCGCAGCCCAAGATCCTGCCGCAGGTGCTCACCGAGTCGTTGATCCTTTCGGAACTGGCCGCGCTGCCGTCGGCCAAGCGCTAGGAGGCCGCATGTCGACTCCCGTCGTCGCCCGCCGCTCGCTGCTCCTGGGCAGCGCCGCGGTCACCCTGGTGCCCGCCGTCGCCCTCGCCAACGGTCCCGACATCGGCAAGCCCGCACCGTTGTTCACCGCCGTCGACAGCAACGGCAAGACCTGGTCGCTGGCCGACCTCAAGGGCAAGGTCGTGGTGATCGAGACGACGAACCACGACTGCCCGTACGTGCGCAAGCACTACACCGCGAGGAACATGCAGGACCAGCAGCGCGAAGCCGCCGCCAAGGGCGTCGTCTGGCTGACCTCGGCCTCGTCGGCCAAAGGGGAGCAGGGCCACGTCACCGCCGCCGAAGCCAACCGGCTGACGGCGAGCCGCGACGCCGCGCCGGCCGCCGTGCTGCTCGACCCGCAGAGCAGGATCGCCCGGGCCTACGGCGCCACGGTGACGCCGCACATGTACATCATCGATGCGGGCGGCATGCTGGTCTACAAAGGCGGCATCGATTCGATCCCGTCGTCGAGCGTCGGCGACATCGCCAAGGCCAAGCAGTATGTGCGCGTCGCCTTGGGCGAGATCCTGGCCGGCAAGCCGGTGACCGATTCCTCGACGCGGGCGTACGGGTGCACCCTGAAGTACCCGCGCACCTCGGCCTGATCCGCTGGCCATGCCGCACGACGGCTGGCACCCGCACGATCGCCCCCATCGGCATTGGCATGATCCGCCGACGCGGCGCCTCGTGCTGGCGGCGGCGACCTTCCTGCCGTTCGGCGGCGCCGGCGCCGAGAGCGCCGACGCCCAGCAGCGGATCGCCGAGGGGGCCACGCGTCTGCTTGCCCTTCTCGACGACCGCCGGCGGCAGCGGCTCCTGATCGACTTCGCTTCGGCGAACCGCGTCGACTGGCATTACATCCCGCGCAGCCGCGCGGGGCTTGGCCTGGGCGAGATGACTCCGGCACAGGCCGATGCGGCGCGCGCCCTGCTCGCCACCGTGCTGAACGAACGAGGCCTCGAGCTCGTCGACGGCGTGCGCCTGCTCGAAGGCGTGCTGCGCGAGCAGCAGGGAAGCTGGCGCGATCCCGACCGCTACCACCTGTCGGTGTTCGGCACGCCCGGCCGCTTCCCCTGGGGCTGGCGGTTCGAGGGGCACCATCTGTCGCTGAACGTGACGCTGCCGGCCGCCGGCCACGTCGCCGTCACGCCCTTCTTCGTCGGCGCTCATCCGGCGACGGTGCGCGATGGGCCGAGCAAAGGGTTCCGGTTGCTCGGCAGCGCCGAGGACCTGGCGCGCCGGATCATGGCCGGACTGAACGACGAGCAGCGACGCACCGCTTTGATCGCCAATCGCTCGTTCGGCGAGATCGTGGCGAGCCCGCAGCGCGAGCAGGATCTCGGCCAGCCGCGCGGGCTCGAGCTCGCCGCCATGGACGGTCCCTCGCGCCAGCGCCTCGAAGCGTTGATGGATATGTTCCTCGCGTCGCTGACGCCCGATCTCGTGGCCGGCCAGAAGCAGCGTGTGATGCAGCAGGGTCTCGATCGCTTCCGCTTCGCCTGGGCCGGCTCGTTGACTCCAGGCGAGGCCCATTATTTCCGCGTCCATGGACCGGCGACCCTGATCGAGCACGACAATACCCAGAACGGCGCCAACCACATCCACTCGGTGTGGCGCGATCTCGCGGCCGATTTAGGCCACGACGCCTTGGCCGAGCACTATCGGCGTCAGCCGCATCGCTGACCGACTTCGAGCTCGCTATCTCTCGAAGACCAGGCAGGTGGTCGTGGCGTGCGCCAGCAACCTGTCATTGCGATCGGTCAACCGGCCTTCGGCCGAACCGACGCGGCGGCCCATGCTCAGCACCATCCCTTCGCCGCGCACCGGGCCGGTCTCGGGCGTGATCGGCCGCACGAAAGCGATCTTGAACTCGAGCGTGGTCGAGCCCACGCCCGCGCCCGTCATCGTGCGCACCGCCAGGCCCATGCAACTGTCGAGCAGGGTCGCGGCGAAGCCGCCATGGACCGTGCCCTCGGGATTGAGCAGCTCGGCCGTCGGCACCGCCGCCACCACCACGCGTCCCGCCGTCGCCTCGACGACATCGTAGCCCAGGGTCCGCGCCATGGTGTTGAGCGGCAGCGTGCCGTCGACCAGGCCACGCACGAACTCGAGGCCGGCCTTGGCGCGCTCCTCGGCGCTCGCGGTGCCGTAACGTTTCCGACCGCCGGCGGTCATGCGCTAAGCGTCGGCCAAACGCTTGCCGGTCTGGGAATCGAACAGGTGCAGAT
>JAEWIV010000111.1 GCA_023386865.1 Pseudomonadota bacterium
CTCGGCCTCACGGTCGCGCGGCGGCGCCGTCGTCACCCGCGAATCGATCAAGTGCCGCGCGGCGTGCGCCACCTCCGCGACCGCGCGGTTGAAAGCCTCCTCGTTGGCCTTGGAGGGCCGGTTGGCGCCGGCGAGCTTGCGCACGAACTGCAGCGCCGAGGCATGGACCTCCTCGTCGGTCGCGGGCGGCTTGAAGTTGTGCAGGTTCCGGATGTTGCGGCACATGAAACGCCTCCCGGGCAAATGGATCCGGCCGATGCTGGCACGGCGCCGGCAAGCGCATCAAGCGCCGGCGCCGGTGGTATTGGAAACGGCGCCACCACTTTGGCATGCTGTCGGCCATGAACATCCTTCCGATGGTGGGCGCCGACCAGCTCGCCAAGCTGCGCGACGGCATCATCGCCGCCGGATCGATCTCCTATCTCAGCGGATTCCTGGTGGTCGCCTCCTATTCGGCGTGGAAGGGCTTCGGGCTGACCAAGGTCCTCGATTCGCAGTACATCGTCGCCGGCCTGCTGCCCGCGCTCGTGGTGTTCGTCACGGTGCAACTGCTGCGCGCCTCCAAGCGGACCGCCGACGGGATGCGCGTCGCCATCCTGGAGAGCTACACGAAGCGCAAGCTCCAGGACGACGGCAGAGGGGCGGACGGGCTGTCGCGCTGGACCAAGGCCTTCGGGCTGCTGGGGATCGTCGGCAACAATCTGATCAAGTCGTGGCTGTACAGAATTTCGTTCGGCGTGTTCTTCATCAGCATCATCGTCGCCAACGCCGAGCACCTCGTCGACAACGCGACGATCCGCAACATCTTCTTCGGCGTCGGCCTGTTCGCCTTCATCGCCCTCAGCGTCGCGTCGGTCGCGATCGGCGTCGCCCTGATCAACCTCGTCAACGACCTGCACGGCGAGCCGCCGCGAACGCTCGCCGTGGCGCGCACCGCCTGGAAGATATACCTGGTCCCGTTGCCCCTGCTCCTGGGCGGCTCGCTCTTCACCATGGCCTACCTCTATGTCACGGCGATCTTCCCGCTCATGCCGATCGAGTTCGGAGGCGCGGCGCCACGCTGCGTCCTGCTGGCGGCCAAGACCGGCTTCCTCGGCGACGCCAAGGACCAGCCGCTCACCCTGCACAAGCTCACGCTGGAGCTTCCGAGCGATCCCTACGTGTTCTCGGACGCCGACAAGCACATCTGGCAGATCGCCCGCGACCAGGTCCTCGCCATGCGAAGCTGCGAGCCCGGCTGATCGGCTCACCCCTCGGGCGGCGGCCGGGAAGTCTGATACGCTGACCCCGTGGCCAAGTCCCTCGACGCCTACAACGCCAAGCGCGACTTCTCGAAGACGCCGGAACCACGGGGCCGGACGGCCTCGGCCGGCGGCAACGGCTACGTCATCCAGAAGCATGCGGCGCGGCGGCTGCACTACGATTTCCGGCTCGAGCTCGACGGCGTGCTGAAAAGCTGGGCGGTGCCCGAAGGCCCGAGCCTGATCGCCGGCAAGAAGCGGCTTGCCGTCGCGACCGAGGACCATCCGCTCGACTACGGCGCCTTCGAGGGCGTGATCCCGGAAGGCCAGTACGGCAGCGGGACGGTAATGATCTGGGACCAGGGCACCTGGACGCCCGACTTCGATCCCGCGTTCGGCTACAGGAAAGGCCATCTGAAGTTCCACCTGAACGGCAAGAAGCTCAAGGGCCAGTGGCATCTCGTGCGCATGAAGCCCAAGCCGCGCGAGAGGAATGAGAACTGGCTGCTGTTCAAGTCCGACGACGAGGCGGCGCGGCCGGCCGACGCGCCGGACATCCTGGCCGAGAGGCCGCATTCGGCCGCCACGGGACGCAGCATCGAGGCGATCGCGCGCGAGAAGGATCGTCAGTGGGCGTCGGGCCAGGGCGAGATCACCGAACCCACGAGGAAGACCCGGCGCCGCCAGGCGGTGGTCGACCCGGCGGCCCTCGTCAAAACCAAGGCGGCGGCGAAGCCTGGCTTCATCGAGCCAAGCCTCGCGACCGGCACCGAGCAGGCGCCGTCGGGCAAGGAGTGGCTGCACGAGATCAAGCACGACGGCTATCGGCTGCAGGCCCATCTCCTGAACGGCAAGGTGACATTGTTCAGCCGGCAGGGCCTCGACTGGACCGAGCGCTTTCCCTCGATCGCCCAGGCCTTGGGCGACGTGCCTGCGAAGGTCGCGATCATCGACGGCGAGGTCCTGGTGCAGACGGCGGCCGGCGTCGCGAGCTTCGCCATGCTGGTCGATGCGCTGAAGAGCGGCGGCGGCGACATGCTGTTCTACGGCTTCGATCTGCTCTACCTCGACGGCTTCGACCTGCGCGACACGCCGCTCGGCGTGCGCAAGGAGGCGCTGGCGAAGGTGTTGGCGCCCCTGGGCGGCGCGGGCCGCATCCGCTACAGCGACCATATCGCCGGCGACGGCGACGCCGTGTTCAAGCATGCGAGCCGGCTCGGCCTCGAAGGCATCATCTCCAAGCAGGCCGCCTCGCCCTATCGCTCGGGCCGCGTGAAGACCTGGCTCAAGGTGAAGTCGAGCCAGACCGATCCGTTCGTGATCGCGGGCTTCGTGCCCTCGACGGTCGATCCGAAGGCGGTGGGCGCGCTGGTGCTGGGCGAGTACGCCGGCAAGGCGCTGGTGCCGGTCGGTCATTGCGGCTCGGGCTTCACCGCCGCCAGTGCGCGCGAGCTGTGGCAGCGGCTCGACCCGCTGCGCACGACCAAGCCGCCGTTGAAGGACGAGACGGCGCCGCCCAAAGGCGTGCGCTGGGTCGAGCCGGTGCTGTCGGCCGAGATCGAGTATCGCGGCCGCACCGGCGGCGGGCTGATCAGGCATGCGGTGTTTCGCGAGCTGATCGAAGCCGCGCCCCGGGACCGTCCTCGCGTGCGGAGCGCGAAGCCCGGAACGGCGGCGCGACGCGAAGCGGAGCTGCCGGTACGGCTCACGAACCCCGGCCGCCTGCTATGGCCGGATCAGGGCATTACCAAGCAGGGCCTTGCCGAGTTCTATGCCGAGATCGCCGACTGGGTCCTGCCGCACCTCGCCGGCCGGCCGCTGAGCCTGCTGCGCCATCCCGAGGGCATCGGCGAAAAAGGCTTCTTCCAGAAGCATGCGTGGGCCGGCCTCGGCGACAGCGTGCGCCGCGTGCCCGTGCCCGGCGACGACCAGCCGATGCTGGTGATCGACGACCTTGCCGGCCTGCTCGAGCTCGTGCAGGCGAGCGTCCTGGAGATCCATCCGTGGGGCGCCATGGCCGAACGGCCGGAGCTGCCCGACCGCGTCACCATCGACCTCGATCCCGGGGACAACGTGCCGTGGCAGCGCGTGATCGACGCCGCGCACGACGTGCGGCGCCGGTTGGCGACGCTGAAGCTCGAGAGCTTCGTGAAGACCACAGGCGGCAAGGGGCTGCACGTCGTCTTTCCGATCGTGCCGCGCGCCGATTGGGACACGGTGAAGGCGTTCGCCCAATCGATTGCTTCGGCGATGGCGGCCGACCGGCCCGACCTCTACACCGACAACATGGCCAAGAGCGGCCGGCGCGGCCGCATCTTCGTCGACTACCTGCGCAACGGCATGGGGGCCACGGCGATCGGCGCCTATTCGACGCGGGCGCGAGACGGCGCGCCGGTGTCGGTGCCGCTCGCCTGGGACGAGCTGGGCGAGAACATCCGGTCGAGCCACTTCACCCTGCTCAACCTGCCCAAGCGATTGGCGGTGCTGGATCACGATCCGTGGGAAGGCATTGCCTCGCTGACACAGGCATTGCCGGGCGCGACGGCGAACGTGCCGGCGAAGGGCGACCTTATCGCCTACTGGAAGAAGGTCGCCGCGCAGGCGCTGCCCTATCTCGCGCGCCGGCCGCTGAAGCTGGTGGGCGGCGCACCGGGCAAGCCGCAGAAGGCGGTGCGCGCCACGGGCGACGATCGTTTCTGGATCGACAGCCTCGACGGGCTTCTGGGCCTGGTCGAGATGGGCGCCGTCGAACTGCATGCCGCCAACGTGACGATCGACGATCCGGAGCGACCGGACCTGCTGGTGTTCAGCGTCGGCCAGGCCGACACGGCGCTCCGCCTGCGCATGCTCCTGCTGGCCGAGGGGCTGGAGAGCTGGCCCAAGCTCACCGGCGACCGCGAGCTGCATGTCATGGTGCCGATCGAGCCCGATCTCGATCAGCGAGAAGCGCAGCGCTACAGCGAGCAGCTCGCGGCCCGCCTGGGCAATGCCGACATCGATTGCCGCTACAACAAGCCCGGCGCGCTGGCCATCGCCGCGTTCTCGCCGCGCGCGCTGCCGGGGTTTCCGATCGCCGCGCCCCTCGAATGGGCCGAGATGCAGCGCGGCATCGTGCCGGACACCGTCACGCTCGAGGATCCGTTGTCCGGACGCGGACGGCATTCGGCAACCGCAAAGGCTTCTCGGCGTTAACCCTCCTAAGGTTACGTCATGGTCTTTTGTTTTCGCGTTCTTCTGGTCCTGGCCACCGCCGCTGCCCTCGCCGGCTGCGGTGTCGTTGCCGCGCCGGTGCGCGTCACCAGCGCTGCGGTCAAGGTGGTGCCGGTGGCCGGCGACGTCGTCGCCGCGCCGCTCGATGTGACGGCGGACGTGATCGACTGAACCCGCTTGGTCTTAGTCTAGTGCGGCAAAAGCCTGACAAGCGCCACGGTCAAGCCGACCTGAGCGAACGCGACGCCGACCATCCATCGCAACATGTCGTGCTTGACTGCCGCGATGTCGACCGCAACCTCTCTCCTGAGCGCAGCGATGTCGGCTGCAAGCTCTGTCCTGACCGCAGCGATCTCCGCTGCAAGCTCTGTCCTGACAGCAGCGATGTCGGCTGCAAGCTCTGTCCTCACCGCAGCGATGTCGGCCGCAAGCTCCGTCTTGACCGCTGCGAGATCGGTCTTGGTGGCAACTTCTTCGCGCAAGGCTTGATCCAAACCTTCGGCCAAGGCCCGCGCCTCCCGCTCGCCCATGCCAGCGGCCTTCAGCCGGTCGACATAGGCCAGCTTGTCGAAGGTCAGCGTGGCCACGCCGGAATCCTACAGAAGCCACACCATGGCTTCAATACGCTCCCGAATTCGTTCGCCGCCCTGCGCATGCTCTTATAGATAGCATTACTACGGCACGATACAACCAACCATCGGTTGAGCGTTGCGCTACCCCGGGGGCTTCACGCATAGGTGGCCGTGACGCTGCCAAACGGGCCGAAGTCGGCGACGTAGGTCTCGCCCGCCTTCGGCCGCAGCATGCCGGTCAAGGTGCCGGTGCTGATCATCTGGCCGGCCTTCATGCCGATGCCCGTGCGCGACAGCTCGTTGGCGAGCCAAGCCAGCGGCACCATGGGATGGTCGAGCGCGTCAGCCGCCGTGCCGCGGCGACGGGCGACGCCGTTGCACAGGAGCAAGACCTCCTGGTTCGCGATGTCGCGCCGGCGCCAATCCTCGATCGCCGGTCCGTAGCAGATCGTCCCGCCGCCCGCGCCGTCGGCCAGCACGGCGCTGAGCGGCGGGAATGCATCGTCGTGCACGAAGCGGCACTCGGCGAGCTCGATGCCCGGGTGCAGCGACGTCACCGCCTCGCTCACTTCCTCCACGCTGTACGGCCGCCCACGCGGCGGCAGGTCGACGCCGAGCCGCGCCTGGTATTCTACTTCCGGGATGGGGCTGCATTGCCGGGCATGCTCGACCGTCACCGGCGAGAGCTTCACGCCGGGCGCGAAGACGCGACCGTAGATCGGCGAATCGGTACGCAGTTGCTGCTGCATCTCGGCCTTGGCGGCGGCGATCTTCCAGCCCGCGACCTGCCAGCCGAGCTCCTCCTCGACCAGGCGCGCGACGCGGTAGGCGGTGTCCTTGTCCGGCGGCACCAGGCCGGCATCGAGTCCGCTCTGCTGGCGCCCGTCGCGGCGGAGCGTCGCGAGCAATCGGGCGAGGTCGCGTTGCTGTCTTTGGTCCATGGCGTCAGGGCTTAGGATCAGCCCGGCGCTTCGGCAAACGACTTGTCCGCCCCGATCGCTGAACGAGGCTCAAGCCTGCCGCGGCCTCACCACCTCGCCATGAACTGGCGGATCGGCTCGGCGCCGGGATTGGTGAAGCGACGGTCGATCACGATCGCCTTGGTGCTGGCGCCCGAGCCGTAATAGAGCGCGTTCCAGTCGTTGTCGGGATCGAGGTAGGAGCCTTCGAGCGAGGCGCCGGCGAACAGGCCCTGGGAGCTCGCGAAGGCGATGATGTCGGCGCCGCCCGCGGTGGTCGAGCCGCCTTCGACGCCGATGCCGACCACCGCCAGCGCCACGCCCGCCTCGGCGCCGAACTTGAACTTGTGATCGAGGATGGCCTGCAAACCCTTATCGGTCTTGATGATGAACACCACCTCCGACACCTTGGCGCCGATCTGCAGGCCGACGCTGCCCGAGCCCATGGCGTAGAAGGCGGGCGGGCTCCAGTCCTTGGGCTGCGACCGTGCCATCAGGGTGCCGCGACCGCCGGCCAGGCCGAAGATCAGGCCGCCCTGTACCAGCTCGGGCACGATCAGCACGCCGCGCGCGTTCTCGATGTAGCGGGCGGCGTCGGGGTAATCCTTGCCGGTCAGGATCTTGCGCGCGGCTTCGAGGCTGGAATCGACCAGCGCCTGGCGCTTGGCGTCGGCGCGCGCAGGCACGGCGGAGAGGATGGGGGCGGCAAACGCGGCCGCGGTGCCGGCGAGGACGGTTCGGCGGTCGAGCTTCATTTCTTATGCTCCTTGGTCCTGTGGCCGACGCCGGGGGAGGCGCCATCGGGCCACGATCGTATCAATCGTATCATATTTAATGCCTGATATCAGGCATCTAGGGAATTTGCCTCAGAAAGGACTCAAGTTCGGACCGGGCGATCCTTCATCAGCAGCGGCAGGCCGGCCGCCATCAGGACGACCCGGTCGGCCCGGTCGGCCAGACGCATGTTGAGGCGACCCTGGGCGTCACGGAAGGCGCGACCCAGCGGGGTTTCGGGGACCAGGCCCAGCCCGACTTCGTTGCTGACGAACACGACCGGCGCACCGTAGCCGTCGAGCGCCAGGACGAGGTCGTCGGACGCCTCGTCGAGATCGGCCTTGGCGTGCATGAGGTTGGAGAGCCAGAGCGTCAGGCAATCGACCAGCACCGGCTGGCCGTGGGCCGCCGCCGCCTGCAAGGCCTCGGGCAGCTTCAGGGGCTCCTCGATGGTCGTCCAGGCGGCGCCGCGGCGCGCGCGATGCGCCATGATCCGGGTCGCCATCTCGACGTCGCCCGCCTCGGCGGTGGCGATGTAGACCGCGGGCCGCGGCGCCGCGCCGAACAGGCTGCCAGTGACCAGCCTTTCGGCGTGCGTGCTCTTGCCCGAGCGCGCGCCGCCCAGCACGAGCGTCACCGGCGGGAGGGGAAAGGTCGAGATGTGTTCCATCAGGTCTTGCGGCGAGGAGCGTCAGCCCGCGCTCGCCCGCACGAGCCAGCAGGCGCCGGGCAGGCGCACGCCCTCGGGACCTTCGTGCGGCGCCAGCTCTTCGGCGATCGCCTGCTTGGCCCTTTCGATGGCCGCCGGTTCGGCGCCGGCGAAGGCGCGGGCCAGCGGACCGAATCGGCCGGCGCCGGCCACCACGTCGGCGACGCTGTCGCCCATCCAGATCTGCCGGTCGATCGGCTCGAAGGCGGGCGACGTGAAGCCCGCTTCGCCGAGAATGCGCTCGACGCGCGCGCGATTTCCGAACGAGAACTGGCCGGGATCCTCGGGGCCGGGACGCGGTTGCGGCGGCAGGAACGGCTGGGCCACGCGGGCCGGCGTCGTGCCCCAGGGATTTTCCTGCGGCGTGCGCCAGGCGATGAAGACCAGCCGGCCACCGGGCTTCAGCGCGCGCCGGATGTTGCGGAACGCCGCCACCGGATCGGCGAAGAACATGACGCCGAAGCGCGAGAAGACGAGATCGTAGTGGCCTGCCTGGAAGGGATGCGTCGCGGCATCGCCGACGACGAACGTGGCGTTGTCCAGACGATACGAGCGCGCCGCGGCGATAAGGGTCCCGGAAATGTCGACGCCCAGGACGTGGCCGTCGAGACCGACGGCGCGAGCCAATGCCGCCGTCGTGTCGCCGGTGCCGCAGCCGATGTCGATCGCCTGCTCGCCGGGACGTGCCGCAGCCGCCGACAGGCCGAGCTCGCCGATGTCGCCGATCGCACGCTGGATACGCTGGTAGGCGGCGAGCCAGCCTTCGCCGCCCGGGCCGTTCCAGTAGGCCGCCTGCTCGGCGGCGAGTTCCGCCGCGGTCTTCATGCCAGCGCCCCCGCCTTGGCGACGACAAGCTGGCGCGGCATGTAGTTCACGAAGGCGACTCGCCAGGCATGCGCGGGATCGGCCTGCTCGAAATGCTCGATCAGGGTGAGCGAGACATTGTCGATCTCGAAGCGCACCGCCGCCTCGGGGTGCAGGTTGAAAGCGTGCGCCAGCGCCGCGCGGATGGTGCCGCCATGTGCCGTCGCCACGATGTCGCGGCCGCGATGCTCGTCGGTCAGGCGATCGATGCTGCGCACCGCGCGGTCACGCAGGTCGACGAAGCTCTCGCCGCCCGGCGGGCGATACTCCGGCGGACCGAGCCAGAACAGATGGTTGTTGGCGTGCCGCTCGGCGATCTCGACGTAGGTGAGGCCCTGCCAATCGCCGAAATGCTGCTCGGCGAGGTTGGGGTCGATCAGCAGCTCGCCCATGTCGGCGCCGTGGCTGGCCAGCGTCTTCGCCGTCTTGCGCGCCCGCAGCAGGTTGGAGGCGTACCACACCGCGCCCTTGGGCAGGAGCTTCGCCTGGTGCTCGAACAGCGCGTGATTGGTGATGTCGCAGTCCTTGTCGCTCTGGCCGTAGCACCTCGCCTCGGGGTTGGGCACCGGCGCGTGCCGCACCCACCACCAACGCGTGACCAGTCCGGTGATCTTGGCGCCCGTCGCCATGCTTTCCCTCCGCGTGTTGCTTGCGCGGCGGTCTTCTTACCGGCTGATGAACAGCGCCGCCACCACCAGGAAAGCCATCTCGGCCGCCTGCTGGACGGCGCCCAAAGTGTCGCCCGTATAGCCGCCGATGCGGTCGGCGACCCATCGTGAGGCGAGCCAGGCGGCGGCCATGGCGGCGATGGGGGCCAGAAGGGCGACGAAGAAGCCCTTGCCCAACAGCAGCAGGAAGGCCAGCACGGCTCCTATACCGATGGCGAGCCAGACGTCGTTGTCGGTCGGCTTGCCGGCTTGCGAGCCCAGGCCGTCGCCATGGACCGGCGAGTAGGCGAGCAGCGGATAGGCGATAGTGGCGCGCGACAGCGCGTGGGCGGCGATCAGCACCACCAGGCCGGTGGCGCTGCCGAACGAGGCCAGGCAGGCGACCTTGACCAGCACCGAGAGGGCGAGCGCCAGTATGCCGAAGGTGCCGCTGCGGCTGTCGCGCATGATCTCGAGCCGCCGGTCGGTGTCGAGTCCGTGCGGACCGAGCCCGTCGGCGGTGTCGGCCAGGCCGTCCTCATGCAGCGCGCGGGTGAGCAGGATCGCCGCCCCCACGGCCACGACGGCAGCGAGCCAGCCCGGGCCGAGGCCGCGCATGATGGCGAATACCAGGCCGGCAGCGAGCCCGACGCCGGCGCCTATGAAGGGCAGCACGGGCAGCACGTCGGCAAGCTGCCAGCGCGGCGCGCCGACATCGAGCTTGAGGCCGGTGAAGAAGGTGGCCTGCTCCTTCAAGGCCTGCAGCCATTCGTCGAAGGAGGACGGTCGGGCGATCGGCGGCTCGCTGGGGCTGGTCATGATGGGGCAAATATAGGATGGTCCGCGCCCGCTATGAACGCCCCCGCTCCCACTTTCGAAGAAATGCGCCGGATCCTGCGCGAGCTGCCCGGTCCGGACCAGGAGGCGCAGACCAAGGTGGTGCAGCGTCAGACCGAGCTCACCAAGCCGCCGGGCTCGCTCGGCCGCCTCGAGGAGATCGCCGAATGGCTGGCCGCGTGGCAGGGCCGCGCCAGCCCGCGGGTCGAGCGGCCGCGCATCGCGGTGTTCGCCGGCACCCACGGCGTGGCGGCGCGCGGCGTGTCGGCCTATCCGCCGGAGGTCACCGGCCAGATGGTGAAGAACTTCCTGAGCGGCGGGGCGGCGATCAACCAGCTCGCTGCAAGCATCGACGCCGATCTGCGCATCTACGAGCTCGACCTCGAGCATCCGACGAACGACTTCACCCGCGGTCCGGCGATGAGCGAGGCGCGCACCGCCAATGCCATGGCCTACGGGATGATGGCGGCCGAGCCCGGCATCGACGTGCTGTGCCTGGGCGAGATGGGCATCGCCAACACGACGACGGCGGCGACGCTCTCGGCCGCCTTGTTCGGCGGCACCGGCGCCGACTGGGCGGGCCCCGGCACCGGCGTGCACGGCAAGGCGCTGGCGCACAAGATCGCCGTCATCGACGAGGCGCTGGCGCATCATCGGGCGCTGATCGCCCAGCGCGACCGGCTCGCCCTGCTGGCGGCGGTCGGCGGCGAGGAACTGGCGGCCATCGCCGGCGCCGTGCTGGCCGCCCGCATGGGCCGCATCCCGGTGCTGCTCGACGGCTATGCCTGCACCGCGGCGGCGGCGGTGCTGTACGCGATCGACCGGCACGCGCTCGATCATTGCCTGGTCGCCCATCGCTCGGCCGAGCCCGGCCACGCGCGTCTCCTGGAGAAGATCGGCCAGCGGCCGCTGCTCGACTTCGACATGCGCCTGGGCGAGGCTTCGGCGGCGGCGCTGGCCGTGCCGCTCCTGAAGGCGGCCGCGGCCTGCCACAACGGCATGGCGACATTCGCCGAGGCGGGCCTAAGCTCGAAGAATGCTTAGACGGTCGCTCGTCACGACGTTGTCGCTGTTGCCTCTGCCCGCGCTCGCCCATCCGCCGCGCCAGCCCGACAAAGCCGAATCGGCGAGCATCGTCGAAGAGGTCAAGGTTGTCCGCGACAAGCTCGCCAAGGCGGTGACCGCCAAGGACTCCCGCACGTTGCGCTCCATCTACGCCGACGCGTTCACGCACACGCACGAGTCGGGCAAGATGGACGACAAGGAGGCGCGCATCGCCTCGGCAATGGCGGGCGAACCGATGATCGAGAACGCGCCGGCCTCCGACCTGAGCTATCGCGTCTTCGCCGGCCCGACCGTCGTCGTCACGGGCAAGGCCACGCTCTCCAACACCGCGAGCTCGCCGCGCGATGTCCGCTGGGTCGCCGTATACGTGACCGGTCGCGACGGGTGGCTGCTCGCGGCCAGCCAGGCGACCCGGCTGCCGGCTTAGCCGCCGGAGCCTATGGAGTTACTTCGATAACGCCGGGCTTGTCGGCGGCGATGACGCTGCCGATCACGGCCGCGGCCAGTGTGCCGCGCTTCTTGAGATCCGCGACCAGTCCCGCGAGCTTGTCCTGCGGCACGGCGATCAGCAGGCCGCCCGAGGTCTGGGCATCGGCGAGCAGCAGGCGCTGCGGCTCGCTCAGGCTGTCGGCGAAGCGCGCATTGGGCGCGGCGTATTCGAGGTTGCGCCGCGTGCCGCCGGGGCAAAGGCCTTCCTTCAGGAAACCGGTGACGCGATCGAACACCGGCACGGCTGCGTAGGAAAGCCTGGCGCCGACGGGCGAACCGACCTCCTTCGACGCCGCGCGCAGCATGTTGCCGAGATGGCCTAGAAGGCCGAAGCCCGTGATGTCGGTGGCGGCGGTGGCGCCGGCCGCGTTCATCGCTTCGGCAGCGTGGCGGTTCAGCGTCGTCATCGACCTGATCGCCTCGGCAAGCACGGACTCGGGCGCGGCATTGCGCTTCACCGCCGTGGTCAGCACGCCGGTGCCGATCGGCTTGGTCAGCACCAGGGCATCACCCGGGCGGGCGCCGGCATTGGAGACGACCTTGCGCGGATCGATGGTGCCGGTGACGAACAGGCCGAACTTGGGCTCCTCGTCGACGATCGAATGGCCGCCGGAGATGGCGATGCCGGCCTCCTTGCAGATCGCGGCGGCGCCGTCGAGCACCTGGCGCAGAGGCGCGGTGCCGAGCGTGTCGACCGGCCAGGCGACGAAGCTCAGCGCGTTCAACGGCGTGCCGCCCATGGCGTAGATGTCGGAAAGCGCGTTGGTGGCGGCGATGCGGCCGTAGTCGTAGGCATCGTCGACGATCGGCGGGAAGATGTCGACGGTCTCGACCAGGGCGAGGTCGTCGCGCAGCTTGATGACCGCGGCGTCGTCCGACGTGTCGTGGCCGACCAGGACGCGCGGATCGGCAGCGACGGGAAGGCCGGCCAGCGCCTTGTGCAGGTCGGCCTGGCTGATCTTGGCGGCGCAGCCGGCGAAGCGCGCGAGCTCGGTGAGGCGCGGCACGGCGCTTTCGGCGGACGCCGGTTTCGGCGGGGTCGTGACGTTCATGGGAACCTCCGGGTGTTGCGCCGGATGATCGGCCTCGCCGCCCGCCGGGGCAAGGTCATTTGCCGTCGCGCGGGATGATGCTGATGCGGCCATCGGCCTCCATGTAGGCCGCCTTGACGTCGCGGCAGTCCTCCACCCCCTTCTCGCGCAGCTGGGCCATCAGCTCCTCGACCGTGACGAACTCCTCGCGCATGTTCCGGCGCAGCATGCGGCCGTTTTCGATCAGCTTGAGCTTGCGATCGCGCACCAGCCGCTCGAAGGCGGGATAGCGCGACTGCAGCCATTCGATGAGCGTGCTCCACAGCAGCACGGTGCCGACGAGCACTGTGCTCTCGACGACCGACTGGAAGTTGTCGGAGATGCCGTTGCCGGTCACCTCGGCGATCAGCACGATCACCAGGATATCGGTCATGCCGATGCCGCCCACCTGTCGGCGCACGACGACGCGCAGCAGCACGAAGATCACGAGATACATGATCGTGCCGCGCAGGAAGAGCTCCAGCAAAGAATGCTGGGGCGTGAAGATCGCGTGCCAATCGACCTTCAACAAGGCATCCATGTCGCCTCCCTGCCGCCGCGGATGAACGGCCGAGGCGGCGGGCGGTTCCTGCGGGACGGCTTATCGGACGGTCCCGGCCGTCGGCACCGCCCGTTCGACCAGGCCGATTAGGTCTTCGCGCCCGGCAGGAAATCGTCGAGCGGCACGCCGAAGGAATTGAGCGCCCACGATACGAGATTGTACTGGCCGACGGTGAAGACCGCGTCCATGAGCTGCTCGGTCGAGTATTTCTTCGACAAGGTGGTCCAGGTCGCGTCGGACACGACCGAGTTCTCGTGGAGATCGTCGGCGACCTGCAGCAGCGCCGACTCGTGCTCGCTCCAGCCGGCGGCCTTCGGGCCTTCCTTCAGGCGTGCGATGTCGGCGTCGGAGATGCCGCCGCGCTTGGCGATCAGCTCGTGCTGGGCGAACTCGTACTCCGCCTGGTTCAGCCAGCCGATGCGCAGGATCAGGAGCTCGCGGTCGCGGAACGGCAGGGTCTGCTTGGCAAGGATGTGGCCGGCAAACGGCGTCCAGCGCTTCACCAGCTGCGGGTGATGGGCCAGCACCTTGAAGATGTTGAAGATCTGGCCGTTCATGGCGTTCTTCTCGACGGTGGCGCGGTCTTCCGCCGCCATGGTCGAAAGATCGCGCATGGGAATGCGCTGCTTGCGCTTGATCACGGTCTTTCTCCTTCGGCTGCAATGACGACAATCTAGGGTCGAAACCCAATAAAGTTGTTGAGGGGAGAATCGCTTAGTGATTCTGTGCTGGCAAGGAGCATGGAAGATGCGAAGCAACTTGTTCTGGCTGGATGACGAGCAGTGGTCACGGATCGAA
>JAEWIV010000113.1 GCA_023386865.1 Pseudomonadota bacterium
AACCCGACCCTAACCCGGAAATCGCCGGTGACCGCCGCAAGGCCGCTCCCTCGCTACAGCGCTAGTGGAAAGCGCGCTCTCTCGCGGCCTTGCTCCCGACAGTTACACCACGCCCTGGGACACGACCCTCGTTCAGGCGCGCCGCGACCTTACGAAGCGATGTGCAGCCCTTCTTGATGCAGCTCGTGGACGATGGAGCCGAGGTCCCGAGCCCGAGCCGGACATGTTATCCTGATCCATCATCGATCTAGATCAGAGAGCAGCCAAATCCCGAGCGATCATCGATGCAGATCAGAGGCATCGCTTCCTATTGCAGAAAGATGACGCGCTCTCACACACACCATCAATGGTGTCTCGCGATAGGGTAATCGATAGGCATCGCGTAACGCATTGATCTGACTCGATAACCGAGATCGCAGAAGGATCATTATGGAAAGCAGAGGGGTGACTGAGGGCCTTCTGATAGGAACGCGGGACAAACTTGTCGGTGCGCCTATCGAGAGCGACGAAGTGATCAGCCGGCCTCCTCACATCGCCACTGACACGATCTCGACCTTGGTCTGCTGCAACAGCGGCAAGCGCGAAGGCATGCGGCTGTGCGTCAGGGTGGTCACGCCTTTGCGCAGCGCGCGAAGCCGGGGCGGGAGGCCGAAGTGGCGATCCCGGCGAAAGGCGGTCCAGTGGAAGCCTGCGCCGCGCTCGCCAAAAAATTTTATACAAATTGCGGCTACAACCACTAATTTAGCGGCACCCGAAAATCTCATATGGGTTGCAATTTCTGCCCGGCCGGCTATGCTTCACGTCGTGCAGCTTCTGCTCTGGAGCCTGGCTATCGGTCACGCGCTAAAAAGCGGGAATGCACAAATGCAAAACCCCCGGATCGACGTCCGAGGGTTTTGTCGACGGATGTAGGAACCAGCTACGAGCCGCCGAGATGGTTGAGCCATCTAACCGTTTAATAGGTTATCTGGCGACACTATTCAACCCGAATGCTGGTCTGCAGCACGCTCGGCATTGACGAGTAGGAGCGAAGAGACCGGACGGGACCTAGCCCCGACCGCCCCGTTCAGACCACGCTGGCGGGGACAACCGCACCCCCACTTGAATGTGGGACCGTCCCGGAGGCCGTGGTTCTGGCCGAGGGCGCCGAGGAGGGCGCTGCAATACCAAACAGCCAGTGCGGCTGTATCCGGTCATGAGTGGACTCGAGCGCGAGAGCTTCAAGGCTCCGCGCCCGGGAGAACCCGACAGCCCCTGATCATGAGGGAGGGACAAGCGGGGCGGGGGCACCCGCCGCAATAACCCCACGGAGTTTATATGATACTTCAAAATGCCTTTGCCCTCGTTGCGCGGCACAGAGGGTCAACCGGATAGCGATCCAGCGTTAATGGGCGATCGCTAACATCCTTTGAATTGTCGGAAAGTCCGCTGCCGAGGGCGGATCAAACACTCAACAATGGTGCGACGACCTCTGGATTGACTGCCGAATGTCTACTGCTTGAGCCAGAGCGTCAGCGGCACGGCTCGCCGATCTGGGCACTTCAGCGATCCGGTATAGGCGTCCGCTTGCCGGCCGCTGAAGGAGCATTCGACGCCGTTGACCAGCAGGCTCGCCGTCAGCCGCGACGACCCCGCGAGGCTGACACGGATCTCGCCGGTGCGCTCCTCCGGTCCATCCTGGGTGCAATAGCCAACGTGCCGCATCTTCAGCGGACCACCATACTCCTTCCTCGCAACCGGGCCGATGGGCGCGAGGTTCGCCGTTATCTCCCATTCGCCAAGCACGCCGACATAGCCGGTGAGCTCCAGGGTCTCCGCACGCGCCGCGGTACAAGCGCCGAATAGGGCGAGCCCCGAAAGCGTGGCGCGGGCGTGGCGCAGCGCGTTCATGGGTTCTTCGCCAGATAAGCGCGGGCCTGGGCAAGCTCGCCGCGGCTGTCGTCGCCACCCTGGGCCAGGCTAGCGACCTTCCCGTAGTACCGCTTCGCCTTCTCGGCATCGCCCGCCTTCTCGGCGGCCTGTGCGGCGCCGGAATAGGCGCCCAGCCGATTGGGCTCCTTCTTCAGCGTTGCCTCGAAGGCCGCCAGCGCCTCGGCCGGCTTGGCGCGCTCGAGCAGCATGACGCCATAGAGCTCGCGCGCCGGCTTCGGCACGCCGGGCGTGACCGGATGCTTCTCCGAACGATCCTCGGCGTCGGCCGCAGCGCTCATCGCCTTCAGCGCCCCGTCAAAGTCGCCTTCGGCATACTGAAGCCACGCACTCGCGACCTTGATCTGGATATCGACCTGCTCGGCCCAGTAAGCATCCTTGGCCTCGCGCAACTTGTCCCTGAACTCGACCAACTTTGCGATATCAGCCTTTGCGCTTGCCGGATCTCCCGTGCGCGCAGCGCCGAGCGCCCGCGCCCAGTGGCTGATCGCCTGGATGTGCGGCGCGGTTCCGGCGCGCACCGCCAATGTCGACGCCTCCTTCCAGTCACCGCGCTCGATGGCGTAGCGCGCGGGCGAGGCGGCGAGCGCATAGCCGCCCGGCAGGTAGGCCTCGGCGCCCCTGATCACGATCATCTCGTCGATGACGGCCTTGGCCTTGCGGTCCTGCGCCAGTTGCAGGTTCGCGTAGACCAGGTAGTCCATGGCGTGAAGCTGGTCAGCCTGCTCGCCGTCCTCGCGGGCGACGCGCGCCGATTCGACGTTGGAGGCGATCGCCTCGTCCCAGTAGCCGAGGCGAATGAAGATGTGCGACGGCATGTGCTGGGCGTGCGCCGCGGCCGGTGCGATCTTGGCGTAGCGGCGCGCTGCGTCCAGGCCTTTCTCGGCGATCGGCGGATAGTCATAGAGATGGATCAGGTAGTGGACCACGCCGGGATGATCCGGCTGGCGCTGCAGGATCGGCTCGAGCAGCGCGCCGCCCTTCAGCTGGTTGGCGTAGGTCTTGTCTGCCGCCGACGCCGACGTGTTGAGGGCAAGCGCGTAGTGGATTTGCGCCTCGTCGTCGTCAGGATAGCGCCCGGCCAGCTGCTCCATGGCCTTGGCATAGGCCAGAAGCCGCGTGCGATGATCTACCTTATCGTGGTCGGTGTACATGACCGCGATCGCTTCCAGGTAGTCGCGCTCGCGCTGGGTCTTGGCGCCGACCGCCCGTCCCTTGGTCACCGCGGCCATGCCCTCGCTGAGGTTCTTCGCCGGCGGAACGGCATGCGGGTTCCACAGCAGGCTGAGCGCCATGCCCCAATAGGCGATGCCACACTCGGGATCCTTCTTCAGCACCTCCTCGAAGGTCCGCTGCGACGCCCGATACCAGAACGAGTGCTGATAGAGCATGGCGCGGTCGAAAAGCTTCTGCGCTTCTGGGGTGCAAGAGGTCGAGAAGTGAACTTTGCCGAGCTGCTGACCGTCGCTCTGGGCGACAGCCGGAGACGCAAGCGTAAGCCCTGAGGTCAGGGCGGCAGAGATGAAGGCGGTGCGAAGGGTCAGGTACATGGCAAGCTCCCCGTCGATACGGACGATGGGCCATGGTGGCCGATGACGGTCTCCAGAGTATGTGCCGATTTGACGTTAGTCCACGACGCTCGAGTGTTGCAGTGTCGAAAATCCGCTGTGAAGTGTGACTTTCGGCACAGACAGCGTTGCTTTTCGATCGGTGTGCCGCCTTTGGCTCGTTGGCGCTCAGCGGCCAGTCCCCAGCTCCTTGCGACCGTCCAGCGGTTGCTTATCAGGATTGACGATGCGGTGCTTTGGCGCCCGCGGACAATCACGACGGCCAAGTCGCAGGTGAACAACAACAAGTTAGCCGGCATGCGAGCGCGATCCCTTGTAGACCTTGGGCCTGCCCGCCCGAGGTCACGTTGGGCTACGATGCACTGGCCGGCAGTTCCAGAGTACGGGATACTTAAGCATTCTCCGGGGCGACCTGATCCAAGCCACCAGAGACGGTGATGTTCATTGTTTGGCCTCTTCCACAACCTGTGAAGAGGGGTTCACACATGCAATCGGTTCCTAGTGCGTCGCAGGAAGCGCGCGTGCGTCGTCACGCCCGCCGCAAAGGTTACATCGTTCGCCGTTCGCGGTGGCGCATCAACACTGTCGACAACTTGGGCAAATTTCGCCTGATCGAAGCCTACCGCAATATGATCGTTCTGGGAGAGCGCTTCGACGCGACCCTGGAAGAGAAAACTACCTCTCGAGGTAGCTGCGGCAGAGACCGCACTGTGCAGTCTATGAGAAGGTCGAGGCTGTTCCAGCCTACACCTTAGATGCCGGATACGTCGCGCCAGCGAGCGGGCAATCTTGCAAGAAGGGCACTCTGGACGGTGATCGTTGGCTCGCCGAACTGCCGGTCACCTAATGGCCGTCTTCGCAGTCGGGGGGAGTTGGCGGCCTTGTGTCTTGCTGTTGTTGTTGCTGCTGCTGAGTGACGGCACTGGGCAAACTGCTGAGGGGCGGCCATCGTCGGTTCCTTCCACGTGAGCGTCCTCTTGGTCCGTAAGCGATGTTCTGAGGCCGCCTTTTTGTCGAGGTCTTGATCTGAGATTGTGCTGATCCTGCTGTGGGGTTGGGATCGGCTTGTGTCTAGACTTGAACCTACGCTTGAGCCTGAGCGGGCTGTGC
>JAEWIV010000291.1 GCA_023386865.1 Pseudomonadota bacterium
GCTTCTGCCAGTGCACGGTACCGTTGGTGACGTCGACCTTGGGCACCCGTGCCGGATCGATCGGAGCGAAGGCGCGGTCGCGGTCGGCACTGGCACGCTCCTTGCCGAACCAGTAGACGCCGCCCGCGATCAGCTTCCCCTGGCCGTCGATCAGCCGTGCATTGCAGGCCGTGAAGCCCACGGCATAGGACTCGTTCAGATGCGCGGCGAGGTGGCGCTCGAGGAAGTCCGCATGCCACAGATCGTCGGAATCGAGGAAGCAGACGAAGGTCGCCCGCGTCGCCGCGAGACCGGCCCGCGTCGCACCGGTCTGGCCGACGTTGCTCGGCAGCAGGATCTGCTTGAAACGCGGGTCGGCCAGCTCCTCGAGGGTGCGCCGCACGACCTCGGCCGAATCGTCGGTCGAGGCGTCGTCTACGATCACGCATTCGAAGTCGCGCAGCGTCTGACTCGCCACCGAGCGGATGGCATCCCCGATATAGTCACGACAGTTGTAGCAGGTGACGACGACGGAAATGCCCGGGAGCGTCGCGGCGGTCACGATTTGGCGGGACCCAGGAAGCCGAAATCGACGCCTTCATCGGCCTGCAGCACTTCCTTGTGGAACAGGCCGGTGTAGCCGCGGTCGCTGCCCTTGGGCGGCGTCGGCGCCGTCCACTTCTTGCGCCTTGCCGCCAGTTCCTTGGCGTCGACATGCAGTTCGAGCCGGCGCTTGGGCACATCGAGGGTGATGCGGTCGCCGGTCCTGACCAGGGCCAGCGGTCCGCCGACGGCGGCTTCCGGCGCCACGTGCAGCACGATGGTGCCGAAGGCGGTGCCGCTCATGCGCGCATCGGAGATGCGGATCATGTCCTTCACGCCGGCGCGCGCGAGCTTCATGGGGATCGGGAAGGAGCCTGCCTCGGGCATGCCCGGCGCGCCCTTGGGCCCGGCGTTACGCAGCACCAGGATGTCCTCGGCCTTCACGTCGAGCGTCGGATCGTCGCCACGCGCGGCGAGGTCTTCCAGCGAATCGAACACCACGGCACGGCCGGTGTGGGTCAGCAGCGCCGGCGAGGCGGCGGCGTGCTTGATGACCGCCCCGCGCGGCGCGAGGTTGCCGCGCAGCACGGCCATGCCGCCGGTGGGCTTGATCGGGTTCTTGGGCGTGCGGATCACCGTCTGGTTGGGCACGATCTCGGCTGAGTCGATCACCTGCTTCAGCGTGCGGCCCGAGACGGTCAGGCACTTCTCGTCGAGGTGCTTGCGGATTTCCTTCATCAGCCGCGAGTTGCCGCCGGCCCAGTGGAAGTGCTCCATGTAGTGGTCGCCCGACGGCTTGAGGTCGACCAGGACCGGCACCTTGCGGCCGATCGCATCGAACTCCTCGAGCTCGATGTCGACGCCGAGCCGGCGCGCTACCGCGGTCAGGTGGACGAGGGCATTGGTCGAGCCGCCGATCGCTTGCAACACGGTGAGCGCATTGCGGAAGGCGGCGCGGGTCATGATCTCGCTGGGCCGCGGACCCTGCTTCTTCGCCATCTCGGCCGCGAGCTTGCCGGTCGCCTCGGCGACGCGCAGGCGGTCGGAATGCGTCGCCGGGATCGAGCCGCTGCCCGGAAGCCCCATGCCCAGCGTCTCGACGATGCAGCCCATGGTGCTGGCCGTGCCCATCACCATGCAGGTGCCCTTGGTCGGCGCCAGCCGCTCGCTCACCTGCTCGATGTCGGTCTCGGAGAAGGTGCCGGCGCGATACTGGCCCCACAGGCGGCGGCAGTCGGTGCAGGCGCCCAGGACCTCGCCCTTGAAATGGCCGACCAGCATCGGGCCGACCGGCAGCACGACCGCGGGACGGTCGGCGCTGGCCGCGGCCATGAGCTGGGCCGGCAGGGTCTTGTCGCAGCCGCCGATCAGCACCACCGAATCCATCGGCTGGGCGCGGATCATCTCCTCGGTGTCCATCGACATGAGGTTGCGCAGGAACATGCTGGTGGGATGGGAGAAGCTTTCGTGAATCGACACGGTCGGGAAGACCATGGGCAGCGCGCCGGCCAGCATGACGCCGCGCTTCACCGCGTCGATCAGGTCGGGCACGTTGCCGTGGCAGGGATTGTAGTCGCTGAACGTGTTGGTGATGCCGACGATCGGCCGGTCGAGCGCATCGTCCGAATAGCCGCCGGCCTTGATGAAGGCCTTGCGCAGGAACAGCGAGAAGCCCGCATCGCCGTAGGTGGCGAGGCCTTGACGCAGCCCGGTGGCCTTGGGCGTGCCGTTCGCGCGTCGCTTGCGGGAAGCCATGGCGTGTCTTCTCCCTAATTCACGTCGTCATCCGGTCAGCAGGATGTATCGCCTTCCAGGCCGGCCGCCCAGCGCGCATGCGCCGCAGGATCGCGCCCCGAGGCGATGGTGTGCGCCAGCTCGAGGCCCATCACCGCGCCGAACTTGAAGCCATGCCCCGAGCAGGGCGACATCAGCCAGCCCTTGGCGCCCTGCTTCTCGACGACGAACCTTTCATCCTCCGTCACCGTATAGAAGCAGACCTTGAGTCGATCGATGCGCCAGCGCTCGAAGCCCTTGATCAGGGTGCCGCAGCGCTGCAACAGGGGCTGCATCTCTTCTTCGCCTGCCTGGCGTTCCGCCGACGGATCGCCGGTCCGGCTGAAGACGTGGTCGCCGATCTTGAGGCCGCGGCCTTCGGCCGGCGGCACGAGGTAGAGGCCGACATTTCCGGTCTTGTCGATGACCATCGGATGTTTCGCCCAGATCGCCCGCTGCTCTTCCGGCAGGTCGAAATAGATCACGACCTGGCGGGAAGGTGCCAGGCGGCGGCCGGCCGGCAGCAGCCGGCCAACCCACGCGCCCGCGGCGACCACGACGACGTCGGCGTCGTGTCGGGCGCCGGAAGCGCTGGCGATACAGCCATGCTCGGGATCGACCAGGCGGACAGGCGTGTGGGCGTGCAGCGCCACGTTCGGCCGCCCGGCAAGATGGCGGACCAATGCCGCGACGATGTCCTGGGCGAACAGCACACCGCCACCGGGCATCCAGAAGGCGCGTTCGACGCCGCGCGCATCGAGCTGCGGAAAGCGTCGCGGCAGCTCGTCGAGCGGCACCTCCATCATCGATTTGCCGATGCCGGCCAAAACGGCCGCCGAACGCTCCGCCCAGGTCTCGCCATTGCCGGTGAGCGCCAGCGTGCCGGTGGCCGCATAGAGGCGCTCGCCGAGATCGCCCCACAGCAGTTCCCAGGCAGCATAGGCCTGGTCGATCATGCGCGCGTAGCCTGCCTGTTCGCCGTAGGGATGGCGGATCAGGCGGTGCTCGTCCATCGATGAGGCGAGCGGATTGGGCAGCGGCCCCTGCTCGAACAGCTCGACCGCATGCCCTTGGCGTGCCAAGCCCCACGCGGTGGCCAGCCCCATGATGCCGCCGCCGACGACGATGGCCTTCATGGCGATCCTCGGGGCAGGGACCGCCCGTCTCGATAGGAAATTCGCCTGGGGCGTGTCATTAGCGCGTGTACTTGCCGACGATCAGCTGGGCCTTCTGCCATTGCCCGCGATCGAGGTCGAAATCCTTAGCCGGGTTGAACTGGCGAACGCGCCATTTCTCCGATGAGATGCGCAACAGGCGCTTGACCAGCGCGTGCTGGGAGCCGTCGGCCGGATCGCGGACGAACACGCAGTCGTCACCCGGCCGCACCGGTCGACCGGGATGGATCAACAACAGATCTCCCTGCTCGTAGGCCGGGCTCATGCTGTCGCCGATGACGTAACAGGCGTAGCTGTCGCGCACGGAGAGCAGTGGCTCCGGTCGGCGCACATAGTCGACCGGCTCGTTGGTGATGATAATCGCGCCGCCACCGCCTTCGGCCGAGGCATAGACGGGCAGTTCGTCGCCGTGGTCGATGCGAGGTGCCGCGACGCGCGATGCTCCGCCCGCTGCGGCGGCGGCCGTCCGCGCCGTCGCGCGCAGGTCGTCGGGCGACACGCCAAGCAACGGGGCGAGTCCGTGGCGCACCGACTCGGGCAATTCGCGCGGCGAGCCGCGCATCAGATACTGCTGCAAATAGGCATGATTACGCCCGACCGCCAGCGACAGGTTCTTGAGGTCGAGGTCGGGCCGGCGGGTCAGGGTATCGACAAGGAGCTTGCGGGGAGCATCCATGTGGTCGCGATGGTGCCAGCCGCGATCGGAAAGGTCCATGATGAATTGTACGATTCATGGGTGACTATATCCTAGTTTCCTACTGCGCCGTTGCGAACCGGCGGCGCGGCGGCAGGCGGGCGATCGGCGCCTGCGCGAACGGGACTTGCAAAATATGTCGCCTTGGGCGTTGATGGCGCCAAGGCTTACACAACCGTAGCGTAGTTGAAGGGAACGAACATGGCGATGACGATGCTGCAGATGGCCGGAGTGACGCCGACGCCGGCGACGATGGCCGATGGGGTTCTGCTGATCATCGATGCCCAGAGGGAGTATTCCGACGGTCTGCTGCCGCTGCCGGGCGTTCAGGGTGCGATCGAGGCGCTGGCCGGGCTGCTCGAAGCGGCGCGTGCTGCTGGTGCTCCAATCGTGCATGTGCGGCACAAGTCCGCGGGCAAGGCGTTCAACCCGTCCTCGAGCGGTTATGAAATCGTCTCTCCCCTGACGCCGCGGAACGGCGAGACGATCGTCGACAAGGGGCTGCCCAATGCGTTCGCCGGAACCGACCTTGCCAAGCACCTGACCGCGACGGGCCGAAAGAACCTCATCGTCGGCGGCTTCATGACGCACATGTGCGTGTCGGCGACGGTGCGGTCTGCCACCGACAATGGCTTCATGAGCACGATCGCTGCCGATACGGTGGCGACCCGCGACCTGCCGGATGCCACTGGCGGCGCCACCGTCACGGCGGATGCCATCAACCGCATCACCTTGGCGGCATTGTCCGATCGCTTCGCCTGGATCGTTCCCAAGGCAGCGCAGATCCGCTGAACGTCTTTCAGTCAGTCCGGGGAAACGACACCGACGGCGCGCTGGTGTGGCGCGCCGCCGCCCTCCGGGTCGGCGCGGCCAAGCACCATGATCGCCGCTATCGCCGTCAGCAGGGCGAGCGAGCTGTAGCCCACCAAGGTCGAGCCTCGCCGGCAGCCAAGCGCGCGAATAAAGGAGGCAACAGGCCGCGACATCAGTTCATCGCGGTCGTGACGGCGCCCAAGAAGGCCTGAATCCGCTGCCCGAGGCCGCTGATGGCCGGCAGGGCCGCCACCGAGAGCAACGTGACCAACAGCGTATACTCGATCGCCGTGGCGCCTCTCTTGTTGCGCAGGACGCGGCAGAGCACGAAGGACGGGCGGGGAAGCATCGACTTTCAACCCTATCCGCTTGGCTGGCCGGAGCAACCAGGCAGCGTGTAACTTTGGTAAGGAATGTAGTCGCCCTTCGGGCATCAGGCCGATCGCGGCCAAAAGAATGGGCGGCCTGTCGCCAGGCCGCCCATGTTCTTGATGGAATTCCAGTGCCGTTACATCGAGGTGGCGACGTTGCTGAGCACGTTCGTGACCTTGCCGCCGACAGACTGCATCGCGGCGATGGCGGCGACGGCGATCAGGGAAGCGATGAGCGTGTACTCGATGGCGGTGGCGCCGTTTTCGCTCTTCATCAGACGACGGAAAATGGACAGCATTTGAGTATCTCCAAAGAAAAAAGAACGTTCTTCGACCTTTGACCGACGTTCCTGCCGTTGCCTCATGGGTTCTGGGGACCGCTGAAGCGACCAACATGAACGCTGGGACCAGTATGTGCCCCTGACCTCTCTAAATAGGTGAGGTCCGCCGCCTAACATATTGAGAACCAACGAGCCCTCAACGCATTAATTGTATCAACTTCATCAGTGGCGCTGGAGCTGTCGATACGGCACTTTGCACACCCAATGCGATCCAGGGCCGTGCTATCGTTCAACGACAGGGGAGGCATGTCATGAAGTCAATTCTGACAATGGCCTGGACGGCAGAGGATCCGTCCGCTTTCGATTTGGCGGCCAAGCTGGCACGCGCCTTCGATGCCAGGCTGGTCGGCCTGGAACCGCCGTCCTACGGCGTCATGAGCATGGCGTGGGCGGACGCCGGTATGGGAGCGCCGATCGGTGGTGGACTGGCCGAGGACGCCGAGGAGCGCCAGCGCGTTGCGGCCGTGAAGCAGGCTTTCGAGCAACGGGCCGCCGGGCTCAACTCCGAATGGCGCTCGGCCGATGACAGCGGGCCAACCGCCATCGGCACAATCGGGCGCGCCTACGACTTGATCGTGATGCCGCAGCCCGGCGCGCTGCCCAAAATGCCCGAAAGTGTCTTCGAGACGGCCCTGTTCGATTCCGGCCGGCCGGTCCTTGTGGTGCCGCAGGGCTTCAGCGGCATGGTCGGCAAGCGGATCCTGTTCGCGTGGAACGGCTCGACCGAGAGCGCGCGGGCCATTTCACTCGCGATGCCGGTGCTGAGCGGCGCGGAGTCGATCGACGTTCTCAGCGTCGACGGCGCGATGGTCCCCGGGCCGAGCGCCGCCGAGATCGCCGAATCGCTCAGGAGCCATGGCCTCAACGTCACCAGCCAGCACGTCAAGCCTGGCAGCCGTTCGGCCGGGCAGACGATCGTCGACACGGCCGTCGCCGGCGGCGCCGACCTGATCGTCAAGGGGGCGTACACGCAAAGCCGCCTTCGTCAGATGATCTTCGGCGGCATGACGCGTCATCTCATCCTCAACTCCACGCTGCCGGTGCTGTTCTCCTACTGACCAAGGGTCGTTTCTCTTCCGCATCGGTTGGACGGCGCCTGGGGCGGCGATTTCGGACGAGAGCGTGATCGCGCCGCTGGAGCGGTGCGCCCCCAGCGTCTAGAACCCGCGGCATGGCCGCAGCCTTCCGTCCTCCCGACGATGCACGACGCGTCCGCCGCGCGGTGAGCGTGGTCGCCGTGGTGGGTCTTGTCGTGGCGGCAGCCGTATATGCCGCAATGCGCGACGACGGGCCTGCGAGCGGTCCGACGGTCGATGAAAGAATTGCGGTCCTGCGGGCGGAGCGGGCAAGCCTGCAGGCCCGTGCCGACAGTGAGGCGCGCATTGGGCTGCTGGCTGCTTTTCGCACGGCCGGCCTTTTGCTCGATGCCCTGACGGTGCGTTCGGAATCCGACGGCCATCGCGCCTTCGATGTCCTGCCGGCTTACCGGCGCCAGGCCTTCGGAGACCTCGATGTCCTGAATGGCGCCCTAAAGGAGGCACTGGACAGGCCAACCGAGGGGGCTCGGCTCGCCGCGCGCAGAGCCGCCATCGGCGCGATGGCGCAACTCGACCGGCTGGCGACTGACGATGCACCGCTCATCCTGTCCTACACGCCTGGCTTCGTGCCGCCGCGCCGCGCCACGGGCGAGTTGACGCTGTCGCCTCATACCCCGAATGCAGTGCCTGAGCCGGCGCCGCCAGGCGCCCTCAGGCTCGACTCACCGGGTCTGCCGACGGCCAGTCAGGCTGTGCAGGCCGTGCCGCGCTATGCGCCGGACTTTGCCGCGGCCGGCGACGACGACCCACCGCTCCAGATCGAGATCACCGGCTCGCATCTGGCATCCACCGCCGGTGCGCCGCCGGTGCTGTCGGTCGGCGCATGGCGCGGACAGGCGACGGTGGCGCCCGAGCGGCTGCGTTTTTCAGTGCCGCGCGGCGCCTTCACGACCGATGCGCGGCGCACCGGCTTCGCAGCGGGCGCGCTCTCCCTCAGGCGTGGCTCTCGCACTCTGTTGTTCCAGCTCCTGTTCACCGTGCTGCCGGACCGGCCGGGCTCGTTCGCCTTCGATCAGCGCATACGCACGACCACGCTGGAGTCAAACACCCTGGTCTCGCCCGAGATCCTGGCGCGTGCGCCTCCCGGCGAGACCCGTACGGTGCGCCGCTGCTTCGATCCGCCCTCCGGCTGGCGCTTCGACAAGGAGCGCCAACGCGTCGTCATCGTCGAACGGCTGGGCTGGCAGGACGATGCCAGCGATCCCACGCTGAACTCCGGTTCGGTCGAGTTCGTTCCCGCCGGGGAGCCCGGACAGGTGTGTATCGCCGTGATCGCCCGCCCGGTCATGCGCAGCGCGCGGACCGCAACGATCGGCCGCTTCGAGGCGACCCTGGTGCGCGACCGGCCGAGCGAGACGGCAGCCAAGAGCGGCGTGCGTGCTCTCGATTGGCGCGAGGCCGTACGCGTGCCGCTGGAGCCCGGCATGGTCGAATGGAAACTCTACTTGCGGCTGTTCGACGACATCGACCGCGAGTTCGAAGGCAATGCCGGGAGCGGGCTGCCAAGTGTCAACATGCCGTTCCTCAGCGTCGGCCTGGAAGAGGGTGGGCACGCGCTGGTGCTGCGCGCCGACCCGACGGCGGCGCCTTAGAGCGCCGGGGATGCGCGGTTCCAGGAGACATGATGGGAGTCTCGCGCCGCCGCGAACTACCGGCCGCGCGCATCGAGACGGAGGCGCCGCTTGCCGGCATCGTCGACCAGATCGAGGGTCGTGCCGGCAAGCTGGGCCTGCCGCACGGCGGCGAGCGCGTCGAGGAAACGCCTCTCGGCGGTGGCGAGGGTGGGCAGGCAGGCGGCCAGGCTCGCCGCCGACGCGACGAAGCGCAGCCCGTCGGCATCGAGTTCGTAGCTGCCGGAGAGCGCGTTGCAGCCGGTCGAGCCCGTGAACCTGCCGTCGTCGTCGAGTCGCAGTCGCGGTCGCTGCCGCCCATCGTCGTATGTCGGCCGTTCACCGTCGACCTCGATCACGCGCCACTCCGTGTCGCGCAGCGCCGCGTTGCGCTGTGCCAGCCGCGGGCAGGCGCCATCAGGCTTGAGATTTAGCAACTGCTCGGCACGAAGTTCGCCCGAGACGAAGCGGCCGACGATCTCGATATAGAGCAGCGCATCGCGTGAAGGCGTGGCTTGCGTCCACGCCCGCTCGAGATCGGGTTCCGCACCGGCCGGCGCCACCTCATAGGTGCGTCCGGTCAGGCATTCGCTGAACAGGCCGCCGGTCTGCGAATCGCGATAGAGGCCGGCGAGCCGAAAGCTGCCTTCGATCGGATCGGGCGAAGGGGTGCGCGTCAGTTCGGTGCCGTTCTCAGTGATCAGCTGGTCGCCGCCGACCTCGCGAAAGGCGCGCCGCGGCACCGCGCCGCCGCGCAACACCATGCGCACGCCGCCATCGACCTCCTGGGCCCATTGGCCGAGATCGAGGACCGGAGTGCCGCCGCCGTCGTCGCGCAGGCGGAAGATCCCGTCGGGAAACAAGGTGACGGTGAGCCCTCCGCCCACATAGGTGCGCGGCGGTTCGCCGGGACGACCTAGCGCATGACAGCGCATCGAACGGCCCGCCGCCATCATCGTCGC
>JAEWIV010000293.1 GCA_023386865.1 Pseudomonadota bacterium
TGGCGGGCCAAGCCGCAGCGACGCTGCTCTCGGAGCGAGGCCATCGGGTCACGCTCTATGAGCGATTTGGCGAGCCGCAGCCGGTGGGCGCCGGATTGATGCTGCAGCCGACCGGGCTCGCCGTGCTGCGCGAACTGGGGCTCGACGAGGCGGCGATCGCGCAAGGCGCGCGCGTCGTGGGACTCGAGGCGCGGACCCATCGCGGCCGCGCCATTCTCGATCTGCACTACGGCCATCTGCATCCGCTGGCGCACGGCGTCGGCATCCATCGCGCCGTCCTGTTCGACCTCTTGCATGGCCGCCTGCAACGGTCGCCGGCCAGGCTGGTCACCGGGGCGGAAATCGTCGACGTCGACCAGGCTCACCTCGTCGAGGCGAGCGGCGCACGCCACGGCCCGTTCGATCTGATCGTCGCGGCCGATGGCGCACATTCGGCGCTGCGCACGCGGTTGCTGCCGCACGCCCGCGCGCCGCTTTACCCCTGGGGCTGCATCTGGACCACCGCGCCCGATCTCGCCGGGATCGGCGCGACCGGTCTGCTGCGCCAGCGCGTGCGCGGCACGCAGGTCATGATGGGCCTGCTGCCGATCGGCGGGAACCAGGTGACGATCTATTGGAGCCTGCCCATCCGGGCGCTCGGCCGCAGCAAGACCATCGACCTCGCCGCCTGGCGCCGGGTCGCCACGGCACTGTGGCCCGAGGCGGCTGCGATCATCGATCACGCCGCCGCAGCCGGCGACTTCGCGCGCGCGACCTATCGCCATGTCGCCCTGACGCACTGGAACGCCGGGCCGGTGCTGTTCATCGGCGACGCCGCGCACGGCACCAGCCCGCAGCTCGGCCAGGGCGCCAACCTCGGCCTGATGGACGCCTGGGTGCTGGCCGACACGCTCGATGACGCGCCCGAGCTGCTGTCCGCCTTCATGCGCTTCGAGCGCCGGCGCAATCCGTCAGTGCGCTACTACCGCCGCGCCAGCCGTCTCCTGACGCCGTTCTTCCAGTCGCGGCTGGCGCCGCTCGGCTGGCTGCGCGACGCCGTCATGGGGCCGGCCTGCCGCCTGCCGGGCCTGCGCGGGATGATGGAGTCGACGCTCGCCGGGACGCGTCGCGGCTGGCTGTCGGCGACCGAGCTCGGTGACGACGGATGCTTTCCGCTCGACGATGCGTCCAGGTGATTCCACGTGGATGCAGCGTGCTACCCGGCGAGCTGCACGAAGGCGCCCAGCACGACGCCGTAGACGGCCTGCGCGGCGAGCGTTGTGAGCGGCGTGCCGTAGCCGTAGTTCACCGCCATGAAGCCCGGCGGCTCGAGCTGCCGTTCTGCCGTCACGCCGTGATACTCCGAGGCCATGCGCGGATGGATGAACGGCAGCAAGGGCAGCACGCAGACCAGCAGGAACACGCCATGCACCAGCCCGGCCAGCGCGCCCAGCCACCAGGTGTGGATGGCGATGCTGTCGAACAGCAGGAAGTAGAGGAAGGCGAACAGCCAGCCGCCGATCACGTAGAGCAGGTAGCCCCAGACCACCGCGCGGTCGCGCCGGCCGGTGAGGAAGGTGCCGACCAGCAGCGGGAGGGAGAGCCGTGACCAGCCGAAGCCCTGGCTCGCCCGCAGCACCGCCGTCATCGCCACGGTGGCCAGCAGGCCCCACAGCACCGGATAGAGAGGGCTCATGCCCGCGCCCGCTCGATGGAAACGGCGGCGTTGATCAGGCCGACATGGGTGAAGGCCTGCGGGAAGTTGCCCAGCGCGGCGCCCGAGGCGATGTCGATCTCCTCGGCATAGAGGCCGAGGTCGTTGGCGAAGGACAGCATGTGGTTGAAACGGCGCTCGGCCGCGTCGATCTCGCCGCGCTTGGCGAGGTTGTCGATCGCCCAGAAGCCGCAGATGCCGAAGGCGCCCTCGATGCCGGCGATGCCGTCGAAGCGCTCGTAGCGATGGAGCAGCCCATTGCGGCCGAGCCGCCGATGGATCAGGTCGTAGGTGGCGCGCATGCGCGGATCGTCCGCGTCCTTGTAGCCGATGCACGCCATCAGCAGCAGCGAGGCATCGACCTTGTCGCCGTCGAGGACGCTGGCATAGCTGTTGAGGTTGGTGTTGAACCCGCGCCGCTCGATCGCCTGCTCGATCGCCGTCCGCTCGCGCTCGAAGGCCGCGACCTTAGAAGGCGGCAGCACGAGCGCGCCGTCGCGATGCAGCTTCAGCAGCCCGTCGAGCGCGGCCCAGCACATGACCTTGGAGAAGGTGTAGTGGCGCAACGGCCCGCGCACCTCCCAGATGCTGGAATCGGACTCGCGCCACTGTCGGCTCACCACGTCCCCGAGGCCCGACAGCATGCGCGCCGATTCGCTGTCGAGGCGGCCATTGCCGGCGAGGGCTGCGCACGCCGCGGTCACCACCTCGCCGTAGATGTCGAGCTGGCGCTGGCGATAGGCGTCGTTGCCGATGCGCACCGGCCGCGACGCGGCATAGCCGGCGAGGTGGGCGAGCTCCTTCTCGGCAAGCCGGGTGCGGCCGAACACGTCGTACATGACCTGGAGCTCGGGCCAGGTGAGCCGCGTGGCATACAGCATCCAGCCCAGGAACGACAGCGCCTCCTCGCGGTAGCCTGTGGCCAGCAGAGCCTGGATGGTGAGGCCCGCGTCGCGCAGCCAGCAATAGCGGTAGTCCCAGTTGCGACCCTTGCCGAGCGCCTCGGGCAACGACGTCGTCGGCGCGGCGACGATCGCGCCCGACAGCGTGTAGGTCAGCAGCTTCAGCGTCACCGCGCTGCGCACCACCTGCTCGCGGTAGGGTCCCGGGTAGTGGCAGCGATCGGCCCAGCCGCGCCACCACGCGATGGTGTCGGCGATGCGCTGCTCGGCGTGCCTGCCGAGCGGCGGCAGCACCGCCGGATCGCTCTTGGTGTAGGCGAGGCTGAGATAGCGCCGCTCGCCCACGCCGAGCGTGACGCTGCCGACCAGGGCGTCCCCCTCCGGCCTCAGCGCGATGTCGGTGTGGACGACCAGCACCTCGTCGCCCCAGACATAGGTCCAGCCCTGTCTCTATACACATCTCCGCGCCCCCGAGACTAGCGCTCAGCTCG
>JAEWIV010000124.1 GCA_023386865.1 Pseudomonadota bacterium
CTACTACCGCACCTGGCATCGCCTGCTGGTGCTGCGTCTGCCCGACAGGACCGACGTGCTGTTCGAACCTTCGCTTGGCCTCACGCCCGGCCACACCAGGACCTTCACCGACTGGCGGCGCGCCGACTACATCGCCCGGCCGGGCGCCGAGCAGGCGCGGCGCACCACGGCCGCCGATGCCTGGGAGTTCCGCTATCGCGTCGAGTGGGCGGGCGAGGACTGAACCGTCGCATTGGAGCTTGCAAGCTGCCGCAACCGCCCGCGCAGGCGGTCGTTCACGAGGGTGATCGTCCCTTACATGGAGAACACCCGATGGCCGACGCGCGCGAGCTCGAAGACAAACTCTGGTCCGCCCTGAAGTCGGACCGCACCATGATGCTCGGCCTCGACGGCGTCGAGGACGGGCATGCGCGTCCGATGACGGCGCAGCTCTATGGCGACAAGGGACCCATCTGGTTCTTCACCGCGCGCGACAACGCGCTGGTGAAGAAGCTCGCGCCGGGCAACCGCGCCATCGCGACCTTCGCCGCCAAGGACCACGACCTCTTCGCCACGCTGCACGGCTCGCTCAGCGTCGATCACGACCGCGCGATGATCGACCGGCTGTGGAACCGTTTCATCGCCGCCTGGTACGAAGGCGGCAAGGACGATCCCAACCTGGTGCTGCTGCGCTTCGACGCCGAGAAGGCCGAGGTCTGGCTCGACGCGTCGAGCATCGTCGCCGGCATCAAGATGCTGCTCGGCATCGATCCCAAGAAGGACTACCAGGACAAGGTCGGCGAGGTCGGCCTGCGGCACTAACGCGTGATGGGTCCTGCAACACGCATCACCGGTTCCGCCCTGGCTTCGAGAAGCGGCGATCGCGTATCAGATGTCGAGGCCCATCAGGACGACGCGCTCGTGCAGCACGCTCCCGAGCTTCCTGGTCTCGGCGAGCAAGGGCTGCATCTCTGCAGCCGATTTGGCCTGCGCCGTCGCGTAGGAGGCCATGTCCGGAAAGACCACGGCGACCATGACCTGGCCGGTGAACTCTCCCGTGTAGACCCGGCTGGCGCGAAAAGCCTGCGCGCCATGCCTTGCCCAGACCTGTCCGGCGCGCCTGGTCACCTCCATGATCGCGTCGATGTCGGGCGTCGACCAGCGTGTGACGACTGTGAAGGACATGGCGAACCTCCCTGGCTCTATCCGGGCATCTTGAACGCGGGGGCCATCACGGCGTTTGCGTCCTTGGTCAGGCTCATGCGGATCTTCAGGATCGGCTGATAGTCCGGATCGCTCAGCCAGGCCTGGATCGCCTGCTCGGAGGGAAAGCGCAGCACGACGACGCCTTTGGCCGGATCGCCCTGCAGCGGCTTTGCTTCCAGCGCGCCGACGATCAGCTCGCCCTCGTACTTCGCGAGAAACGGCACGACCTTCGCGATGTACTCCTGGCCGTACCTCTGCGGATCGGTGACCGTCTGGGTGAGGATGTAGTAGGCGCTCATCGCAATCCTCCAGGCCCCGACCCTGGCAAGAAGGTCCGCGCGCAACCAGTTGCGTCGGCGTGCGAGGGGTTGCGAGGCGGCCGGCCGGGGACGATCATTGCCGAGATCGGCCCCGGAGATCGGGGAGGGGTGGGGGCGGCATGCCCGCGATTTCGGACTTCGCGCACAAGTTCGGCCTTGTCCTGAAGGCCTGCAATCTCAGCCGCGGGCAACTGGCTCAGGCGGTGGGGATCGACAAGTCCGTCGTCAGCCGCTGGGCGTCCGGTGTGCAGGCGCCGACCAATCACAACCTCGCGCTGCTCACCGAAGCGGTCGGCCGCCACAGGCCGGGCTTTGCCCGGGTCGACTGGGAACTCGGCTCGCAGGCCTTTGCCGAGCGTCTCGGTTTTGCCGAGCCGGCGCTCGCCCTGCCCGGGCGGCCCTCGATCGCCGTGCTGCCGTTCACCAACATGAGCGGCGATCCCGCGCAGGAATACTTCGTCGACGGCATGGTCGAGGAGATCACGACCGCGCTCGGCCGGTTGCGCTGGCTGTTCGTGATCGCCCGCAACTCGAGCTTCACCTACAAGGGCAAGGCGGTGAACGTGACGCAGGTCGGGCGCGACCTCGGCGTGCGCTACGTGCTCGAGGGATCGGTGCGCATGGCCGCCAACCGGGTGCGGGTCACGGCGCAGCTCATCGATGCCGGATCGGGCGCGCACCTTTGGGCGGACAGGTTCGACGCCACGCTCGAGGATATCTTCGACCTGCACGACCAGGTGGCGCGCGAGGTCGCCGGCGCGGTCGAGCCGAACCTGCGCGAGGCCGAGATCGAGCGCAGCCTGCGCAAGCCGACGACGAGCCTCGATGCCTATGACCTCTACATGCGGGGGCTGGTGGCCTTCCGGAACCTGTCGCCCGACAGCCTGCGCGTCACCCTGGAGCTGACGAGGCGGGCGATCGAGCTCGACCCGCACTTCGCCCGCGCCCTGGCGCTGCGCGGCCTGTGCATCCAGCACCTGCAGGCCGGCAAGGACGACGATCCCGCGGCCAGGACCGAGGCGTTGCGGCTGGCGCATGCCGCCCTCGCCGCGTCCACCGACGACTGGGAAGCGGCGAGCATCGCCGCCACGGTGATCTCCTCGATGGGCGGCAGCATCGAGACGGCGTTGTCGGCGTCGCAACGCGCGCTCATGCTCAATCCCAACGGCTTCCTGGCGCTCCAGCACAACGGATGGATCCAGTGCATCGCCGGCAACCCGGCCGCCGCGATCGATCCCTTCACCCGCGCCCTGCGCTTGAGCCCGCGCGATCCGTTCCTGGGCTTCTGCGAAGCCGGGCTCGCCGTGGCCTATCGCGACGTCGGCCTACCGCATGAGGCCCTGGTCTGGGCGCAACGCGCCGTCATGTCCCTGCCGCTGCTGGCGAGCGGATATCGCACGGCGGCGGTGGCGCTGGTCGACCTCGGCCGCATCGGCGAGGCGAGGGAGCGCATCGCGCAGCTGTTGGAGGCGCGCCCCCGGGACCGCATCCGCCTCGACTTCGTCCGCCGCCACAATCGCAATCAGGCGACGGCGGACGCCTGGATCGCCGCGCTGCGCGTCGCCGGGCTGCCGGACTGAGGCCGCAGGTCTGCCTCCTCAGACGCCATCGTCGCGATACCGTCCTCGCCACTTGTTGATGTACAGGGGATCGTGCCTGATGGCCTCGCGCAGGCGCAGCACCGGGTTCTGGACCTTGCCGTCGAATTCGACGGCCTTGTCGAACCACTCGATCTCGACCAGCGCCTTGGTCTTCGACGCCGCGACGACCAGGACCGCCAGCTCCGCCGCCAGGCCGAAGACGTCGGTGCCCGTCATCTGATAGCCGAGCGTGTCGTCCGAGATCGCCTCCGCCAGATAGGCGAGGAACTCGTTGTCGAGGACCATGAGGCCGTTGCCCTTGTACATGTCGAGCACGGCATGCGTCGCCTCGTGGACCACCGTCCCGCGGTTCTCGGGCGTGTTGATGAAGGGATCGCGGAAGACGAACTTGTTGGCGTAGTCCAGGTACATCGCCCCGGCGCCCTCGCGATCGAGCAGGTCGGGATCGTAGCCGATGCCGATCTTGCCGGTGCGCACCGCCATGCCGACGGTCTCGAAATGGGACCGGCTGATATGGACGTTCCTGTAGGTGATGTAGGGAAAATGCGCGACGCCCGCGCTCAGCATGCCGAGGAAGCGCGCCTTCGTCGGGTCGGGGTTGGGACGCTTCCAGCCCCACGGCGGGATGAAGATCACGCCGGGCTCGGCGCCCATGAAGCTGAAGTTCTTGGCGTCGTTGCTCTGCCAGCACCCGACGTAGCGGTGGAGGTAGAAGTTGACCTCGCGCGGGTCGGTCGTGCGGAAGTTGAAGAAGATGAGGTCCCACACGTCCGGCACGCCGAACCCGGCGGCGACGGTCTGCCAGTTCGCGCCCGGCTTGTCGCCGACCCGATAGGCATCGCGGAAGCCCCCCGGCGGCCAGGCCGCCAGCGCCGGCGCCGGTTTCATCAGCGGCGCGAAGTTGATCGGCCGTTTGGGTTCCGGCGGCAAGGGCAGGCCCTTCGTCATCGCGTCCTCCGTCCGCAGCGCGATGGTATCGCCGGGAGCGGCTCGCGTAATTCAGCCGAAAGTACCGGTGCGGCTCATCCTCAAGTATCGGTTCGGCGAGACGCGCGACTTCATCGGTGCCTGTCGGCCGGCTCCTCGGCAATGGACTATTTCGGACCCGGCGGCGGCGACACCGAGCCGCTCGCGATCAGCCCCTTCAGCATGGCCACGGCGCCGCATTGCCGGGACTCGGCGTTCGCATCGAACTTGCCGTCGGCGACGTAGCGGCCCTTCGCGTACTGGTCGGTGCACGCCCAGACATACGGCGAATGGATGCCGTGCTGGCGGTAGCCCAGGCCGTTGTAGCGTTCCCAGGCGACCAGCATCCCGGCAATGCTCCAGTCGTTCCACTTGTCGTAGCGATTGACCGCGATGGCATCCATCGCGCTCTCTTCCCAGCTGAACGGCGCCTTGCCCCCGGCCGGCCGTCCCGCCGGCACGCGCACCGTGCGGCCGGTCAGCGGATCGCCGTTGTGCAGATGGGCGTCGAACCTGAAGTCGGCTTCCAGGCCATGGATGATCGCCAGGAAGTACCAGGGCATCGTCATCGACTTGGTGATGCGCTCGTAGCGGGCGCGGTTGCCCAGGATCTTCCGGACGCTTTGCGCCACCATGTCCTGGCGGGTCGGAAACACCTTCGCGGCGTCGAAGCGCTGCTGGTACTCCTGGCGCAGCAAGCGCGAGAGGACGCTGTTCTCGTACTCGAGCTGCGCGAGCTGGCTGCCGCGCGTCGCCGCCAGCTCGCGGAACATCCACGTCGTCGCGCCGCCCAGCGCCAGGATGACGACGGCCGCCGCGCTGGCCAGGATGGTCTGGCGACGCCGCCGGCGGGCGAGGTCCTGCGCGGCGCGCAGCTCGCGCCCTCGCCCCTCCCTCTCCTCGGCGTCGAAGCCGGGCTCGGCGACGGACCGGTCGCGTTCCACCGGAGGATGATCGCGGTCAACCAAGTCG
>JAEWIV010000212.1 GCA_023386865.1 Pseudomonadota bacterium
GTCGGCCGCGGCGGCATCGGCCGCCGCGGCCAGCGCAAGCATTGCCAGCGACATGGCCGGCCGACGCATCCTAGGCCCCGAAGCTCAACGCCTTGGCAGGCAACGGATCCTTCAGCGCTTGCGTCAGCACCGTCCAGTGCATGGCCTCGTCGGCCGCAAGCCGCGCCGAGACCTGCGCCAGGTTGCGATCGCCGAACGACGGGATGACGCCGATGTAGGCATTGGCCGCCCCTTTCTCGAGACGCTGCGCGAGGCGCAGCACGTCGGCCTGGGTCTTGAGCGCCGACGCGTTCAGCGCCTGCGCCACCTCGGCATCGCTCCTGGCCGCGACCGGCGTACCGCCGAGCTTGCGGATGGTCGCGATCAGCGCGTCGCGATGTTCCTTGTGATGCGTCTGGAAGAGCACGGCGACGTCGAGCACCGGTTTCTGCAACAGGCCGCTCTGCGCGCCGAGTTGGTAGGCGCTGATCGCCTCGTTCTCGAGCGCCAGCGCGGTGTTGAGGATGCCGATGTCGCTGGCCGCCGAAGCGCCGTTGCCCGACTGCGCGACGGCCATCTTTTCGCAGCCGACGAGCAGCGCCACGGCCGAGGCCGAGAGGACGGTGATGCCAGACCCGCGAAGCAATCCGCGGCGGCGAAGATCGATCATCTGACTCACGGTGGGTCTCCCTGGGTTGAGCTGACGAAACGGGTCGCTCCGTTCGTGCGAGACCTACGCGCCGGCTGCCTCGAGCGGATTGCTCACCGTCCGTCACGCCTGGGTGAAGGACATGCGAGCGGTGCCGTTGTTGCGAAACATTCTCAATTGCAGGATCACGCGGTTGTGTTTGATCTCGCTCAACGACTGCTCCCCAGCCGCGACCAAAATGCCTCTCATGACCCATCTAAAGCCGATTAAAATCCCCAGGCGGGAGAGCACGGGGCCAATGGATTACGAGGCATTCTTCGCCGGTCATCTGCGGCGGCTGCACGACGAGGGCCGCTATCGCGTCTTCGCCGAGCTGGAGCGCATCGCCGGAGCCTTCCCGCGTGCCCGCTACCACCACGACGGCAAGGTGCGTGACGTCACGGTCTGGTGCTCCAACGACTATCTCGCGATGAGCCAGCATCCGGTCGTGATCCAGGCCATGCAGGCCGCGATCGGGGCCCAGGGCTCGGGCGCGGGCGGAACACGCAACATCTCCGGCACCAACACCCTGCACGTGGCGCTGGAGCGCGAGCTTGCGGGGCTGCACGACAAGGAAGCGGCGCTGGTCTTCACCTCGGGCTACGTCGCCAACGAGACGACGCTGCAGACGCTGGGCGCCATGCTGCCGGGCTGCGAGCTCTACTCCGACGCCTACAACCATGCCTCGATGATCGCCGGCATCCGCCATTCGGGCGCGGTGCGCAAGATCTTCCGCCACAACGACCTCGGCCATCTCGAGCAGCTTCTGGTCTCCGCCGATCCCGCGACACCCAAGATCGTGGCCTTCGAATCGGTCTATTCGATGGACGGCGACATCTCGCCGATCGACGAGATCTGCGACCTCGCCCACCGCCACGGCGCCCTCACCTATCTCGACGAAGTCCATGCCGTCGGCATGTACGGTGCCCGCGGCGCAGGCGTCGCCGAGCGCGACGGCGCGCTGGGCAAGGTCGACATCGTGCAGGGCACGCTGGCCAAGGCATTCGGCGTGGTCGGCGGCTACATCGCCTCGACGGCCGCCACCGTCGACTTCGTGCGTTCTTGCGGCTCGGGTTTCATTTTCTCGACCTCGATGCCGCCGGCCATCGCCGGTGCCGCGTTGGCAAGCATCCGCCACGTCACGGCCCATCCCGAGCTCAGGGTCCGGCATCAGGAGCGCGCCGCCACGCTGAAGCGCAAGCTTGCCGCGGCCGGCTTGCCGATCATGCCGTCGGTGACCCACATCGTGCCGGTGTCCGTCGGCGATGCCGCCCTCGCCAAGCAGGCGACCGACCTCCTGATGGAGCGGCATTCGATCTACGTGCAGCCGATCAACTATCCGACCGTGCCGCGCGGCACCGAGCGGCTGAGGCTGACGCCGACGCCGCTGCACGGTGACGACGACATGGACCGCCTCGTGGCGGCGCTGCAGGACATCTGGCAGACGCTGGGGCTCGGCCTGCGCGCCGCCGCCGAGTAGGTCGTCCCTACCCCGCCGTCCGCATCGTCCAGAGCCGCGAGCGGATCAGGACGAAGCCGATCAGCAGGACCATCGCCAGCGCCGGCAGGAGCATGGCGGCCCTGAGCCCCCACACGGCGCAGATCGAGCCGGTCAGGAGGGCTCCGATCGGGCCGCCGCCGCTCAGCCCGAGCTGGAACAGCGCCATCAGCCGCGCGCGGTGCGTCGCCGGGGCCACGATCTGCACCACCGTGCGGCTCTGGGTCATGGTGATGCCCGCACCGATGCCCCAGACGAAGATCAGCGCAACGAACACCGGGAATGGCGGCAGGGTCGACAGGGCCGTCAGGATCACGGCGCCCGTTGCGACGGCGAGACCGATCAGCCGGCCGCGCAGCGTGACACGCCGCGCCAGCCCGACCAGCGCCATGCTGGCGGCGATGGTGGCCGCCCAGAAGGCGAGGTTGACGTAGGACAGCTCCAGTGACCCGCCGTGGTAGTTGTCGCGTACGGCGAGCGGCAGCACCGCCATGAACGGCCCGACGTAAAAGACGCCGACGCCGAAATTCAACAACAGCACCGGCCAGATCTGGTCGGATTTCGCGGCCGCCGAGAAGCCCTCGCCAATGCTGCGCCAGAAGCCGGGCTGCTGGCTGGGCGGATGCGCCGGTGGTTGAGGCAGGCGCAGCACGGCGAGACAGCCCAACAGCAGTAGGCCGGAATTGAGGAGCAGCAGTGGCGGCGCCCCCAACCAATCGGCCGCCGAGGCGCAGGCGATGCCGACGAGTTGACCGAAGAACTGCAGCGCCGTGACCAGCGCCACCGCACGCGGCAGCTCGCCGCTCTTCACCACCACCGGCAGGAGGGCATCGCGCGTCGGGATGGCGAACGCGCCGATGGCGCCGGCGGTGACGCCGTAGACGATCAGCAAGGCATAGCTCAGCTCGCCGCCGGCCAACAGCAGGCCAGCCAGCGCCATGGGCGGCAAGGCATAGATCACGTGGTAGCGCAGCAGCAGCCGGCGTGGGTTGCCTCGATCGGCGACCAGCCCGCCCAGCGGCAGGAACAGCAGCGAAGGCGCCATGACGGCCGCCTGGGCCAGCCCGACCGCAAAAGCGTCCATGCGCAGCACGACGGCAACCAACCAGGGGAACAGCACCATCTGCACCCCGAGCGGCACGAACCAGCTGGTGAGGCCTGCGAGATAGGCCGGAAAAGGATTGGCGGAGCCGGTCACGGCGCGGTCTTGATCCATCAGAAAGACAACTATATCTTGTAAGGGCTTAGTGCCGCTTGCTCATCCAATAGTCAAAGACGCACAGGCTGCGGCTTCCGTCCCCGTGGAAGCCCGGCGGTGACGGAGCGGAAGAAGATGTCGACATTCAACCGCACCACCTTGGTGAAGGTCTTGGAGATCCTCGACAGCAGCAATGCCGGCGAGGCGCTGGCCGCGGCCAAGCTTGCCTCTACCATGCTGCGCGAGGCCGGTCTTACCTGGGATGACGTTCTCGCGCCCGAGATCCATGGCCGCGCCGCCCAGGCGCCGGCGACGCGCGCCACCGGCGCCGGGCCATTCGGTTACCGCCGCGACCGCGAACTGTCACCGCACGAGCAGTTCTTCATGGTCCTGCTCAGCCCGCGCACGCCGATCGAGATCAAGCGCAAGCTCCGGACCTGGGAAGCCCGTGTGCTCGATGGCGAGATCACGCCGCAGGAGACCCAGGACCTGCGCTTCATGTACCAGAGCTTCGTCGTCGGCTGACCGTCAGGCAGCCGCAACCAGCACGTTCTGCTCGCGCTCCAGCACGCGCCGCACCGCCGGCCGGGCCAGCATGCGGTCCTTCCAGGCGGTGTAGTGCTTCAGCTCCTCCACCGGCAGGCCGATGCGCTTGCCCCAGCCGTAGAACACCAGGGCGTAGCAATCGACCACGCTGAACTGGTCGCCCAGGATCCACGGCTTGTCGCCGATGATGCCGTCGATTTCCTTGAGACAGTTGTGAAAGTTGCTGCGGCCGACCTCCTTCAGATGGTCGAACACCTTGGTGTCCGTGGCGAAGCGCTCCGGCCGCGAGATATGGGTGAAGGACGGATGGACGTTGTTGGAGAACCAGGCCATCAGCGAGATCGCTCGGGCTCGCTGCACCGGGTCCTTGGGCATCATCTGCGGGGCGTACTTGCTTGCGATGAAGTCGAGGATCGCGGTGTTCTCCACGATCGTGCCTTCGTCGATGACCAGCGCCGGCACGCGGCCGCGCGGGTTGATCTTGAGGTACTCCGGCGTCTTCTGCTCGCTCTTGGCGAAGGCCAGTGCCTGGGAATCGAACTTGGCGCCGCTTTCCTCGAGGGCCAGATGCGACGCCGTCGAGCACGCACCGGGGGCGTAGTAGAGCTTGAGCATCCGTGGTCTCCCTTCGAGCCTTACAGCGCCTTGGCCGCGCCGTTGGGGCGGCCGCGATGCAGGAACTCGCGGCCGATCTTGACCCGCTTCTCGCCATCGTACTCGACGATGTCGGCGGTGGCGTAGGTCTCCGTCCAGTTCGACGGCAGGAACGAGCCCGATCCCACCACGTCGATCGGCGCCTTGGCCTCGGCCATGACGCGGCACTTGGCGGGGCCGAAGCCCGACGAGGCGACGATCTTCACCTTGTCGAAGCCGGCACGGTCGAGTTCCGCGCGCAGGTGGAAGATCGCCGCCGCCGACACGCCCGTACCGACGAGGTAGCGGAGCTCCTCCTCGCTGCGGTAGCCGCGGATCGACTCGGGCGAGAAGCGTTCCAGCACGGCATAGGAGGTGGCGGGGTCGAGACCTTCGATGTAGCGGCCACCGGTGGTGTCGAGGCGAAGCGAGAGCATTCCTCTGGTGGCGAGCTCGGCGAAGCGCCGGCAGACTTCGAGGGAATCGGAAATTTCGCGGGCGAAGTAGTCGACCAGCACGGTCATCGCCTCGCCCGGGAAGGTCTCGTTATACATTTCGGCCGCGCGGACCGTGGAGCCGGCGTAGCCGATCAGAGCATGCGGCATGGTGCCGAGCCCCTGGTCGCGGCCGAAGAAATGCGCCGTGGCGTGCGTGGCGTTGCCGATGAAGCCGACGGCGCCGACCTTGCGCTTGGCCCGCGCCGAGCCGACCGAGGCCGCGTAGGCCATCATCTCGGCCATCTCCTGGCCCGCGCAGTGACGCGCGTCCATGGCCAGGAAGGCCGACTTCGGCATGTCGGCGCACATCGTCCAGGCGTTGTAGGCGGCGACGCAGGCCGGCCCCAGCTTCTGCAGGAAGATCGTCTCGAGGTCGACGAGATGGAAGAACGAGCCGGTGATGTACATCATCGGCTCGCCGGCGCCGACCCACTTGCCCTCGCCGTAGCGCAGGTCGAGGTCGACCGAGGTGTTGCGCGAGCGGCCGAGCTCCTCCAGCCACTGCAGCGCCAGCCGCGGCGCGAACACCACGGGCCGGCGCATGAAGATGGCGTAGGTCACGCGGGCATCGCCGAAGCGGCCGATCACCTGCTTCGTGCGGTTGAAGTAGTGATCGGTATACCGCTCTACCTCGCGGTCGCTTGGATGCGTCGTCATCGGCCCTCCCCTGGCCCCAACCGGCCGTCGTTAGACGGCCGGTCGTGCCCGGGCGACGGACAGGCGCTCGGCCTTGAGCTGCTCGGCGAGCAGGAAGGCCAGTTCCAGCGCCTGGCTGGCGTTGAGTCGCGGGTCACACTGCGTCTCGTAGCGCTCGTTGAGATTGTCGACGGTGATGTCGGTCGCCCCGCCGATGCACTCGGTGACCTCCTGGCCGGTCATCTCGAAATGCACGCCGCCGGGATGCGTTCCCTCGGCGCGGTGCACGGCGAAGAAGTCCCTCACCTCGCTCAGGATGGCGTCGAAGTGCCGGGTCTTCTTGCCGTTGGCCGCGGTCACGGTGTTGCCGTGCATGGGATCGCACGACCAGACGACCGAGCGGCCCTCCTTCTTGGCGGCACGCAGGAAGGCCGGCAGCTTGTCGCCCACCTTGCCCGCGCCCATGCGGCTGATGATGACGATGCGGCCGGGCTCGTTGGCCGGGTTCAGCTGCTCGTTCAGGCGCAGGAAGTCGTCGACCGACAGGGACGGGCCTGCCTTGAAGCCCAGCGGGTTGCGCACGCCGCGCAGGAACTCGACGTGGGCGCCGTCAGGCTGGCGCGTGCGATCGCCGATCCACAGCATGTGGGCCGAGCAGTCGTACCAGTCGCCCGAGGTCGAATCGACCCGGGTCAGCGCCTCCTCGTACTGCAGCAGCAGCGCCTCGTGGCTGGTGAAGAAGTCGGTCTCGGCGATCTGCGGGGTGGTCGCCGAGGTGAGACCGCACGCCGCCATGAAGTTCAGCGTCTCGTCGAGGCGCGCGGCGAGATCGTGGTAGCGCTCCGAGGCCGGTGAGTTCCTGACGAAGTCGAGGTTCCAGCGGTTGACCTCGTGCAGGTCGGCATAGCCGCCCTGGGCGAAGGCGCGCAGGAGGTTCAAGGTCGCCGCCGACTGGTTGTAGGCCTGCACCATGCGCTCGGGATCGGGCAGCCGGGCCTCGGCCGTGAACTCGAAGCCGTTCACGTTGTCGCCGCGGTAGGATGGCAGCTCGACGTCGCCCACCTTCTCGACGTTGGACGAGCGCGGCTTGGCGAACTGGCCGGCCATGCGGCCGACCTTCACCACCGGGACGCCGGCGCCGTAGGTCAGCACGACGGCCATCTGCAGCAGCACGCGGAACGTGTCGCGGATGTTGTTGGCGGAGAAATCCTGGAAGCTCTCGGCACAGTCGCCGCCCTGCAGCAGGAAGGCGTCGCCATTGGCCACCTTGGCCAGCGCGGCCTTGAGCTTGCGCGCTTCGCCGGCAAAGACCAGCGGGGGATAGCGCCGCAGCCGGGTCTCGGCGCCGGCCAGGACGGCGGCGTCCGGATAGACCGGCATCTGCTGGGCGGGCCGGCCGCGCCAGCTCGTCGGCGTCCAGTCGGCGGCGCTCGAGCTACGGGACTGCGCTTTCGCGGCCGTCCTGGACGGACCCTGAATCGCGGTCATCTTTCCTTCCTCCTACGACCGGCCGGCCTCTGGCCGCCGGGGTCGGTGAACCTATACGTGCTGTGGATAAAAGGCGAGCCCGAAGGACGGCCTTACTCCGCAGCCTTGCGACTTGGCGCAGGCTCGACCCGCGCGGTGCGCATGGTGACGAACTCCTCGCCGGCGGTGGGATGGATGCCGACCGTGGCATCGAACTGGGCCTTGGTGGCACCGGCCTTGACGGCGACCGCCAGGCCCTGGACGAGCTCGGCGGCATCGTCGCCCACCATGTGCACGCCCACCACCTTGTCCGTCGCGGCCTCGACGATCAGTATCATGAAGGTACGCTGCTGGCGGCCGGACAGCGTGTACTTCATGGGCTTGAACGCCGAGGTGAAGACCCGCACCTCGCCCAGCCGCATCTTGGCCTCCTCCTCGGTCAGGCCGACATTGGCGAGCTCGGGCTGGCAGAAGACGGCCGACGGCACGTCGCGATGGTCGGCCTTGCGCGGCTTGTTGCCGAACTCGGTGTCGGCGAAGCAGTGGCCTTCCATCAGCGCCACCGGCGTGAGGTTAATGCGGTCGGTGACGTCGCCCACTGCCCAGATGTTGTCGGCCGTGGTCTTCGACCATTCGTCGACGGCGATGGCGCCGGCCTTGTCGAGCTGCACGCCCGCCTTCTCCAGGCCGATGCCCTGGGTGCTGGGGGCGCGGCCGGTGGCATACATCACGAGATCGGTCTCGAACATGCCGCCCAGCTGGGTGTGCACGGTGAACGGCGCGTTGCCGTTGCTGGCCTCGATGCGCTGGATCTGCATCTCGGTGCGCATGGTGATGCCGCTTTCCTTCAGAGAATCGTGCACCGCCGTGCGGCATTCCTCGTCGAAGCCGCGCAGCACGCGGTCGCGGCGCAGCACCAGGTCGACCTGGCTGCCGAGCCCGTTGAAGATGCCGGCGAACTCGACGGCGATGTAGCCGCCGCCGACGATGGCGATGCGCTTGGGCAGCTCGGGCAGGTGGAACGCCTCGTTGGAGGAGATGGCGAATTCGCGGCCCGGAATCTCGGGCACTACCGGCGCTCCACCGGTCGCCACCAGGATCTTCTCGGCGGTGACCGACTGGCCGCCGACGTCGATCGTGTGGCGGTCCATCAGGCGGCCGCGTCCCATGTGCAGCTTCACGCCCGCCCCTTCGAGCAGGCGGATATAGACGCCGTTCAGGCGATCGACCTCCTTGGCGACGTTGTCGCGCAGCGTCGCCCAGGAGTGCGCGGGCTCGGCGAGCGTCCAGCCGTAGGCGGCGGCGTCCTCGAACTCGTGCGCGAACTTGGAGCCGTAGACCAGGAGCTTCTTCGGCACGCAGCCCCGGATCACGCAGGTGCCACCGACGCGATAGTCCTCGCAGATGCCGACGCGCGCGCCGTAGGCCGCGGCGATGCGCGAGGCGCGCACCCCGCCGGAGCCGGCGCCGATCACGAACAGATCGTAGTCATAGGCCATGGCGATACCCTGAGAACAAAACCACAACAGCGCCCAATTTTGGTCGTGGGTCGGACTATATCGGCGCTTAACAGGCGCCGTAAGGGAAATGGAGCGTGTGTAACCATCTTCCGACACAACCAAAAGGGGGCACGTTACACTTGACATACCCGAACGCCAGTAATAGCTTGAGGCCATCGGGAGATTGTCATGGCTAATTCGGTCCTTTCCGCCGCTCACTTTCAGGATGAAAACGCCGCCTTCGATTACGTCGAGGCGCACCTGTGGCCGCGCGGCCCCGTCTGCCCGCATTGCGGCGAGCGGAAGCGCATCGGCCGCTTGCAGGGCAAGACCACCCGCCCCGGCCTGCGTAAGTGCTACGCCTGCCGCAAGCCCTTCACCGTGCGGATCGGCACCATCTTCGAGGACAGCCACTTGGCCCTGCATCTGTGGCTGCAGGCGATCCACCTCATGTGCTGCAGCAAGAAGGGCGTCAGCACCCGCCAGATACAGCGGATGCTTCAGTGCAGCATGAAGACCGCTTGGCACCTGACCCACCGCATCCGCCACGCCATGGCCGGCGAGTACGGCAGCGGCCCGCTGGGCGGCGACGGCAAGGTCGTGGAGGTCGATGAGACCTACTTTGGCGATTTGCCGCCCGAGAAGGCTCCGCAGCGCCGCGAGGGCGCTACCGGCCGCCATCGCGGCCAAGGCCCGAGCTTCAAGCGTGGCATTCTCTCGCTGGTCGAGCGTGGCGGCGAGGCCCGCTCGTTCTACGTCGAGCGGACCAAGCCCGAGGACGTGGCCAAGATCGTGCGCGAGAACGTCGCCAAGGAAAGCCGCCTGAACACCGACGAACACCGGATGTACTGGGGCGTTGGCGAGGAATTCGCGGCGCACGAAAGCGTCAATCATTCCAAGAAGGAATACGGCCGCTACGAAGGCCCGAAGGGAGATCGCCGCCTTATCACTACCAACACCGTCGAAGGCTTCTTCTCGGTGTTCAAGCGCGGCATGCGCGGCGTCTACCAGCAGTGCAGCGAGCATCACCTGCACCGCTACGTCGCGGAATTCGATTTCCGGTACAACGCCCGCCAGTCCCTTGGCGTCAACGATCAGCAGCGCACCTCGCGCGCCGTCATGGGCGGCAAGGGCAAGCGGCTGACTTACGAAACAATTGGTAGCAGCACCTGAGCGGCTACGCTCTGTGGCGGACGTAGTACGGCGTATGCGTGAGCGTGACCGAAAGGCGAAGCGATAGAAGGAGGACATTATGACGACGCTCAACAATGTTGATACGGTAAAGATCGAATGCATTGTCGCCGCGATCCTGACGGCGGCGGTCGCAGGTGGTGGAGGAACGACGCCGACATACATCGTCAATCAGTACGCCCGCACGCTAAGTGCGTTGCGGAAGATTGGTGGGCCGGAGGATCCGCAGATGCCGCGTGACTAGCGCGCTCTGACAGAAAGGCAGCGATGGCGCGTGCCCGCGCCACTAGTTCTGCATCTGACATTCCGGGGTGGACGGTTCGGGTTGCCAGTTCCATCGCTCGATCATGAGTATCGTTCATTCGTTTGCCCTTTCCTGTGGTAGAACTCCGTCATGGTTGCCAAGAAGCAGAAGCCCAAGCCCAAGCTCACCGACGCCGAGCGGCACAAGCGGTTCGTGGAGATGGCGCGCGAGGTAGGGGCGAGCGAATCGCCGCGTTCTTTCGACAAGGCGTTCAAGCAGGTCACTCGCAAGGTGCCGCCTCCCTCACAAAAGGGCCGCTAGGTCGGCAACGAACACGCGCACGCCGTCGAAAATGGCCTTTGCTTGCTCGGGCGTGTACGTCTGCTTTGGGTGCATCACCTCGTTCCGCCACGCTACCTTGACCGCGTACAGGTGCGAGGCGGCCGACGCCAAGTCCTTGGTGCGCTTCTGCTTGTGATCTAGCGCCTTGATAGCCTTGTTCACTCCATCAAGGACGGCCTGCCAGTTCTTATCCTCGACCAGGGGCACGCCGAGAACGTCACCTAGCTTACGCAGCGCAAGCTCCATGACGCGCATCAAGTGAAAGACGGCAGCGGTAGGCCGCTGCAGGGCGAGGCACTTGCCAGCCTCTGCAATGTCTTCCGACATGTTGGCGAACTTGGCCTCAACGTCAGGTCCGAATAGTGGGGCCGCAGGATCGAACAACGCGCGCTCTTCGTCTGTTAGCGCCAGGCACGACAACCCCTCCATCTGACCAAGCAGGCAACTGCGCAGGTGGTCGATGTCAGCAAGAAGTTGCGTGCCGGTGGCATCGCCCTCCAAGTGATCTAGGAGACTCTGCGCAGCACGTCGGCACAGATGGAAATCTGGCCCCTTCATCTCCGCGATCAGCGGTCGCACCGCCTCAGCAAACCGCTTCCTGTTGCCCTCCGTCACCACCCGCCTGTCCTTCACGGTGCGGGCCACAATCGACCACTGAACAAGCATGTCCTGCATGTCCATGAAGAGGCTGATTTTCAGTTGATGCATGTCCCACAGGCTCCAAAGGCGGTTGGGCCCGGAGAAAAGGGAACGCGGAAGCTCGGGCCGAGGGCGGTTACACGAGGCCATTTAGACCTCCATGCCCGCACCCCACATATAGCATGTGGGTATGCGAGGTGTAACGTGCCCCAAAAGGATATGTCCCGATGCTGAAGCTCCTTGTCATCCCCGCCGCCGCTCTGCTCCTGGCCACGCCCGTCCTTGCCGCTCCCGGCGACCCGCCCGCCCCGGCCGGCGAGCGGCCGGCGCGCGCCAATGCCGGCATCATGCGCTACGACGCCAACAAGGACGGCGTGGTCGACCGCGCCGAATGGAAGGCGGGCCAGGAAGCCCGCTTCAAGCGCCTGGACACCGACGGCGACGGCAAGCTCACCGAAGCCGAGCTGTTTGCCCGCACGCCGGCGATCGGCAGCAGCGTGCTGCCGTCCGATCGGCAGGTCGAGCGCCAATCGGCCTACTTCCAGCGCGTCGACGCCAACAAGGACGGCGTGGTGACCCTCGAGGAGTTCATGGCCCAGGCCGAGCGCAACTTCGCCCGCTGCGACGTCGACAGGAACGGGCGCACCGACACCGCGGAGTGCCGCCAGGCGCTGCGCCGCAATCGTTGACGGAGCAAAGAAAAGGCCGCCCGAGGGCGGCCTTTTCCTCATCTATCGAGCGACGATCAGCTGCTTTCGGCGTGCATGACCTCGCCGAACAGCTCCCAGGTCTCGCCCTTGAAGCGCTGCAGCTGCACCGCCTGGATGGGATAGAAGTCGGTCGGGCTGGTGTTCACCGTGATGCCCGGCAGCGCCATCGGCAGCTTGTACTTCTGGAAGTTGGCCGCCTGCTTCATCAGGTTCTCGCGCGTCAGGTCGTTGCCGCACTTCTTCAGCGTCTCGTGCATCAGGTTGACGACCGAGTAGGCGAAGACGTTCGAGGCGTCCGACAGGCTCGCACCCGAATTGTACTTGGTCATCCACTCGCGCCACGCCTTCATGTCGGCGTTGTCGTCCCACTGCTTGTCGGTGGGATCCATCAGGTAGGCCGCCGTGAGCACGCCCTGGACGTTCTCGAAGCCCGCCGGCTTCATGACCGTCGCGACCGAGGCCGACACGTTGTTGAGGTATTGCGCCGGCTTCCAGGCGATATCGGCCGCCTTGCGCATCGCCTGGGCGGCGAACTTGGGCGTCGAGATGTTGAAGAAGACGTTGGCGCCGGAATCCTTGAGCTGGATCACCTGGCTGTCGACCGTCGGGTCCGTCACCTCGTAGGTGACATGCTTGACCACCTTGTTGGCGTCCTTGCCGAGCCCTTCCTTGAGGCCCTCCCAGTAGTCCTTGCCGTAGTCGTCGTTCTGCATCAGCACGCCGATCTTGGGATCCTTGACGTTGGCCAGGATGTGCTTGGCGTAGATCATCGCCTCGGTGTGGTAGTCGGGCTGGAAGCCCATCGTCCACGGGAACTCCTTGGGCTTGCCCCACTTCGACGCGCCGGTGGCGACGTAGAGCATCGGCACCTTGCGCTGGTTCATGTACTTGTGGATCGCCGTGTTGGTCGGCGTGCCGAGCGTGTTGAAGGTGCACAGCACCTTGTCCTGCTCGACGAGCTGACGGACCAGTTCGACCGTCTTGGCCGGGTTGTAGCCGTCGTCGTAGGTGATGAAGTTGATCTTGCGACCGTTCACGCCGCCCTGCGTGTCGTTGACGTATTTCCAGTAGGCCTGGATCGTCTTGCCGATCACGCCGTAGGCCGACGCGGGTCCGCTGTAGGGATTGGTGTGACCGATCTTGATCTCGGTGTCGCTGGCGCCGTCGGAATACTTCTTGGCACCCTGCGCGAACGATACGCCCGACGCCGACAGCACGGCAGCCGTCGAGACGCCGCCCAGAAATCTACGCCTGTTGGTCCTCAATGCGTCCTCCTGTGGTTTTTTGCTTTACCCGGGAAGACTCGCGCGAAATGCGTGCGTGGGAAAGGAAAAAGCTCGCGAGGCGATATACAAGTTTTCAATGTTGCAGCGCGGAAGTCGCAAAAAGGAAGGCCGCCGGAGCGCGGTGGCCTTCACTTCCTCGCGAGGCGACGCGATCAGGTGCTTTCGGCGTGCATGACCTCGCCGAACAGCTCCCAGGTCTCGCCCTTGAAGCGCTGCAGCTGCACCGCCTGGATGGGGTAGAAGTCGGTCGGGCTGGTGTTCACCGTGATGCCGGGCAGCAGCAGCGGCAGGCGATATTTCTGGAAGCTGGCGGCCTGCTTCATCAGGTTGGCGCGCGTCATGTCGTTGCCGCAGCGCTTCAGCGTCTCGGTCATCAGCACGGCGACGGCGTAGCCGTAGATGTGGTTGGCGTCGGCCTTGTTGGCCTGCGGCATGTGCTTGTCCATCCACGCCCGCCAGGCTTTCATCTCCTCGTTGTCGTCCCACTTCTTGTCGGTGGCGTCCATGATGTAGGCGGCGGTGATGATCCCCTGCGCGTTGTCGAAGCCCGCGGGCTTCATGACCGCGGCGACCGAGGCCGAGATGTTGTTCAGATAGTGCACCGGCTTCCAGTCGATGTCGGCCGCCTTGCGGATGGCCTGCGCCGACGCCTTGGGCGCGGTCACGTTGAAGAACACGTTGGCGCCGGAGTCCTTCAGCTGGATGACCTGGCTGTCGACCGTCGGATCAGTGGCTTCATAGGTCACGACCCGGACGATCTTGTCGGCGTTCTTGCCGAGCCCTTCCTTGAAGCCGCCGAGATAGTCGCGCCCGTAATCGTCGTTCTGGTGCAGCACGGCGATCTTCGGGTCCTTGACGTTGGCGAGGATGTGCTTGGCGTAGATCACGCCCTCGGTGTGGTAGTCGGGCTGGAAGCCCATCGTCCACGGGAAGTTCTTCGGGTCGCCCCACTTCGAGGCGCCGGTGGCGACGTAGAGCTGCGGCACCTTGCGCTGGTTCATGTACTTGTGGATCGCCGTATTGCACGGCGTTCCGAGCGGCTGGAACAGCGCGAAGATCTTCTCCTGCTCGACCAGCTGGCGGACGATCTCGACCGTCTTGGCCGGGTTGTAGCCGTCGTCGAGCGAGATGAACTTGATCTTGCGGCCGTTGACGCCGCCGGCATCGTTCACGCTCTTGAAGTAGGCGTCGATCGTCTTGGCGATCTGGGCATAGGCCGAGGCCGGGCCGCTGTAGGGGTTGGTGTTGCCGATCTTGATCTCGGTGTCGGTCACCCCGTCGTCGTACTTCTTCTGGGCGACGGCCGAAGTCGAGCCGGAAGCCAGGGCCAGCGCCGATGCGCCCCCCACGAAACCGCGCCTGGTTGTACGCACTTGTAATTCCTCCCTGAGAAAATGGCGCTGCAGCTAAGCCCAAAAGCGACCAAAAAAGAAGGCCGCCCGTCGGCGGCCTTCCCAACCAAGATGTCGCAGGCCCTCAGGCGCCTTCGGCCGACATGACCTCGCCGAACAGCTCCCAGGTGTCGCCCGAGAACTTCGCGAGCTTCACCGACTGGATCGGGTAGTAGTCGGTCGGGCCGGTGTTGATGGTGATGCCCGGAATCAGCATCGGCAGCGCGTACTTCTGGAAGTTGGCCGCCTGCCTCATGACGTTCTCGCGGGTGAGGTCATCACCGCACTTCTTCAGCGTCTCGTGCATCAGGGTGGCGACGGCGTAGCCGAACACGTGGTTGGCGTCGGCCTTGTTGGCGCCGGGCATCCACTTGTCCATCCAGGCGCTCCAGCCCTTCATGTCGGCGTTGTCGGCCCACTGCTTGTCGGTCGGATCCATCAGGTATTGCGCCGTGACGATGCCCTGGCAGTTCTCGAAGCCGGCGGGCTTCATCACCGAGCCGACCGACGCCGAGACGTTGTTGAGATACTGCGCCGGCTTCCAGCCGAGGTCGCCCGCCTTGCGGATCGCCTGGGCCGCGGCCTTGGGCGTGGCGATGTTGAAGAAGACGTTGGCACCGGAATCCTTGAGCTGGATCACCTGGCTGTCGACCGTCGGGTCCGTCACCTCGAAGGTCACGTGCTTGACGATCTTGCCCGCATCCTTGCCGAGCCCTTCCTTGAAGCCCTCGTAGTAGTCCTTGCCGTAGTCGTCGTTCTGCATCAGCACGCCGATCCTGGGATCCTTGACGTTGGCCAGGACGTGCTTGGCGTAGATCACGCCCTCTGGGTGGTAGTCGGGCTGGAAGCCCATCGTCCACGGGAACTCCTTGGGCTTGCCCCACTTCGACGCGCCGGTGGCGACGTAGAGCATCGGCACCTTGCGCTGGTTCATGTAGCGATGGATCGCCGTGTTGGTCGGCGTGCCGAGCGTGTTGAAGGTGCACAGCACCTTCTCCTGCTCGACCAGCTGGCGCACCAGCTCGACCATCTTGGGCGGCGAGTAGCCGTCGTCCAGGGTGATGAACTTGACCTTGCGGCCGTTGATGCCGCCCGCGTCGTTGACGCCCTTCCAGTAGGCCTCGATCGTCTTGCCGATCTGGCCGTACGACGAGGCCGGACCGCTGTAGGGGCCGGTGTGGCCGAGCTTGATCTCGCTGTCGGTCGCACCGTCCGAATACTTCTTCTGCGCCAACGCCGCCGACGAACCCGACAGCAACGCCAACGCCGACGCACCACCCACGAACCCACGCCTACTCGTGACCACAGAACCCTCCCGATTGTCAGACGGCGCGGAGTTTCTTCCGAAAAGTCGCAAAAAAGAAGGCCGCTCGAAAGCGGCCTTCCGCACCTCGGGAATGTTGCACCCGTCTCGCGTCAGCTGCTTTCGGCGTGCATGATCTCGCCGAACAGCTCCCAGGATTCGCCCTTGAAGCGCTGCAGCTGCACGGCCTGCACCGGATAGAAATCGGTCGGGCTGGTCGACACGGTGATGCCCGGCAGCAGGCCCGGCACCCTGAGCTTCTGATGGCTGGCCGCCTGCCGCATCAGGTTGGCGTGCGTCAGCTCGTTGCCGCACTTCTTCAGCGTCTGCTCCATCAGGTAGGACACCGAATGCGCGTAGACGTAGTTGACGTCGCCGAGATTGGCGCCCGACATGTATTTCGCCATCCAGGCGCGCCACGCCTTGAGCTCCTCGTCGTTGTCCCATTGGTGATCGGTCGGATCCTTCAGCCAGGCGGCGGTGATCACGCCCTGCACATTCTCGAAACCGGCAGGCTTCATGGTCGTCGTGACCTGTCCCGAGACGTTGTTGAGATACTGCGCCGGCCGCCAGCCGATCTCCGCCGCCTTGCGCATCGCCTGGGCGGCGAACTTGGGGATGGCGATGTTGAAGAAGACGTTGGCGCCGGTGTCCTTGAGCTGGATCACCTGGCTGTCGACCGTGGGATCGGTGACCTCGTAGGTCACGTGCTTGACGACGCGGCCGATCTCCTTGCCGAGGCCCTCCTTGAAGCCTTCCCAGTAGTCCTTGCCGTAGTCGTCGTTCTGCATCAGGACGCCGATCTTGGCATCCTTGACGTTGGCCAGGATGTGCTTGGCGTAGATCACGGCCTCGGTGTGGTAGTCGGGCTGATAGCCCATCGTCCACGGGAACTCCTTGGGCTTGCCCCACTTCGACGCGCCGGTCGCCACGAACAGCATGGGGACCTTCTTCTGGTTCATGTACTTGTGGATCGCCGTGTTGGTCGGCGTGCCGAGCGTGTTGAAGGTGCAGAGAACCTTGTCCTGCTCGACCAGCTGGCGCACGCATTCGACGGTTTTCGAGGGATTGTAGCCGTCGTCGAGCGTGATGAACTTGATCATGCGGCCGTTGATGCCGCCGCGGTCGTTGACGCTCTTCCAGTAGGCCTCGATGCACTTGCCGATGACACCGTAGGAAGACGCCGGCCCACTGTACGGGTTGGTATGACCGATCCTGATCTCCTTGTCGGTCGCCCCGTCATCGTACTTCTTCTGTGCGAACGCTACTCGGGTACCCGAAAGCATCGTCGCCGCGGCGGCGCCGCCGACGAAAGCACGCCTGTTGGTCTTCATGGTGCTGCTCCCTGTTGGGTTTACGCCATC
>JAEWIV010000251.1 GCA_023386865.1 Pseudomonadota bacterium
CCTCAGGCTGTCCCAGGCGCCCTCGGCGACGGCGGTGATCTCCGGCCGCGCCAGCATGTCGCGCTTCAGGCTCTCGGCGCGCCGCGCGAATGCAGCCGAGCTGCGCAGGCGCTCGATGAAGCCTGTCACGAAACTGTCGAACTCGCCGCGCAGCGGATGCTCGGGATTGGCTCGTGCATCCTGGATGAAGGCGCTGGTCGAGGCGACGATCTTGCGCAGCAGGTAGGCATCGGCGCGGTAGAGGTTGAACAGCGCCGGCAGCTCCTGACGGATCTTCTCGCGCAAGGCGGCCAGCGTTTCCTCGTTGGTCAGCACCTTCTCCAGCGCCGCCAACAGCTCGTCGAGCAGGCGCTGGTGGCGGCCCTTTTCGGTCACGGCGCTCAGGAGGCCCGCCGCCAGCGGCGCCAGCTCGACCCGCTCCAGCTCCGTCATGATGCGCCGGCCGATGAAGCCCTTGAGACCCGACTGCTCGATGGCGCTGAGCGATTGCGGCAGCAGCTGCAGCACGAAGCCCGCCAGCGCGGCGCTACGCTCGCGATCGGACAGCCACTCGGCGATCAGGGCGGCGAAGTCGACCTCGCGCAGCCGCGCCTCGACCGGCTCGGGCGCCAGGAAGTTGGTCTCGATGAACTCGCCCAGCGTGTCGGCGATGCGCAGGTGATTGCGCGGGATGATCGCCGTGTGCGGGATCGGCAGGCCGAGCGGCCGGCGGAACAGGGCGACCACGGCATACCAGTCGGCCAGCCCGCCGACGGTCGCCGCCGCGGCGAAGGCCGCGACGTAACCCCAGGCCCAGTGCGTCGGCTCGAAATGGCGTGCCACGATGAACAGCGCCGCCGTGAACACCAGCAGCACGGTCGCCGCGGCCTTGATGCGGCGCAGATCACGGGCACGTTCCTGGTCGCGGTTCAGCTGCTTGCCCACACGTCCAGCACGTAGCGATTGTCGGCCGCGAGTCGCGCGACGAAGGCGTCGTCGTACATCGCCGCCAACGCGCGCTTGACGTCGGGCTCCATGCGCCCGCCGTCGCCGCAGACATAGACGATGGCGCCTTGCTCGATCAGCGCGCGCACCCGCTCGGCCTCGGCCTTCAGGAGGTCCTGCACGTAGATCTTCTTTCCGTCGTGGCGGGAGAAGGCGACATGCAGGTCAACGATGCCGGCCGCCGCCTGTTCCTCGAGCTCCTCGCCGTAGATGAAGTCCTGCGCCGGATGCCGGCAGCCGAAGAACAGCATCGCCGGTCCCAGCGTTCGCCCTTGCGCCTTGAGCGCCGCGCGCTCGCGCAGGAAGCCGCGGAACGGCGCCAGGCCCGTGCCCGGCCCGATCATGACGATCGGCGCCGCCGGATCGACCGGCAGCCGGAAGCCCGCCTTGGTCTCCTTGACGAAGGCCTGCACCGTGGCCCCGGCCGCCTGCCGCGACAGGTGATTGGAGCAGACGCCGTGATAGACGCCGCTGCCCGAACGAGCCGGCCCCTCGACCACGGCCACGGTGATCGAGCAGCGATTGCCGTCGGCCATGGGCGAGGACGAGATCGAGTAGTAGCGAGGGGTCATCAGCGGCAGCATCTCGAGGAACACGGCGAACGGCAGCTCGCAGGCCGGATGCTCTTCGAGGAGGTCCAGCACGGACTTCCGCCTGGCCAGGATCTCTCCGCGGAACCGCTCCTCGTCGAGCAGCGCCTCTAGCTTGGGCCGCGTGAAGGGGCAGCGGGTGTGCTGCGCCATGGCCTGGATCTGCTTGCGCGTCGCCGGATGCTGCAGCTCGACGAAGTCCGACATCAGGCGATGGACGGCGATCGCCTCGCCGACCGGCAGGTTGGCCCGCCGCCCTTCGGCCGCGGCCAGCATGACATGGGCGCCCGGCGCGAAGCCAAAGCGACGTAGCGCGCGCTCGACCAGCGCCGCGGCGTTCTGCGGCACGATGCTGAGATGGTCGCCGGCACGATAGCTGACGCCGTCGGGCAGCAGGACCTCGATGTGGCGCGTGCTGCGGCCCGAGGAAGCCGGGTTCTGCAGCTCGCGGTTGGCCAACACCCGCATCGGCAGCGCGCCGGCGCCGCCGATGATGGGATTGGCCGGCGGCCTGTCGACCGACTGCACCTGGTAAAGCGGCTCCTGCGCCGCGCCCGTGTCGGTCTCGAGCGTCACGCCGAGCTTGTCGGCCAGCGTCGGCAGCAGCGCCTCGTTCCAGTTCTCGAAATGGCCGTCGAGGTCCTCCTTGGCATCACCCTCGCCGCGCGCATAAAGACGCTCCGCTCCCTTGGCGGAGAGCAGCTCGTCGATCTCGCGCGGGATCGCCTGATAGGTCGATGCCCAGTCGCGGTTGCCGCAGCCGAACACGGTGTAGCGCACGCCCGTCAGCGAGCCGGGTGCCGCCTCGCGCAGGCGCTCGAGAAAGGCGCCGGCATTGTCGGGCGGCGCGCCGTTGTAGGAGGCGCAGACGATGGCCACGGCGCCCTCCGTCGGCAGCTTGCCGGCGTGGTCGTCGAGGCCGCCCAGTGTCGTTTCGAAGCCCTGAGCTTCGCCCGAGTCGGCGATCGAGCGCGCCAGCTCCTCGGCGGTGCCCATGTTGGAGCCGAACAGCACGGTGAGCCTGGTGCCGTGGCTCTTGGCGGCCTTCTTCGGTGTCGCCTTCCTGGGCGCCGGCCGCGCGGCGACGCTCACGCCCGATCCGCGCACGACGTCAGGGCGCAGCTTCACGCGCATCATCAGGCCTTCGGGCTTGATGGTGAGCGATTCCTTGATCTTGAGCTGATAGCGCGTGTGGTCGACCAGGCGGAAGCGCTGCAGGATCAAGCCAAGCACCAAGGTCGCCTCGGTCATGGCGAATTGGCGGCCGATGCAGGCGCGCTGGCCGTTGCCGAACGGTTTGAAGGCATGCGTCGGCATCCTGGCCTCGCGCTCGGGCGCGAAGTTCTCGGGATCGAACACTTCCGCGCGCGGGCCCCAGACCGACTGGTCGCGATGCAGCATCGCCGTCAGCACGGTGACGAAGGTGCGTTTGCGCAGCTTGTATTTCCCGCCGATCGTCTCGTTCTGGTACGGGTAGAGGCCGAAAGCCGGCGCGGTCGGCCAGAGCCGCAGCGACTCCTTCAGGATCTGCCCGATATAGACGAGCTGGTTGACCTGATGCGCCGTCGGCCTGGCATTGACGTCGCGGCCCAGCACGCGGTCGACCTCCTCGTAGGCCTTCTGGATCACGTGCGGATTGTTCAGCAGGAAGTAGATCGCGAAGGACAGCATCCCGCTCGTGGTCTCGTGACCCGCGATCAGGAAGGTGTTCATCTGGTAGCGGATGTTGACGTCGTCCAGCCGCTCGCCGCTCTGCCGGTCGACGCCGCTCAGCATGTAGCCCAGCAGGTCGGGCTTGCTCTGGTCGTCGGCCGGCACCTCGCGGCGCTCGCGGATGATGCGGTCGGCGATGCCGTTCATGAAGCCGACATCCTGCTCGAGCTTCTTGCGGCTCTTGCGCTGGGTGATGTCCTCGAGCGGCAGGCCGCGCATCTTCATCACGGCTTCGAGCGCGCGCACCAGCGATTCGACGTAGGGGTGGTTGTCACTGCGGTAGAACGAGTTGAAGCGGTAGTTGAAGCCGCACAGGCCGATCGTGTCGAGGGTTAGCGCGGTCATGTCGCGCACCACGTCGATCTCCTCGTCGGCGTTCAGCCGCTCCCACTTGGTGACGAGCTGCTCGGCGATGTCGAGCATGCCCTCGTGGTAGGTCTGCATCATGCGATGGGCGAAGGTCGGCAGCAGGATGTTGTGCGCCTTCTGCCAGTTGGGCTCCTGCGTCTCGGCGGTGAACAGCGCGTCGCCGCCCAGCATGCGGACGCGGCGCAGCGAGCCGCGCACCGCCTTGTCGAAGCGCTTCTCGTCGCACAGCTCGGCCACCAGCTCGGCGCCCGACACCACGACCAGCGGCGTGCCCATCATGTCGAGCCAGAAGATCGGCCCCTGCTCGCGGGCGATCCGCATGAGGTCCTGGATCGGTGCATCCCCATCCACGGTGAGCATGTTGCCGAGCACCGGCGTGCGCGGCGGATGGGGAATCGGATGCAGCTTGTTGCGCGCCATTGGGCCGACGGTCCTCCCGGTCTCGTGGCCATATTGCCCCGCCGGGTTGCGGGGCGAAACACTCCCGTTGGCGTTCTGGCGTATAGTCCGTCGTCACATCACGCAGGAGGAAACAGTGAAGGTGGGATTCATCGGCGTCGGCAACATGGGCGGCCCCATGTGCCGCAACATCGTCAAGCGCAGCAACCACCAGGTGACGGTGTTCGACCTCAATGCCGCGGCGGTGAAGACCTGCACCGACCTGGGCGCGACGGCCGCCAGGTCCATCGCCGAGGTCACCAGGGGCGCCGACGTGGTGATGACCTCGCTGCCCATGCCGAGGGACGTCGAAGCGGTGACCCTGGGCGACGGCGGCATCCTGGCCAACATCGCCCAGGGCCAGACCTACATCGACCTCAGCACCAATGCCCCGGCGATGGTGAAGAAGATCGGCGCCGCCATGGCCGCCAAGGGCATCGCCATGCTCGACGCGCCGGTGAGCGGCGGAACGGTCGGCGCCGAGGCCGCCACGATCGCCATCATGGTGGGCGGCGACAAGAAGGTGTTCGACGACGCCTTGCCGGTGCTGCAGTCGTTCAGCGCCAACGTCATCCACATGGGCGAGCTCGGCACCGGCACGGTGGCCAAGCTGGTCAACAACATGCTCGCCTTCTGCAACGCCGCGGCCGCGGCCGAAGGCCTGATGCTGGGCGTGAGCGCCGGGCTCGATCCCACGAAGCTGATCCAGGTGGTGTCCAACTCCAGCGGCAACTCTAATTCCTTCAGGAGCCTGTCCGAGCGCGCGCTGAGCGGCGACTTCAAGGCGAGCTTCGCCCTCGACCTCGCCTACAAGGACCTTCATCTCGCGCTCGAACTCGGCGACGAGCTCGGCGTGCCGCTGCCGCAGGGCTCCTCGACCCACAACCTGCAGCGCCTGGCGCGCGGCATGAAGCTGGGCTCGAGCGACAGCTCGTCGATCCTGCGCGTCTACGAAACGGCGCTGGGCCGCACGGTCAAGCCGTGACCTTCGGGTCATGACGACGGCCCTCCCGATCGCGCGCCGCAGCCTGTGCGCGTTGCTCGGGCTGCCGATCGCCTTCGGCGCCGCCGCCGGCGATCCGTTGTCGGCCCTGCGCAGCCCCGGCCATCTCGCCATGATCCGTCATGCCTCGGCTCCCGGCGTGCTCGATCCGTCGGGCTTCCGGCTCGACGACTGCTCGACGCAGCGCAACCTCTCGGCCGGCGGCCGGGCCCAGGCGGCCCGCATGGGCGACCTCCTGCGCGCCGTCGACGTCGCGTCGGCGCACGTCTATTCGAGCCCGTGGTGCCGCTGCCTCGATACGGCGACGCTCATGAAGCTGGGCGAGGTGACGCAACAGCCGTTGCTGAGCTACTTCGGTCCGGCACCCGAACCACGGGCCCGTCAGCTCGAGGCTCTGCGCGCCTGGATCGGACGGCTCGAGCTCGCGCAGCCGACGTTGCTCGTCACGCACCAGGTCGTGATCTCGGGCATAGCCGAGACCGGCGCCGGCGACGGCGAGATCATCGTCCTGCGGCGCGAAGCCGACGGCCGGCTCACCGTGCAGGGACGCCGGCGGACGGCGTAGTCAGGCGAGGTGCCGGGCGATCAGCGGCGCCACCTCGGCCGCATGCGTCTGCGCGACATCGTGGTTCCCGCCGGCGACGACGTGCAAGCGGGCACCGGCAATGCGCGCTTCAAGGTGCTTGCCGACGGCGACCGGGCTGATCGGATCGGCATCGCCCCACAAGAGCAACGTCGGGGCCGCGATCTTCTCCACCGGCTGCGGAGCGGCGGTCCGCGGCTCGAGGATCCAGGCTGCCGCGTTCGGGAACGACCGGCGATAAGCCGGTCGCCAATCCGACGCGCCCAGTCCCACCATGTCGACGCCGCCCGACGTCACCGCGAGCACCAGACCGCGCACCTTCTGCGGATGCTCGATCGCCAGCCGCGCGGCTATCACGCCGCCCATCGACTGCGCGACCAGGTCGACCGGACCGTCCATCTCGGCCAGGACCATGCGCACCAGATCGTCGATGCCCTTGATCGCCGGATCATGCGGCTGGTTGCCGAGCCCCGGCCAGCCAAAATAGTGCCTGGGCCGGTCGGGCGGCAGCAGAGCGCCAACTGGCCGCCAGAAATCCGGCGAAGCCCCCGAGCCAGGCAGGAACAGGATCTTCGTCATGCGCTGAGCTTTGCCAGAAAGGCTGGAAGCTTGCGACCCTGGCCGATCAGGTAGCGCCCCATGGCACCGGCGACCCGCCGCACCGCCGGCCGTGTGCCCATGCGGTCGCGCCACGCCTGCAGCCTCGGATGGGCGTCGGTCAGCGGCGCGCCCATGCGCTCTCCGAAGATCTGCGCCATGTAGAAGGCGATGTCGGCGTAGGAATAGGTGCCGGCCAGCCATTCCTGTCCGGCGATGCTTTTCTCCATGCCGTCATAATAGGCATGGGCCGCGGCGCGCGCCTCGACGGCCGCCGGATCGTCGGGCGTGTTCTGCAGGCCCATCAGGCGGACGATCGGCGGAAAGTAGACCTCGTCCGACTTGTGCTCCAGCAGCCGCGCCCGTGCGCGAGCCTTGGCCTCCGCCGGCCACAGGGCAGGCTCGGGCCTGATCGTCTCGAAGTACTCGAAGATCTGCGTCGAATCGAAGATCTCGAGATCGCCGCCGGGGCCGTCATCGATCAGCACCGGCACCTGGCGCTTGGGATTGATGCGCAGCACCTCGGGATGCTTGGGCTGATACAGCGTCTTCATCTCGAACGGCACCATGACGAGCTCGAAGTCGATGCCCTTCTCATGGGCTGCGATCTCGGCCTTGGCGCCGAACATGCTGAGCGGTCCGGAATAGAGCTTCATGCCAGAACGCTAGCACCGCACACCCGCTCTCGCGCGCGACCTAACCTAGACCTGCATGGCAACGTCTCTCATGCGGCCGGCAGGCCCTCACATCGTCGCGAACATCGCGACCGCGGCCGCCGTCATCACGGCTGTGGCGGCCCAGCCCAGCACGACCTGCCAGCGCTCGGCGACGAAGCGGCCCATCAGCTTGCGGCGGCTCGCCATGATCATCATCGCCGCCATGATCGGCACGACGATCACGCCGTTCACGACGGCGCTCCACAGCAGTGCCTTGATCGGATCGAGCGGCGTGAAGCCGAGGCCGACGCCGAGCAGGATGGCGAGGGCGATCACGACATAGAACGGCCGCGCCTCGTTGAGCGGCCGCTCCAGGCCGATGCGCCAGCCGCGCGCCTCGCCGACCGCGTAGGCCACCGATCCGGCCAGCACCGGAACGGCCAGCAGGCCGGTGCCGATCAGGCCCAGGCTGAACAGCAGGAAGGCCGCGTCGCCCGCGATCGGCCGCAGCGCCTCGGCTGCCTGTTCGGCGGTCTGGATGTCGGTCTGGCCGTTGGCGTGCAGCGTCACCGCCGTGGTCAGCATGATGAAGAAGGCGATCAGGTTCGAGATCGCCATGCCGACCCAGGTCTCCCAGCCGATACGGTTGAGCTCGCGCTGCGCCTGCTCGGGGTGGTACCGCAACGGCGCCGCTTCCGGATCGGCCTCCTCATCCTCGACTTCCTGCGAGCTTTGCCAGAAGAAGAGATACGGGCTGATGGTGGTGCCGAAGATCGCCACGACCAGCGTCAGCGCCTCTCCCGCGAGCTCGACCTTGGGCACCAAGGCGCCGGCGGCCACCGCCGACCAGTCGATCTTCACGGCGAAGACGACGCCGACATAGGCCAGCAGCGAGAAGGTGAACCATTTCAACAGGCCGACATAGCGATGGTATGGCAGGAACACGATCGCGAGCAGGGAAAACGCGGCAAAGCCCAGCGTGTAGAGGCGCCCGCTGCCTCCCAGCACCAGGTTGGCCGCGGCGCCCATGGCGGCGAGGTCGGCGCCGAGATTGATGGTGTTGGCCACGAAGAGCAGGAGCACCAGCAGCGTGACGACGCTGCGCGGAAAGACCTTGACCATGTTGCCGGCGAGCCCGCGGCCGGTGACGCGGCCGATGCGGGCGCTGACCGACTGCACGGCCACCATCAGCGGCCAGGTGAGGACCACCGTCCACAGCAGGCCGAAGCCCGCCTGCGCACCCGCCTGCGAATAGGTGGCGATGCCGCTCGGATCGTCGTCCGCGGCGCCGGTGATGACGCCCGGCCCCAGCCGCTTGAACAGCGTCTCGAGGCTCCACCGCGAGCCGGGCCGGGATTGGGCGATGGTCATTGCAGGGTGCGGAACGGCTCGGGCCCCCTGTAGGTTCCGATGTAGCTGACATGGGTCACGAGGCCCATGCCCGGCCGCCACAGGTGAAGCGCCAAGCCGGGCGGCTCCATCATCAATGAATGCGGCGCCTTCGCGTGAAGGTCCAGGGTCGCCTGGTGGGCCGTGCTCGGCGCGATCGAGGCCATGGTGCCGGCCCACAGCACCTGGATCGGCCGATGGACGTGGCCGCACACCACACGCTCGACATGGCCGTGACCTCGCACGATCGCCGCCAGCCGGTCGCCGCCCTCGTTGAGCTTCATGGCGTCGAAGGCGTCGATGCCGCAGTCGAACGGCGGATGATGCATGAACAGGATCGTCGGCCTGGCGCTCTCGCCGAGCCGCGCCTCCAGCCAGTCCAGCCGTTCGCTGCACAGCGCACCGTGGCCCTTGCCCGGCACCAGCGTGTCGAGCGCGATCAGCCGCACCGGCAGGTCGTCGATCGCATACTGCATGAACCCGCTCTTCGGCAGGTAGGCGTGATCGCCGAAGGCCTCGCGCATGGCGTCGCGCGCGTCGTGGTTGCCGGGGATGAGATAGACCGGCATCGACAGCGGCGCGAGCAGGCGGCGCAGCAGCGCGTATTCCTCGGGCTTGCCGCCCTCGACCAGGTCGCCCGTGGCAAGGACGATATCGGGCCTGGGATCGAGCGCCATGACGTGCGCCACCGCGCGCTCGAGGAAGCCCGCCGTATCGATGCGCTTGAACAGAAGCTCGCCCGGCGGCTTGACGTGCATGTCCGAGATCTGCGCGATGAGCATCGGTGTCACCTAGCCTCGAAACCCGTTCACGATCGGATAGCGCCGTTCCCGGCTGATGATGCGCGACGTGATCTTCACGCCGGGCGGCGCCTGGCGTCGTTTGTACTCCGCGCCCTCGAGCAGGCGCCATACCCTGTCGACCGTGGCGATGTCGTGACCTTCCGCCGCCACCTCCTCGGCGGAAAGGTCACGCTCGATCAGGCCCTTGAGGATCAGGTCCAGCACCGGATAAGGCGGCAGCGAATCGGAATCCTTCTGGTCGGGCCTGAGCTCGGCGGACGGCGGCTTGGTGATGATGCGCTCGGGGATCACCCTGCCCTGGCGGCCCAGCGCGCCCTCGGGCAGATGCGCGTTGCGCCACTGGCACAGCTCGAAAACGGTGGTCTTGTAGACGTCCTTCAGCACGTTGTAGCCGCCGCTCATGTCGCCGTAGAGCGTGGCATAGCCGACGGCCATTTCCGACTTGTTGCCCGTCGTCACGACCATGCCGCCGAGCTTGTTCGACACCGCCATCAGCACGACGCCGCGGGCGCGGCTCTGGATGTTCTCCTCGGTGACGTCGTCCTCGCGGTTGCCGAACAGCGGCCGCGTCATGCCGCGAAAGGCCTCCATCGCCGGTCCGATGTCGACCACGTCGTAGCGCACGCCGATCGCCTCCGCGCAGGCCTTGGCGTCCTCGAGCGACTCGCGGCTGGTATAGGGCGACGGCATCATGATCGCATGCACCCGCCCGGGCCCCAGCGCATCGGCGGCAACCGCGACCGTCAACGCCGAATCGACGCCGCCCGAAAGCCCGATCACCACCGAGGGGAAGCCCGTCTTGTTCACGTAATCGCGCAGGCCCAGCATCATTGCCTGGTAGATCGATTTGACCTCGCTGAGCTCGGGTGCGATCGGCCCGGGCTGGCATTCCCACCCATCGGCGCCATGCCGGAACTCGATGGTCGCGACCTGCTCGCGGAACGAAGCGAGCTTGGCCTTGAGCGAACGGTCGGCCCCGAGCGCGAACGACCCACCGTCATAGATCACCTCGTCCTGGCCGCCGACCTGGTTGAGATAGACCAGGGGCAGGCCGCTCTCGACGACGCGCTTCACGGCGAGCTGCACGCGCACGTCGGTCTTGCCGACTTCGTACGGCGAGGCGTTGGGCACCAGCAGGATCTCGCCGCCGGTCTCGGAAATGCATTCGACGACGTCGGGGGTCCAGACGTCCTCGCAGATCGGCACACCGATGCGCACGCCCCGGACCACCAGCGGCCCCGGCATGGGACCCGGCGCGAAGACCCGCTTGTCGTCGAACACGCCATAGTTCGGCAGATCGACCTTGTAGCGCTTGCCGACGATCTCGCCTCGGTCGAGGCAGACGATGGCGTTGTAGAGCTTGCCGTCCTCGCGCCATGGCGTGGCGACGAACAGCGCCGGACCGCCGTCCCTGGTATCGGCGCGTAGTTCCTCGACCGCCTCGTGGCAGCGCTTCACGAACGCGGGCTTCAGCACAAGGTCCTCGGGGAAGTATCCCGCGAGGACCAACTCGGCCGTCAGCATCAGGTCGGCGCCCTGCCTTGCCGCCTCGACGCGCGCGGCGCGCACCTTGGCGAGATTGCCGGCGACGTCGCCGACCTTGGGATTGAGCTGGGCGAGCGCGACCTTGAGCGACTGCGTCATCCTATTATGCTATTTTTGAGCATAATGGGTGTCAAGGCGGCGCCGGACGTCACTTCGCCGCGATGACCTCGATCTCGACCAGCATGGCGGGATCGGCCAGGCCCTGGACGATCAGCAGCGTCGACGACGGATACGGCTCGCCGATGACCTTGTCGCGCGCGGCGCGGTTGGCCATGATGAAGCGGCTGTCGGTCAGGAACGAATTGATCTTCACGATGTCCTTGAAGGTCATGTCGGCGGCCTTCAGCACCTCGCCGATGTTCTTCCAGACCTGATCGCACTGCGCCTCGATGCCGTCGGCGAGCTTGCCGTTGCCGTCGAGCCCGACCTGGCCCGCGACGAAGACGATTCGCGCACCCGCCGGAACCTCGGCGGCGAGGCTGTACTTGCCGGCGAGGGCGACGGACTTGGGATTGTGGAACTTGTTGGCCATTGTGCGATTCCCCATCTATTAAGCTGTAGCCCTGAGCGAACGAGCTGTCGTCCTGAGCGAAGCGAAGGACGACAAGAACCCATTCGGACAGCATGACGTCAAGCGGCAAGCCAATACATATCGTAGGGGGCGGCCTCGCAGGCTCGGAAGCGGCCTGGCAGATCGCGTCGGCCGGCGTGCCCGTCGTGCTGCACGAGATGCGGCCGGTGCGCGGCACCGAGGCCCATCTCACCGACAGCCTGGCCGAGCTGGTCTGCTCCAACTCCTTCCGGTCCGACGACGCCAGCAACAACGCCGTCGGCCTGCTGCACGAGGAGATGCGCCGCGCCGGCTCGCTGATCATGCGCGCGGCCGACGCCCACAAGCTGCCGGCCGGCGGCGCGCTCGCCGTCGACCGCCACGGCTTCTCGGCCGCTGTGCAGGGCGCGCTGCTCGGCCATTCGCTGGTCGAGCTCAGGCGCGAAGAGGTGATGGGCCTGCCGCCCGCCGACTGGGACAGCGTGATCGTCGCCACCGGTCCCCTCACCTCGCCGGCATTGGCGGAGGCGATCCGCACGCAGAGCGGCGAGGATTCGCTCGCCTTCTTCGACGCCATCGCGCCGATCGTGCATTTCGACAGCATCGACCGGTCGATCGCCTGGAAGCAGTCGCGCTACGACAAAGGCGGGCCGGCCGGCGATGGCGCCGACTACCTCAACTGCCCGCTGAACAAGGAAGAGTACGAAGCCTTCATCGCGGCGCTTCTGGCCGCCGAGAAGACCGAGTTCAAGGAGTGGGAGGCGAGCACGCCCTACTTCGACGGATGCCTGCCGATCGAGGTGATGGCCGCACGCGGTCCGGACACGCTGCGCTGGGGGCCGATGAAGCCCGTGGGCCTGCGCAATCCGCGGACCGGGCGGCGGCCATGGGCCGTGGTGCAGCTGCGCCAGGACAATGCGCTCGGCACGTTGTGGAACATCGTGGGCTTCCAGACCAAGCTCAAGCACGGCGAGCAGACGCGGCTGTTCCGCACCATTCCCGGCCTCCAGAACGCCGAGTTCGCGCGACTTGGCGGCCTGCATCGCAACACCTTCCTCAACAGCCCCCGCCTGCTCGATGCCACGCTGCGGCTGAAGGCGATGCCCCGCCTGCGCTTCGCCGGCCAGATCACCGGCTGCGAGGGCTACGTCGAGAGCGCCGCCGTCGGCCTCATGACAGGACGCTTCACCGCCGCCGAGCGGCTCGGCGCGACGCCGGTCGTGCCGCCCGCGACGACGGCCATGGGCGCCCTCCTCAGCCACATCACCGGCAACGCCGACGCCGCGACCTTCCAGCCGATGAACGTCAACTTCGGCCTGTTCCCGCCGCTCGAAGGGACCTTGCGCGGCAAGGAGCGCAAGCAGGCACTCAGTGCACGCGCCCTGCGCGATTTCGATCGCTGGCTGGCGCCGACGCCGCTCGCCGCCGAATAGGGCGGTTTTTCGACCGCCTTCGCAACGTTTGGTAACCAAACGTTATTTCCCCTGGGTACTGCCTTGCTGTCTGATGCCGTCGGCGTCATTGGGCGGAGAGTCGTTTGCAAAGCACGGTTGACCTGATAGCCGAGAAGGCCGAGCGCGTGTCCCTGCAGCTGGACGTCATGCGCGAGATCCGCCGTCAGCTTCTGCCGTACCAGCTCGGCGACCGGCCGATCTCGGGCACCACGGTCATCTCCGACGGTTCGACCATCGATTCGCTCACGCTCATGGACATGATCGTGGCGCTCGAGGACCGGTTCGACGTTTCCCTGCCGATCAACCTCGTGGCTGAAATCCGCACCGTGGACCAGCTCGCCCAGACGGTCCTCGCGCTGTGCGCACGGGCCTGATGGCCCCATGAGATAAGCTCGCGCGCATTTCCGGCAGAAACTGCCATCGTGCCGGCAATATGTGTAGCTACACGAGCGGCCGATGAGTCCCGCCGAGCGCCGGCAGATGATGCTGGCAGGGCCGATCGTGCCCACCATCCTCGCCCTCGCCCTGCCCAACGTGCTGAACGTGGCCATGCAGAGCCTGGTCAGCATTTCCGACGGCTGGTTCGTGGGCCAGCTGGGCACCGTCGACCTGGCCGCCCTGGCCCTGGTGTTTCCCACCCAGATGACGCTCGGCATGATGTCGGCCGGCGCCATGGGCGGCGGCATCTCCTCCTCGGTCGCGCGTGCGCTCGGCGCCGGCAATCGGCGGGCGGCAGAAGCGGCGGCTGTCCATGCGCTCGCCATCGCGCTCGGCATGTCGGCGCTGTTCGCCGTCGTGTTCGTGGGCTTCGGCCGCACGATCTACGGCGCGCTGGGCGGCAGCGGCGCCGCCCTCGACCGCGCCGAGGCCTTCGCCACCATTCTCTTCCTGGGCTGTGCCGCCCATTGGGTCGCCAACTCCATGGCATCGGTGCTGCGCGGCACGGGCGACATGAAGACTCCGGGCTATGCGCTGGTCGCCACGGCGGCGCTGCAGATCCCGCTCACCGGCGCGCTGACCTTGGGCTGGTTCGGCCTGCCGGCGCTCGGCATCCGCGGACCGGCGCTCGCGGCGGTGATCTCCTTCGCCATCGCCGCCGTCTGGATGCTGAGCAGGCTCGTCGGGCCAAAGGCCGCCCTGCGCCTGCATTGGCCGCAAGGCGGGTTCAAATGGGCGGCCTTTCGCGACATCCTGAAGGTCGGGTTGATCGCCTGCGTGGTCGTCATCCTGACCAACGGCACGGTGCTGGTGGTCACCGGGCTGATCGGTCGCGAAGGCGACGGCGCGATCGCCGGCTACGGCATCGGCAGCCGCCTGGAGTACATGCTGATCCCCATCAGCTTCGGCATCGGCGCCACCTTGACCGCGCTGGTCGGCACCAACATCGGCGCCCGCCAGTACGCCCGCGCCCAGCGACTCGCCTGGACGGGGGCCGCCATGGCCGGCGCCATCGCGGCGGTGATCGGCATCGTCGTGGCGATCTGGCCCGAGCTGTGGCTCGGCCTGTTCACCGCCGATCCCCGGGCGCTGGCTTCCGGCCGGCACTATCTCAGCATCGTTGGCCCCGCCTACGGCTTCTTCGGAGTCGCCATGGCGCTCTACTTCGCCTCGCAGGGCACCGGCGAGATGTACTGGCCGGTCGCCGCCAACCTCACGCGCATCACCATCGCCGCCGGCGGCAGCCTGCTCGCGCTCGACCAGTTCGGCTGGGGCGTGTCGGGCCTCTATGCCTGCGTGGCGCTCGGCATCGTCGCCTTCTCGGCCCTGCTGGCCTTCTCGACCACGCGGCGGGCCTGGACGGGCACGTGAATCGGGGCGACAAGGCCCGCATGAAGAAGATCCTCGTCATCGGCATCGGCGTCGGCGATCCCGACCAGCTTACGGTGCGGGCCGTGCAGGCGCTGAACCGCGTCGACGTCTTCTTCCTCCTCGACAAGGGCGAGACCAAGGGAAAGCTGCGGGCGGTGCGCGAGGAGATCCTGCGCCGTCACGTCAGGAACCGCAGCTGGCGCGTCGCCCAGGAGTCGAGCCCGCCGCGCGATCCCAAGCCCGCCGACTACCGGGCATCGGTCGCCGATCTCAACCGCGAGAAGCAGGCCTCGTTCGCCCGGTTGATCGAAAGCGGAATGCGGGACGGCGAAACCGGCGCCTTCCTCGTGTGGGGCGATCCCATGCTCTACGACAGCACGATCCGCAATCTCGACGCGCTGCAGGCGGCCGGCGTGGCGCTCGACGTCGAGGTGTTCCCCGGCATCACCGCCATCCAGGCGCTCGCCGCGGCGCACAGGATTCCCCTCAATCGCATCGGAGAGGCGGTGACCATCACCACGGGGCGTCAGCTCGCCGACGGCTTCCCGCCCGGCATCGACAGCGTGGTGGTGCTGCTCGACGGCGAGGACACCTACCGCCGCTTCGCCGACCAGGACGTCGACATCTGGTGGGGCGCCTATCTCGGCACGCCGGACGAGATCCTGATCGCGGGCAAGGTGAAGGACGTCGCCGACGAGATCCATCGCCGCCGCAGCGAAGCGCGCCGCGCCAACGGCTGGATCATGGACACCTATTTGTTGCGCCGTTGACCGCCTTTGGCGGCCTCGACCTCCGGGTCGTTGCCGTGGACGCGCAGGCAGCCGCGCACGATCGGCGCGCAGACGCCCTCCTTGCCCACGAAGTCGTCGTTGTCGCCGGTGTAGTTCAGCTCGGCGACCTTGCCGTCGACGACACGGACGATCGCGTGACAGTACGAACCGCTGCGCCCGATCTTGAAACCGCCGCCGACCATCGGCAGGTTGACCTCCATGCCGCCGGTATTCTCGTTCTTGAGCTCGTAGGAGAAGAGTTCCGTGCGCTCGTCGAGGCGCTTGGTGCGTGTCGGAATGCCAGCACAGGACTGGAACGTACGGGCAGTCATGCCGAGGACGGCGCGGCGACCGTCCGTCGCGACACTATGGCCGGAGGCACAGGCGCCAACCAGGAAGGAGAGCGGCAACAAGACCATTACGCAACGCGTCATGACAACTCCCTCAGCACTTTAGGATGCGTGGGAGCTCGAAAAATAAGAAATGCGTCCGGCGCGTCGAGGGGGTGGGCTGTGATCAATCACCCCAGCCGCAGCAGCGGTATGGACGCCGCCGCCAGCAGCACGGCAAGGATGCGCGTGCGCGTGAAGGGCTCCTTGAGCCAGAGCACGGCGATCAGGATGGCGAACACCGCGCTGGTGTCGCGCAACGCGGCGGCCGGCGCGATGGGGGCATGGCCCCACACCCAGAGGATCAGCAGGTAAGAGGTGACGGACGCCAGCGCAGCCGGCGCAGCTACCGGCCATTGACCTTGCAATTGGCGCCACGGCGCACCGTCGTGCCGTCGACGCCAGCACATCGCCGCGGCATTGGTGATCGAGACGACGAAGCCGTAGGCCCACGGCGAGCCGGCAGCCCGCACGCCTTGGGCATCGCACAGGATGTATCCTGCCGCGCCCACGCCCGCCGCAAAGATCCAGGCCAGGGCCTGCAGGGGAACGCCGCGATCGCGCGCCGTGTCCCAGGACAGCACGGCAAGCGACAGGGCCATGATGGCGATGCCGCCCAGCGCCGCGATGCTCGGCCAGCCGCCGGCGACCACGGCCACCAGCGGCACGACCAGCACGACGGCGATGGCGCGGGCGACGGGATAGACCAGGCCGAAACCGCCGAGCTCATAGCCGCGCAGCAGTGCCGTCACGGTGGCGACGTTCAGCAACGTCGATGCCGCGATCCATGGCCATGCCGCCAGCGGCGGCAGTCCGGACCAAAGCAGGCCAGGCAGCACCAGCACGGCGCTCAGCAGCATCTGCGCGGCCATGGCGCGCGGCGGATCGCGGCTTGCCTTCACCGCCGCATTCCAGCCGGCATGCAGGACGGCGCTCGTGAGCGCGGCGGTGACGTCGAGCGCATCCATCACGCCGGCCGATGATCGATGATCACGGCGTAGCGCGCCGGCCTGGACGTCCGATTGCGGAAGGTGGTCCGGCGATCGACCACCATGGCGAGACAATCGCCGGCACCGAGCTCGTGGCGTGTCGTGCCCACCGTCACCTCGAGCGTTCCCTGCAGCACCCAGATCTGCTGATGCTGCACGCCGGGCCGCGCGCCGGTCTCGTAGGCAACGCGCGCACCGGGAGGAAAGACCACTTCGACGATCTGCAAGGGCGATGGAAAGCCGGACGGCGAGACATTGCGGCGGACGTAGCCCGACGCTGGGTCGCGCCATTCGACCTGATCCTTGCGGCGCGACACCGGGTCGGCCGGCGCAGCCGGCGCATCGAACAGCGAGGCCAGCGGCACGCCGAGCCCGGCCGCGAGTTTTTCCAGCACCACCGCCGTCGGGCTGCTCTCGCCGCGCTCGATCAGCGAGATCATGGAGCGGCTGACACCCGAGCTCTCGGCCAGCGCCTCCAACGACAGCCCGCGCTGGGCACGAATCTGGCGCACGCGGGCGGCGATGCGGTCGTTGATATCCATGATATTGGATATTCATCCATCATCATGGAAGGATCAAGTCAGAACCTCGGCGGGCCCGGATCCTGGTTCCAGTCGGGATCGCTCGACGGGCTGAGCGGCTTGTCGCCGACCAGCAGGCCCTTGCCCGGGATGAAGTTCACTTCCAGCCGGATGCCATCGGGATCTTCGAACACGACATAGTAGTAGCCGGGCGCCCAGTCGCCGAGCGTCGGGCCGCGGTCGATGTAGGCCCCCATCTCCCGCAACTTGGCGGCGACGGCATCGACATCCTCTCGCGTGCGAGCCCGGATGCAGAAATGATGCAGGCCGATGCGATTGGCCACGAAGCGCTCGCCTTCATGCTCGGGCGCGCAACGCTGGATGCCGACCGCGGTGCGACCGCCGACGTGATACAGGAAGTTGTTGCCGTCATAGACCTTGGTGAGACCGAGGAACGGCAGCAGCTCGCCATAGAAAGCCCGCGCCTTGTCCCACTGGCTGACGGTGAGGATGACATGGGCCATGCCGTTGATTTCGATCATGCTCCCTCCTTCTGCCTCCCCAGCGAAGCTGGGGAGGTGTCCGCGAAGCGGACGGAGGGGTCATGAGTCATCGTCGACTTCGGTCCCCGCCCTCGGCGGATGTCGGGGGCCCCCACCCCC
>JAEWIV010000254.1 GCA_023386865.1 Pseudomonadota bacterium
TGGCGGCGGTCGAGGAGATCGCGCGGCACGACGGCTCGCTCGGCTGGAACGTGTTCGTGGCCAACAGCTCGGCCCTGATCGCGCCCTTCATTCCGTTCGAAGCGGCGCGCACGATCTACGGCGATCCACGCGGCCTGATCTCCTGGGGGCCGCCCCACCAGCACAAGCTCGTGGCCGTGCCCGGCGGCTATCGCGTCACCGGCGAATGGCATTTCTCCTCAGGCTATCGCCAGGCTACCTGGATCGGCGTTCACGGCAACGTCGTGGAGCCGGACGGCTCGCTGCGCCGCAACCGCTTCGGTCGCCCGACTGTGCGCACGGTGCTGATGCCCAAGGCCGAGACGACGCCGATTCAAGACTGGCACACTCTCGGCATGCGCGGCACGGCCTCGGAAGGCTACTCCTGCGCCGACGTCTTCGTGCCCGAGGCCTTCTCCGGCACGCGCGAGGATCCGACGCTGCGCCGCGACAAGGGCCCGCTCTATGCCTTTACCATGCAGGGCCTCTATGCCTGCGGCGTGGCGGCGGTCGCGCTCGGCATCGCGCGCGCCATGCTCGATGCCTTCATCGAGCTCGCCGCCACCAAGACGCCTCGCTACATGGCGCGGCTTGCCGACAATCCAACCGTGCAGTCCGACGTCGCCCGTCGCGAGGCGGACATCGGCTCGGCCCGCGCCTGGCTGGTCGAGATCCTGCGTGACGTCCACGGCCGCGCCGACGCCGTCGAGCCGATCGGCACGACCGACCGCGCCCGTGTGCGGCTCGCCTGCACACAGGCCATCCACCAGGCCGAGAAGACGGCCGACTGGGTCTACAAGGCCGCCGGCACCTCTGCGATCTTCCTCGGCACGCCGTTCGAGCGCCGCTTCCGCGATATCCATACGCTGTCGCAGCAGATACAGGCGCGCGAGGCGCACTTCGAGACGGTCGGCCGCATCCTGTTCAACGGCGACCCCGAGGGCACGTTCGTCGGCTAAAGCGGCTCGATGCGGCGGGAGGAGCGGACGGCCGCCTGACCCTGATCGGGCGCAACCTCGGCGACCTCGCAGACCGGCGTCCAGCCCCAGCCGTTCATCGAGACCTCGACGAAGCGCGTCTGGCCATCCTGGATCTGCACTTGGCCGTTGGTGGTCTTGTCGCCGACCTTGCAGGCGATATCGATGGCGCCGGGAGGGCCTTCGACACGCATGAAGGTATTGTAGCCGAGCTGCGCCGACGCGCCTCCCGCGAGGCTGACGTCGAGCGGCCGCATCGCGCCCATCAGGCCCGAACGATAGACGTACAGCGCGCCCTTGGACGGCGCCGGCGGATCGAACCGCTTGGCCTCCTGGTCGGCCTGCGGTGGCGCCGAGGGGCTGCCAGCGCAGGCGGCGGCCGTGATCATCAACGACAGGGGCAGTCCCAGGCGACGCAGCAAGTCTTCCTCCTCCGTGACGACAACGCACAAAGGAAGCGCGGGGCTGCGTCGTCCTGTGGGCAAATTGTGGGCGAATCGGCGGCCGGCGTCGCAGCCGGCTCACCCGGGCGGCGGTGTGGCGTGGATGGTCACGCTGCTGCAGCCGCTGCCCTGCCAGCGATAGGACCGGGTCGAGCCCTTGGTAACCGTCCATTCGACGATGCAACCTTGGCGCACCAGCGTCGGCGGAAAGCCGCCGATCGGCATCCACATGCCCCAGCCGACGCGCTGGTAGGTCGGCGCCCAGCCGCCGGCGATGTAGGACGTGTCCCAGCGCCATTGCAGGATCTTCGTGTCGTCGTCGAGCTGATAGGTGTTGTCGGGAATGCGGCCCATGCTGCCCAGCAGCGCGCGCTCGTCACCGCCGGTCATTTCGCGCAGCCTCGCGTCGAATTCCTGGTTGGTCTGACCAGCGCAGGCGCCGGCCAGCCCGAGCAGCAGAAAGGCGACGACGGCACGCATGCGACACTCCGCTCGCGATGGCCGCGAGGGTGCGCCGCGTTGCGCGCGACGGTCAAGGCCGGGTAAATGACGCCTCCGGGGGCCGCAGGTGGAGCATTGAGGGGGCTGGTCTTTTTCCTGTTCGCGACGTTGCTCGTCTGGGGCCAGTTCCAGCGCACCTATACCGACTCCGAACGCTACGGCCGCTACGCCGACCTCATGCCGTCTGACTGGAAGGCCACCAACGTATGGCTGGCCGCCGCCGACTGCGCGCTCGAACGCGGCGCCTGGCTCGCCGTCTGCGAACAGGGAAAGCTGGTGCCGATGTCGGAGCGCGCCATCGCCGACGATCCCGGCCACGCGCTGCTCCTCGGCCTGTGGTCGATGGCCACGCGCCGCCATGCCGACCTGATCGACGTGGCGCGCCTCAACACCCTCACCGACACGGTCGGGCTGCTGACCCTGGCCGGCCTGCTGTTCGCGCTACGCGCCTACCTGGCTTCGATCGTCCTGCTGTGGAAGGGGCCGATCGAGTATCTCGGCTGGATGGGCACCTCGCCGCACTGGGCCTATATTGGACTGGTGAGCCTGGCCGCCGTCCTGCCGATGGCGCTGGCGGCGCGCGAGATGGGCCTGCTGTCCAGGCGCGCGGCCGCCCTGTGGATCGCCGCCGGCATCGCCTTCCTGGCGCTGGCCACGCTGATGCGCGAGTCGATCGGCATGATGGGGCTGATGGTCACGGCCGCGGTGGCGATCGTCCTGCTGGCGCGCCGGTTCCGGCCCGGCCCGGTGCTGCTGGTCGGCGTGCTCGCGGCGCTCGCCTTCACGACGCCGCGATGGGTGGTGATGGCGCGCGACGCCGCGTTCGATATGCAGAAAGCCGAGCGGCTGGCCACGCACGGCCTGTCGCACACGCTCTATCTCGGCCTGGGCTTCGTCGAGAACAAGTGGGGCATCCGCTACGACGACGACTACGGCGAGGAGATCGCCGACAAGGCGGGAATCGTCTGGTGCTCGCCCGACTATTTCCGCCTGATGTGGAAACTCTACGTGGCGCGCTGGACCGAAGATCCCGTCGAGGTCGCCCGCATCTACGTCGAGAAGGCGTGGATGCTGCTCGGCACACCGACGCTTTATCCCGGTCCGCCGTTCGGCATCGTGCTGGCGGTCGCGCTGATCCACTTCCTGGCGGCGACGGCGTTCGGTGCCTGGCGGCGGCTCGATTTCATGCAGGGGCTGGTGATCGAAGGCGTAGCGGTGGCCTTCGCCGGCCTGTTCCTCGCCCAGGCGATGGCGGCGCTGCCCAGCCACAACTACGCCATGCCGGTGAACGCCTTCGTGCTGGTGCTGTTCGGCGTCATCGTCGAGTTCTTCGCGCGAGCGCTGCTGCTGGTCGTGCGCCGGGGGCGGTGACGGACTACTTGCTCCCGCCGCCGCCGATCGGCGTATTGAAGGTGGAGACGCGGTTCCACCAGGAACTGACCCCGCTCTGGTTCTTGGGCGCCCAACCGCGCGCCTCCATGCAGCGCGCCGTCATGCGGTCGACGTTGTTCTTGTAGCCCTGGTTGTCCATGGTCCGGTAGAGGTCCTGCTGGCCGTAGCGTTCGCGCTCGCCGTCGAACGTCGAGCGCCGCTGGTCCTCTATGTTGCGTTCCTGCTGCGCCTGCTGGCGCACCTGGGCGCGGCACTGCGACTCGTCCCTGGCCATCTGCTCGGCGTCCTTGCCTTCCATGGCGAAGTTCTTGGGTGCACAGGCCGACGCCGCGAGCGCCACGGCAGCGAGGAGGACGAGGCCCCTCATTTGGCACCCGCCACCGCGGGCTCGATCGCCCTCAGCGCTTCCGGCGCCCTGGCCGCGTCGGGACCACCACCCTGCGCCATGTCGGGCCGGCCGCCACCGCCCTTGCCGCCCAGGGCGGCGACTCCCGCCTTCACGAGCTCCACCGCGCTCAGCGACTTCGCTCCCTTTCCTTGAGCGAGGTCGTCGGTGACGCCGACCACGGCCGAGGCCTTGCCATCCTCGACGCCGATCAGCGCGACCACGCCCGAGCCCAGCTTCTTCTTGTACTCGTCGGCCATGCCCTTCAGTTCCTTGCCCGGCACGCCGCTCAGCACGCGTCCGATCAGCTTCACGCCACCGACATCGCGGACCTCGTCGGCCGGCGAGGCGGCACCGCCGCCGCCCGCCAGGGCCAGCGCCCTGCGCGCATCCGAAAGCTCGCGCTCGATCCTGCGCTGGCCGTCGACCAGCGCCTGCAGGCGCGCCGGCAGGTCCTCGGGGCGCACCTTCAGGATGTTGGCCGCGTCGGAGAGCAGCTTGCCCTGCTGGCGCACATACTCCTCGGCCGCCGCGCCCGCCAGCGCCTCGATCCGGCGCACGCCGGCCGAGACCGCGCCCTCGCCGACGATGCGGAACAGCCCGATATCGCCGGTCCGCAGGGCATGGGTGCCGCCGCACAGCTCGACGGAGTACTTCGTCCCGTCCTCGGCCCCCATCGACAACACGCGGACCTCCTCGCCGTACTTCTCGCCGAACAACGCCATGGCGCCGGCCGCGATCGCCTCCTCGGGAGTCATCAGACGCGTATCGACCGACGAGTTCTTGCGGATACGCTCGTTGACCTCGTCCTCGATCTTGCGCAGCTCGTCGAGGGAGATCGCCTTGGTATGGCTGATGTCGAAGCGCAGCCGGTCGGGCGCCACCAGCGAGCCCTTCTGCGTCACGTGCTCGCCGAGATGGCGGCGCAGCGCCTCGTGCAGCAGGTGGGTCGCCGAATGGTGGGCGCGCAACTGCGCGCGGCGCACGGGGTCGATGGTCATGGTGAGGTCGTCGCCGACCTTGAGCTCGCCCTTGGTGACCGTCGCGTGGTGGGCGTGCAGGTCCCCTGCCCGCTTCTGGACGTCGGCCACCGCCGCCTCGCCGCCGGAGCCCGCGAGCCTGCCGGTGTCGCCGAGCTGACCGCCCGACTCGGCGTAGAACGGCGTCTGGTTGACGACGATCCAGCCGGTCTGCCCCGCCTTGAGCGCCGGCACTTCCCTGCCGTCGATCACGATCGCCTTGATCTGGCCTTCGGCGCGCTCGGTGTCGTAGCCCAGGAACTCGGTGGCTCCCGCCTTCTGGCGGACGTCGAACCACACCGCCTGGTCGGCCATCTCCCCGGAGCCCGCCCACGCCGCGCGTGCCTTGGCGCGCTGCTCGTCCATCGCCTTCTCGAAGCCCTCGACGTCGACCTTGATCTCGCGCGCGCGGAGCACGTCCTGCGTCAGGTCGAGCGGGAAGCCGTAGGTATCGTAGAGCCTGAAGGCGACATCGCCCTTCAGTACATGGCCCTTCCCGAGGTTTCGCGTCTCGTCGTCGAGAAGCTTCAGGCCTGTGCCCAGCGTCTTCTTGAAGCGGCCTTCCTCGAGCTTCAGCGTCTCGGTGATCAGGGGCTGAGCCCGCACCAGTTCGGGGTAGGCGTCGCCCATCTCGTGAACCAAGGTCGGCACCAGCCGATAGATCATCGGGTCCTGCGCGCCCAGAAGATGGGCATGGCGCATGGCGCGGCGCATGATGCGTCGCAGCACGTAGCCGCGGCCCTCGTTGGAGGGCAGTACGCCGTCGGCGATCAGGAAGGCCGTCGTGCGCAGATGGTCGGCGATCACCTTGTGCGAGGCCGACTGCGCGCCCTTCGGGTCGACGCCGGTCTCGTGCGCCACCGCGGCGATCAGGGTGCGAAAGAGATCGATGCCGTAATTGTCGTGCGTGCCCTGGAGGACGGCGGCCATGCGCTCGAGACCCATGCCGGTGTCGATCGAGGGCCGGGGCAGCGGCACGCGCGTGGTCGGCGTCTGCTGCTCGAACTGCATGAACACCAGGTTCCAGATCTCGATGAAGCGGTCACCGTCCTGGTCGGGGCTGCCCGGCGGGCCGCCCGGCACCTGCTCGCCGTGGTCGTAGAAGATCTCCGAGCACGGGCCGCAAGGACCGGTGTCGCCCATCGCCCAGAAATTGTCCGAGGTCGGGATGCGGATGATCCTGCCGTCGGACAGGCCGGCGATCTTCTTCCAGTAGGTCGCCGCGTCCTCGTCCTCGCTGAACACGGTGACCAGGAGCTTGTCGGCCGGCAGGCCGAACTCCTTGGTGATCAGGTTCCAGGCGAGCTCGATCGCGCGCTCCTTGAAGTAGTCGCCGAACGAGAAGTTGCCCAGCATCTCGAAGAAGGTGTGATGGCGCGCGGTGTAGCCGACATTCTCGAGGTCATTGTGCTTGCCGCCGGCGCGCACGCATTTCTGCGCCGTCGTCGCGCACACGTAGGCGCGCTTCTCCAGGCCGGTGAAGACGTTCTTGAACTGCACCATGCCGGAGTTGGCGAACATCAAGGTCGGGTCGTTGCGCGGCACGAGCGGGCTCGACGGCACGATCTCGTGGCCGTTCTTGCCGAAGTACTCTAGGAAGGTGCGGCGAATATCGCTGACGCTTTGCATGCGCTGCTTGTAGCGTGTGGGCCAAGCCTTCGTCCAGAACGGGGAACCTGCCGGAAAATGGCCGAATCGGCCCATTCCACCGCAACTTTACGGCTGACGATGGGCAGCCTCCGGATCGTCCATCCGATCACGGTACCCGACGCTGCGGTTCCCGCGGCCGAGGTCATGCCCGCCCTGCAGGGGTTGGTGAACGCGGTCGTCGAGGCGGCGGAAATGGGCAAGGCGATCTCCTGCCGCAAGGGCTGCGGCGCGTGCTGCCGCCAGCTCGTGCCGGTGTCGCGCACGGAAGGCGAGCGGCTGCTGCAGGTCATCGAGGCGATGCCGCCCGAACGTCGCCAGACGCTCGAGGCCAGGTTCGCTGCCGCGGAGGTCGCGATCGAGGCTGGCGGCCTCAAAGAGCGGCAGGGCCGCACCGACCGTGAACTGTCGACGGCCTACTTCGCGCTCGGCGTGCCCTGCCCGTTCCTCGAGGAGGAGAGCTGCTCGATCCATCCCGAGCGGCCGCTGGTCTGCCGCGAGTATTTGGTGACGTCGCCGCCCGAGCTTTGCGCGGGCCCCAAGCAGGAGGGCGTGGCGCCGGTGGCCGTGCCCAAGGTGTCGATCGCCGCGCGTGGGCTGCAGGAAGACAACGACGAATGGTTTCCGCTGGCGCTGCTGTTGGCGTGGGCGCGGACCCGACCACGCCGGGTCGCTCGCCGGACAGGACCGGATTGGGTGCAGCGGTTCCTGAAGCGGCTGTCTTCGGCGGGCAGGTAAAGCGGAATGAGATGGGATGGAACCGCCCGCACATCGTTCCGGGTAGCTGGCTACCGAGGTCTGAATCCGCTTACGCCGGCCCGGCCCCCTTTGCGCTCCGCGCAAAAAGTTGGGCCGGTGCTGCGCGTGGGGGTACAGCACCGGCCCGGCGACAGGAGACAGGGGATCCTGGTCGCAAAAGGCAAAGTTTCTCTGCCATCCCGAGGCCGAAGGCCTAAGGACCTTTTCAGGCTGCATAAGAAAGGTCCCTCGCTACGCTCGGGATGACAGAGCGACGAGGGCTAGTCCTCGTCGTCCTCGTCTTCCTTGCTGCCGTCCATCAGCGTGCCCGCCAGGATGCCGGCATTGGAGCGCACCTTGTGCTCGATCGCCTGGGCGACCTCGGGGTGCTCCCTGAGGTAGTTCTTGGCGTTCTCGCGGCCCTGGCCGATGCGCTGGCCGTCATAGGAGAACCACGAGCCCGACTTCTCGACCACGCCGGCCTTTTCGCCGAGGTCGATCAGTTCACCGGTCTTGCTCACGCCCTCGCCGTACATGATGTCGAACTCGACGACCTTGAACGGCGGCGCCACCTTGTTCTTCACCACCTTGACGCGGGTGTGGTTGCCGATGACCTCGTCCTTGTCCTTGAGGGCGCCGATGCGGCGGATGTCGAGGCGGACCGAGGCGTAGAACTTCAGCGCATTGCCGCCCGTCGTGGTCTCGGGGCTGCCGAACATGACGCCGATCTTCATGCGGATCTGGTTGATGAAGATCACCAGCGTGTTGGACTTGGAGATCGACGCGGTGAGCTTGCGCAGCGCCTGGCTCATCAGGCGGGCCTGCAGGCCGGGCAGCGAATCGCCCATCTCGCCCTCGAGTTCGGCCTTCGGCACAAGGGCCGCGACCGAGTCGATCACCAGCACGTCGATGGCGCCCGAGCGCACCAACGTGTCGGCGATCTCCAGTGCCTGCTCGCCGGCGTCGGGCTGGGAGATCAGGAGGTTGTCGATGTCGACGCCGAGCTTCTTGGCATAGGCCGGATCGAGCGCATGCTCGGCATCGATGAAGGCGCAGGCGCCGCCCTTCTTCTGGGCCTCGGCCACGACATGCAGCGCGAGTGTCGTCTTGCCCGAGCTCTCGGGTCCGTAGATCTCGACGATGCGGCCCTTGGGCAGGCCGCCGATGCCGAGGGCGATATCGAGCCCCAGCGAGCCGGTCGAGATCGCCTCGATCTCCAGCGCCTCGCGCTGGCCCAGTTTCATGATGGCCCCCTTGCCGAAAGCCCGTTCGATCTGGGCCAGGGCGGCGTCCAGCGCCTTGTTCTTGTTTTCCATGCCGTCTTTCTCGACCACTTTCAGAACAGCGGACATTGGCTGTGTCTCCTTGTTCTCCCACGCCCCTGTCGGGAGCGGCAATGCGGATAAGTCCGCCGGGGATCGGGCCAATGTACCTATTTTGTTCCGGACGACAAGGGGACAAATAACCCCCTGAAAAAACTAATCTTCTTGACACAAGTTCTAGCTATGTTCGCCCCGGTCGTTCGCCTCCATGGGGAAAGCGGTATCAATCCTTGGGCGGCACGAACATGTAGCCCACCCCCCTCACCGTGCGGATCGCCTCGGGGTGTGCAGGATCCTTCTCGACCTTGCGCCGGATGCGGGTGATGCGCAGATCCATGGCGCGGTCGAACACCTCCATCTCGCGATGGCCGATGGTTTCCAGCAGCCAGTCGCGCGCCAGCGGCCGGTTGGGATTCTCGGCGAACACCTTCAACAGGTCGAATTCGCTCGCCGACAACGTTTCCTCGCTGCCGTCAGCCTCGAGCAGCACGCGCTTCTCGAGGTCGAGTACGCGCCGGCCCATGCGCACGCGCGGGCCGGCCGACGGGGCCGCCGTTCCCTGAGCGCGGCGCAGCACGCTCTTGATGCGGGCCAGAAGCTCGCGCGGATCGAACGGCTTGGGAATGTAGTCGTCGGCCCCGGTCTCCAGGCCGACCACCCGGTCGACCGTGTCGCCGGCCGCCGTCACCATGATGATGCACACCCGGCCGCTCTTCTCGCGCAGCCAGCGGGCGACGGCGAAGCCGTCCTCGCCGGGCAGCCCGACATCGAGCACGACCAGGGCCGGCATCTCGCGCTCGATCAGGCGGCGCAGGCCGGCTCCGGATTCGAAGCCGGTGACGCGGAAACCCTGACGGCTGAGATAGTCGAGCAGAAGCTGGCGCTGGGCCGCTTCGTCCTCGATCACGACAATGTGCTGGCGCTTGTCCAATCTGCCCCCTGCGGCACCAATCTACCATATGTCGGGGGCAACGGTGCCCACAACAGGCAGGATTGTGTCGCGCCCGTGTCGCGGCGCACGCATTGGCGACATTCACGATACAAAGCCCGCGGCAGGCGACACACGGCTGATACGTCGACCTTCCAGCATGGCCGGATGGCCCAACTGGACATCGCCGGCATCGATCCCCAGCGGATCGAGCAGGTCGTCACCCACCGGCTGGTCGAGATCCCGACCCTGCCCAAGGTGCTGGCGCTGCCGATCTTCGGCGCCGTGGCGGCGGCGCTCTATGCCGGGCTGGCGCCGCTGTGGATGTTCCTGGTCCCGGCCGCGATCTACGTCGCGTCGGTGTGGGGCTCATGGCGGGTCCAGGTCGTCTACCGACGCGATCCGGCGGCTGTGAGTCTCGCCGGCTGGCGCTGGCTCTACGCCGTCACCGCCGTGCCGACGTCGTTCGCCAACGGGCTGATGGGCGGCTTCTTCGCCACCTTGCCGTTCGAGCAGGAGCGCACGCTGTGGGCGCTGGCGATCTGCCTGATCGTCGGCGGCACGCCGTCACGCGGACTCGACGGCCGCACCTATACGCTTTCGGTCGCCGCGCTGGTCCTGCCGATGGTCGGCGTGCTGGTGCTGGGCGACGGCGACCGCCACGCCATCGGGCTCGCCGCCATCATGCTGGGCTTCGTCGTCATCGTCGGCCTGTTCGCCCATATCGAGCGCAAGCGCACGCGCGCCGAGATCGCCCGCGACCTCGCCGCCCACGATCTCTCCAAGAGCCTCGACGACGCGCACCGCAACGTCGCTTTCGCCGAGGAGACCATGCGCACCATGCTCGACAACATGAGCGACGGCGCGCTGCTCTATGAAGGCGACGGCCGCTGGGTCTACCAGAACAAGGCGATGGCGCGCCTGCACGACATGTCCAACGAGGTGCTGAAGGGGCTGCCGACCTTCAGTGACATCATCCGTTATCGCGCCGTGCGCGGCGACTATGGTCCGGTCGACCGGCTGCCGGGCGGCCTGGAAGGCTGGATCGCCAGCCGCATCGCGCGCTTCAACCTGCCGGGGCAGCCGGCCGAGCGGCGGCGCACCGTCACCGGCCGCACCGTCGAGGTGACGTACCGGCCGTTGCCCGGCGGACGGGTCCTCACGGTCCATCGCGATCTTACCGACATCGTCGAACAGCAGAACCGGGTGACCCTGGCGCAGTCCGAGCAGGAAAGGACGCGCGCCACGATGCGGTCGGTGCTCGACAACATAGGCGACGGCGCCGCGCTCTATGCGCCGGATGGCGGCCTGCTGTTCCACAACGCCGCCTTTGCCCGCCTGCTCGAGCTCGATGCGCCGACCATCGCCACGACCGTCAATCTCCACGACATCATCCGCTTCCAGGTCACGCGCGGCGACTTCGGCCCGGTCGCCGACATCGACGCCGAGGTGGCGCGGCGCGTCGACATCGTCGTGCGGGCCGACGGCACGCCCTTCGTGCGCACCGGCCGCAACGGGGTCACGCTCGAGATCACCTCGCACCGGCTGGCCGACGGCCGCCTGCTCGCCACCTATCGCGACATCACCGAGCTCAAGACGCGCGAGCAGGAGCTGGAGCGCTCGCGTGGCACGCTGCAGACCGTCCTCGACGAGATGCCGGACGCGCTCCTGGTCTACGACGCCGACGGCAAGTGGCTGTTCTTCAACGAGGCGACGCTCAAGTTCCTCAATCTCGATCGCGAGGTCCTGAACCGGCTGCCCGACGCCTGGTCGATCCTCGACTACCAGATCGGCCGCGGTGACTTCGGCGCGATGGACGCCGCCCAACGCGCCGCGTTCGTCGCCACGCGCAAGCAGATCTTCGCCGCCGGTACCGAGGGCTGGATGCTGCTCAAGCGCCGCGAGCGCATGCTGCACTTCCGGATGACGGTGCTCGACAATGGCTGGCGGCTCGGCATGTTCCGCGACGTCACCGATCTCGAGGGCGCCCGACAGTCGGCGGTGGAGGCTCGCCAGGCGCTGCTGCTCGCCATGGAAGCGATGGACGACGGCATCGCCTTCCTCGACCGCGAGGAGCGGCTGGTCCAGTGCAACGAGGCGTACCGGCGCTTCATGCAGGGACTTCCCGAGATCGTGAGCCCGGGGGTGCTGCTGCGCGACGCGGTTCACTATGCCGGCACGGTCCTGAAGCCGCCCAGGGAGACCCCGGCAGCCTGGGCCGAGCGCCAGCTCGCCACGCTGCGCTCCGGCCGTCCCGCCCTGATCCCCTACGGTCCCGACAAGTGGGCGCGCGTGTCGCTCGACTACGCCGCCGACGGCCGCGCCGTGGTGCTGGTGAGCGACGTTTCCGAGGAGCGCCGCCGCCAGCGCGACCTCGAGCAGGCGCTGGTCGCGGCCGAGAAGTCGCGCGAGGGGGCCGAGGCCGCCAACCAGGCCAAGTCGACCTTCCTTGCCACCATGAGTCACGAGATCAGGACGCCGATGAACGGCGTCTTGGGCATGATGGAGGTGCTGGAGGCCGAGGGCGTGCGCGAGGGCCAGGCGCGCACCGTGGCAACCATGCGCGAATCGGCCCAGGCGCTGCTGCGCATCATCGACGACGTGCTCGACTTCTCCAAGATCGAGGCCGGCGGCCTCGAGCTCGAGGACTCGCCGTTCTCGCTGACCGGGCTGGTCGAGGGCGTGGTGGCGACGTTCCGCCCGCAGGCCGAGCGCAAGGGCCTGTCGCTGGTCGCCGCTGTGGCGCCGGGGTCGACCGACATCCTGCTGGGCGATCCCACGCGCGTGCGCCAGATCCTGTTCAACCTCCTGGGCAATGCGCTGAAGTTCACGGAGCGTGGCGGCGCCATGATCCGCGCGCGCACCGAGCCGATGGGCGACGGCCGCGTCCATGTCGTGCTCACGGTCAGCGACACCGGTATCGGCATGAACGACCGCCAGCAGGCCCGCCTGTTCCAGCCCTTCTCGCAGGCCGACAGCTCGACGACGCGGCGTTACGGCGGCACCGGGCTCGGCCTGTCGATCGTGCGCCGGCTGGCGCAGCTCATGGGCGGCGACGTCACCGTCGAAAGCGCGCCCGGCGCCGGCTCGACCTTCACGGTGATCCTCGAGCTGATGGCCGCCCCTGCCGATTCGCCGCTGGTCGACCTGCCGGTCGTCGATGCACCGCCGGTGACCGCGCCCGCCGCCCCCGCCGTCGCCGGCAACAGCGTGCTGGTGGTCGACGACCATCCGATCAACCGCGAGGTGCTGGTGCGCCAGCTGCAGGCGCTGGGCGTCGGCGCCGATTCGGCGGCCGACGGGCGCGAGGGCCTGAAGGCCTGGAGCGCGGGCCGCTATGCCATCGTCTTCGCCGATGTGCACATGCCGCGGATGGACGGCTTCGAGATGACGGCCGAGATCCGCCGCCTCGAGGCAGCCCACGGCCGGCCACGCACGCCGATCGTGGCGGTGACGGCCAACGCCATGGCCGGCGAGGACGAGCGCTGCCGCGCCGCCGGCATGGACGGCTACCTCTCCAAGCCGGTCGGCCTGCCGCGCCTGCGCTCCACCCTGCAGCGCTGGCTGCGCGGCGCAGGCGACGACGCGCCGGCGATCGATCCTTCCGTGCTCGATCCCTGGATGCCGGGCGACGACGCGGCGCGGCGTGATCTCCTGGCCAAGTTCAGCCGTTCGGCCTCGGAATCGCGCCGCGACATCGAGACGGCGATGGCGGCGGGCGACCTTGCCGCGTTGGCGGCGGCAGCGCACCGGTTGAAGGGCAGCGCGCTCGCGGTCGGCGCCCGGGCACTGGGCGACGCCGCCAAGGCCCTCGAGCAGGCTGCCAAGGCGGGCGATCGCGCATCCTGCCAGGACGGGCTAGGCCCGCTCGCCGTCGAGGTGCAGCGGGCACAAGCTGAGATCGGCGCGTAAACCGCGCTTCGCTCTCGTCAACGGCCGAAGGGCGAACGGTAGAGCGAGCCCCAAGGAGCCGGCTGCTTGACGGCCGTCGGACGGCGATCGGGCTTGGCGACGACCACCCAGATGAAAGTCAGCAGGGCGAATACGGCGCCGGCAAAGGGAGCGTCGGCGACGACGGAGATGACTGCGAAGAACGCCAGGAGGCCGCCGATCAGCTGAAACATGGGTTGCCCGGTTTGCTCGGTGAGGCGGAGCGGTATTGCCCTCGCCGGACACCCTGCTTGTAGGGGGCCGCCGTATCTTCGCCGTATTGCGAGCCGGGAAATGTGTTTCGTCTGTGTCGCGATTATCCGTGCGCCGCCAGGGGCTTGCCGTCATGCTCGACCGGCTTGGCGTCGATCAGCACGAAGGCGATCACGCAGGGCGCGTCCGACTTGTTGATCCAGTTGTGGATGGTGCCGCGTTGTACAAGCACGTCGCCCGCGCGCAGGGTGACGACCTGGTCGTCGAGCGTCATGTCGATCTCGCCCGACAGCACAACGGCGTAGTCGATGGAATCGGTGCGATGATTGCGCGGCGCCACGCCCGGCGCGAACTCGATCACGCGAAACACCGTGCCGCCCGCCCGCGTCGTCGCAGTGATCTCCTTGGCGGAATCGCGCAGCCCGTTGTTGTCGACGGGGAAACCCGCCGTCGACCAGATGTTGGCGACGGTGGCGCCCGGCCGGAACGAGACGACGTCGCGCGAGACCTCGTCGATCGCCACGACGGCCTTGCCCTTGTCGTCGTGGCTGGTGACCACTCGCCGGATGTTCATGCTGTCCCCCGCTTCGGTCCCAGCACCCCCGAGGCCTCGAGGGCCGCAATGCCTGCCGCATCGTAGCCGATCCCGGCCAGCACCGCGTCGTTGTGCTGGCCGATCTCCGGTGGATCCGAGACGAGCGGCGGGCGCCAGCCCAGCATCTGGAACGGCAGCAGCGGCAGGCGCGTCTTCACGCCGCCCGGCAAGGTGGTCGGCGCCAGGGACCCATTAGCCAAGAGGTGCGGATGGTCGAACAGGTCTTGTGGCCGGGCGACCGGCGCGAAGGAGATGTCGGCCTCCAGGCATTTCCGCTCGAGCTCGTCCTTGCCGTAGCGCCTGAAGATCTCGGCGACCTTGGGCACCAGCCACGGCCTGGCCTCGATGCGCTGGTTGTTGGTGGCGAGCTTGGGGTCGGCGGCGAGCTCCTGCTGGCCGAAAAATTCGCAGAACCGCTTCCACTGGCCGTCGCTGGTGATGCCGATGAAGATCTGCTGGCCGTCGCTGGTGTTGAAGATCTCGTAGATCGCCCACGAGCTCACGCGCTCGGGCATGGGCGGCGGCGGTGCGCCGTTCATGGCCGTAATGGCGAGATGCTGTCCCATCAGGAACACCACCGACTCGAACAGCGCACTTTCGACCAACCCGCCCTTGCCGGTGCGGTCGCGCTGTTGCAGCGCCAGCACCGTGCCCAGCGCCCCGAAAAGCCCGCCCATGATGTCGACCACCGAGGTGCCGGCGCGCAACGGTCGCCCGGAGGGGCCGGTCATGTAGGCGAGCCCGCCCATCATCTGCACGACCTCGTCGAGCGCCGGCCGCTTCTCGTACGGCCCGGGCAGGAAGCCCTTCAGCGCGCAGTAGACCAGCCGCGGATTGATCTTCTCCAGATGCTCGGGCCCCAGCCCGCGCTTGCTCATCGAGCCCGGCGCGAAGTTCTCGATCAGCACGTCGGCCGACTGCAGCAGCTTCACCAGCACCGCCCTGCCCTGCGGCGCATCGGCATCGAGCGCCAGGCTCTTCTTGTTGCGATTGAAGTAGCCGAAGAAGCCCCCGCCGAAGCCCTTTAGCTTGCGCGTGCGGTCGCCGTCGACCGGTTCGGCCTTGATCACCTCGGCGCCGAGGTCGGCCAGGATCATGCCGCAGGACGGACCGAGGATGGTGTGCGTCAGCTCGACCACGCGGACGCCCTTGAGCGGAGGTTCGATGGCGGAAGTCATGTCCTTCCTTACACGACATTCCCGGGCGGCGCAGGAAAGCGATCCAGATATCGCTGTGCGCGCGGAATTGGGTCGTGCAGGAATGCCTCGGTTCGGCCAGCCAACAGCCGAAGGCTTTCGACTTGGCCTCCCTGATCAGGTAGTCGCGCGGAAAGGCCACGAGCGTGGCGTCCCAGCCCGGCCACAGGATGCGGCTGCGCTTCCAGACATGCGCAAGGAAGGCCTCGCGGCGCGAATAGCCGTGCAAGTCGAACACCCAGTCGTCGGCGCTGACGAAGATGTGGTTGCCCCAGTAGCCGGCCGCCGGCTTGATCTAGGTGACCTCATGCCCGGGCGTGCCGTGACGCTCGAGAAAGGCGTGAGCCAGGATGTGACACGTGCCGCAGGCGAAGAAAAACGCGATCGGGCACCGATCAGCGCTTCACCGGTGGGCGGCTAGTACCTGACTCAGCCGCTCAGGCGAACCAGCTCTCGATATCCTTGGTGAGCGGCAGCCCCGCCGTCTCGCCCAGCACCTGATGGCCCATGCCGGCGCCAACCAGGAAGGCCTCCTGATGCGGCAGGTTGTTGGCCTTGAGCATCTTGCGGATGGCGGGCCCGTCATGGCCCCAGCCGATCGCCTCGACCTTGCCGTCGAGGCCGCGGTTCAGGATGCCCAAGAAAGTGGCACGCTCCTCTTCCGTCATGGCCGGGACGGCGTCGATATCGCCCAGCACGAAAAGGCGGCCGCGGAATTTCGCGACAAGGTCGGCGACCGAGTTGCGCGGCTCGACGATGATCTCGCGGCCGGGGCCACGGCGGACGCGGGCGGCCAGCGACAGGGGGACCACGGCGGCGCCGAGATGGGCGCCAGAATCCATGATCGCCGCCGTCAGCTCTCTGTAGGTGATCCCTAGCCGCTCGGCCCGCTTCACCCGCATCATCGCCACTTCCGGCTTGGGGGTTTTCCACGCCTTGGCGGCGGCGCGGCGCCACACCCAGGCCTCCCACGACATGTCGAAGGTCGGCCCGTTGTTGTGGCCGATGCCGGGCCGGCGCAGCAGGGCCTCGACATTGGCATGCCGCAGCCCTAGACGGTCGAAACGATCACCCATAACGGTATTCTAGCGCTATTTTCAGGGCAGTGCTTGCAAGAGGAGTGCCAAAGTGGACGATTTCCAGGTCGATGTGCTGGTGGTGGGCGCGGGCAATGCCGCAGCCTGCGCGGCCCTGGCGGCGCGCGAATCGGGCGCCTCGGTCGCCATGCTGGAGGCGGCGCCCGAGGAAGAGCGCGGCGGTAACAGCACCTATACCGCCGGCGCCATGCGCGTGGTGTTCCACGGCGTCGACGACCTCGCGCAGCTCTACGACCTCACCGAGGACGAGAAGCGCGACGTCGATTTCGGCGTCTACACCGCCGACCAGTATCTCGACGACATGGGCCGCGTGACCAACTACCGTTGCGACCCCGAGCTGACCGACATCCTGATCTCCCGCAGCTTCGAGACCTTGAAATGGATGCGCACCAAGGGCGTGCGCTTCCAGCCTTCCTACGGCCGCCAGGCCTTCAAGGTGAACGGCAAGTACAAGTTCTGGGGCGGCCTCGCCGTCGAGGCATGGGGTGGCGGCCCGGGCCTGGTCGATCTCGAGCACAAGGCCGCGGTCAAGGCCGGCATCCCCATCCACTACCAGACGGCGGCGGTGTCGTTGATCGAGGAGGACGGCGTGGTGCGCGGCGTCATCGCCCGACACAAAGGCCGCAAGGTCAGGATCGGCGCCAAGGCCGTGGTGCTGGCCTGCGGCGGCTTCGAGAGCAACGCCGAGATGCGCACGCGCTACCTCGGCCCGACCTGGGACCTCGCCAAGGTGCGCGGCACGCGCTTCAACACCGGCGCGGGCATCAACATGGCCCTGGCGGTCGGCGCCAAGGCGCACGGCAACTGGTCGGGCGGCCATGCCGTCGGCTGGGACATGAACGCGCCGGAGTTCGGCGACCTCGAGGTCGGCGACAACTTCCAGAAGCACTCCTACCCGCTCGGTATCATGGTGAACGCCAACGGCGTGCGCTTCGTCGACGAGGGTGCCGACTTCCGCAACTACACCTACGCCAAGTACGGCGCGGTGATCCTCGCCCAGCCGCAGCAGTTCGCGTGGCAGATCTTCGACTCCAAGGTGCTCGACAAGCTGCGCGACGAATACCGCATCAAGCGCATGACCAAGGTGCGCGCCGACACGATCGAGGAACTGGCCAGGAAGCTCGAGGGCGTCGATGCCGAGCAGTTCCTGCGCACCATCAAGGAATGGAATGCCGCGGTCATGACCGAGGTGCCGTTCAATCCCACGGTGAAGGATGGCCGCGGCACGCGCGGGCTCGCGGTGCCGAAGACCAACTGGGCCAACCGGATCGACGAACCGCCGTTCGAGGCCTATGCCGTGACCTGCGGCCTCACCTTCACCTTCGGCGGGCTCAAGATCACCAGCGAGGGCGAGGTCGAAAGCACCGACGGCCAGCCGATCCCCGGCCTGTTCGCCGCGGGCGAGCTGGTGGGCGGCCTGTTCTATCACAACTACCCCGGTGGCACCGGGCTGGTGTCCGGCGCCGTGCTGGGCAAGCTGGCGGGCGACGCGGCCGGCCGTTATGTTGCCGGCAAGAACTAGGAGGAGATCATGACAGGCTTCACGCGACGGCAGGGACTGGCCTTCGGCTCGACCGCCCTCCTCTTGCCGTCTGCCCTGCGCGCGCAGGCGAGCTGGCCCAACGGCCCGGTCACCTTCGTGGTCGGCTATGCCGCGGGCGGCGGCGCCGACATCAACGCGCGCGAGCTCGCCAATATCGAATCGCCGATGATCGGTCAGCAGATCGTGGTCGACAACAAGGGCGGCGCGGCCGGCAGCGTCGGCGCGCGCGTCGTTGCCTCGGCCAAGCCCGACGGCCAGACTCTGTTCTACGCGGTCGGCACCAACGTCATCATCAATCCCTGGGTGCAGAAGGGCATGATCGACACGCTCGCCACCCTGGCGCCGATCTGCCAGACCACCGATTATCAGTACGTGCTGGCGGTGAATCCCAAGGTGGCGGCCAACTCCGCAGCCGAGCTGGTGGCGCTGGCCAAGAAGGACCCCGACAAGCTCACCTATTCGTCGTCCGGCGTCGGCGGCAACAACCATCTCGCCGGCGCGCTGTTCGCCGAGGCAGCCGGCATCAAGATCACGCACGTGCCCTACAAGGGCACTGGCCCGGCGCTGGCCGATGTGATCAGCGGCGTCATCACCATGAACTTCTCCTCGCTGCCGCCCGCCGTCGGCCAGGTCAAGGCCGGCAACCTCCGGGCGCTGGCGGTGACCGGCGAGAAGCGCATCAAGTCGCTGCCCGACGTGCCGACGCTCAAGGAACAGGGCATCGACGTCGTGGTCAACGGCTGGCACGGCCTGTTCGCGCCGGCCAAGACGCCCGACGCCGTTCTCGACAAGATCGCCGCCGACACCAAGGCGGCGATGAAGGATCCGCGTTGGGATCAGGCGCTCGCCAAGGACGGCCTCGAGATGCCGCCCGACCGCACCCGCGCCCAGTTCGCCAAGTTCGTCGCCGACGAGCACGCCTTCTGGGGCAAGAAGCTCAAGGAACTCAAGATCGAGATGGAATGAGCGATAGACCGGCGAGCGTGTCTTCTGAGACAACGAGCTGAAGCGGTTCAGGGTCGAGAGGGAGCGAGCGGCGCGCTGCCGCTGAACACCATGGCTCGCACACTGGGCTACGACATCGTGGAAGCCTCTCCGGGCCGGGTCGTTGTCGCCGCCAGACCGACCGACGCGCTGCTCAACCCTGCGGGTACGGTGCATGGCAGCTTCACGGCGGACAGCGGTCCCGTGCGGGCCGAGGGCAGCGTGCTCACGCTGGGCCGTCGCATCGGCACAGCGGAGGGACGCCTGACCGACGCCAAGGGGCGGCTGCTGGTGCACGCGACCACGACCTGCCTGGTATTCGAGCGCAGCTGATTGCGCCGCACAGTTATGTGGAGAAGTTTTCCGCCTTTTCCTGTGGGCGGCGAAAACGAGACATTTCCGGTATTACCGCCCTTTCCGCCAGCACCTGCGGAGCAAACGGCGCTGGCCCATCAACGATGCAAAAAGCAGGAGCGCGAGGACGCGACGCAATGGCTTGCATTTTATAACGTAAGTTCCTCACAGTCAATAACTGAAGTTGGCATGCCCTCTTCGGTTTCATGACTTTTCGGGCTCCATGGAGCCCACGTCCAGCGCGCCCCTGCCATCATGCTTTGCACGACAGGACGCCGTATTGCCGCCTGCCGACGATCGGCTCATTGCTCACGGTGCCCCTCCGGGTCGTCTCGTTCCAGGCATGGAACAATGGGCTGTCGAGCGCCCGCGAGTCGAAGAACACGCAAGCGCTCTGCGCGGCCAGAACCTTGGCGATCCAGGCCGCGCGGTCGGCCTTGGTCCAGATGAGGCTGCGCGGCGAGGTGATGCCCGACACCGAGCGGAAGCCGCCGAAGAAGTAGAGCAGCTCGGGATCGTTCATCGGATCGTCGGGCGTCGGCAGCACCAGCTCGAGGGGTCGTCCCTGCAGCTTGTCCCGCAGCAGCGCCGCGAGCTCCTCCAGCTCGGCGAAAGTCGGCGTGTCGCGGAACGCCGCCTGGTAGCGCGCGATCGGCGTGTAGCGCGAAGCCGCATCGAGCGGTCGGCCCGCGGCAGCGCCGAGCTCGCGATAGATCGCGCCGGCCGCCATCGAGTCCTTCCAGGCATTGCCGGCAGCCTGGGCATGGCGGACGAGTTCCGAACGGCCCGCGATCGCGGCCTCGACGATCAGCGCGACCGAGACGAGCAACAGCAGGCCGCGCCCAATGCCGGGCTGCAGGCAGCGCCAGGCAAAGACCGGCAGCGCCAGCAGGAACAACGGCAACAGATAGGACGGCCCGGAAAGGTGCGAGACATCGGAGCGCAGCAACGCGAAGAGATGCAGCACATAAGCGCCGACCGTCACGCCGGCGAACTTCCAGACGAACTGCCTCTCGTCCCCGGCCGCTGTGCGCCAGGAGCGGCCCAGGTACCCCGCCAGCAGGCCGATCACGACCATGAGCAGGATGGCAAACCCGTAGACCTGCAGCACCGGGCGCAGCTCGCCCTGCGTGCTGAGCGAATCCTCCCACCAGCCATGGACGATCCCGAGGGTCAGGGTAAGCCCGACATTGTCCGACCATACCGAATTGGACACGCCCGCCATCACCAGCGTCGACTGCGCGCTGGACCGGTGCAGCACGTCGAGCGTATGGCCGACGCCGATCGTGCCGGCGATCAGCAGCATGAAGGTCGCGGCGCCGCTTGCCAGGAAGGCGCCGCCGAACCGCGCGAGGCCCACCGCGGACTGGCCGCTCACCGGCCCATAGAGGGCAAGCGAGAGGATCAGCACCAGCAGGCCCCCGGAGAGACTCTCCTGGCTCATGAAGCCGCCCGCGCCCCAGATCACGCCGGCGACCAGCGGCGCGGTCCACGACCGAGCACTGGCTGCGCCGGCCAGCAGGAAGCGCGCCAGCAGCAGGGCCAGGATCGGGACGGCGAACCAGCGTGTCAGGATCGCCCACCCGGCGAGGTCGAGGACGGCGACGGGACTGGGCCACAACACCCAACCTACCAGACCGGCCAGCGCCCAGCCCATTCCCAGGACTTGCTGCACGATGACGAAGAAGCCGACGATGCAAAGAACGTCGATCAGCAGGACGCCGGCATAGAAGCCGTGATTGCTGAATCCAAATGCCTTGGTGACGGCGTACGCCAGAAGCTGGTTGCCGAGCCCGTACTGCGTCTGCGCCTCGACGTAGGGCACCGCACCAAGGCGGATCTGTTCCAGCGCCCCGAGATGGACGAGCGAGTGATACTCGAAGAACTTCGCGAGCGTCCCCTCGCCGGCGGGGACGACCTCGCGCAACGCCTCGGCACCCAGCCAGCAATAGGCGACGACGGCCACGACAACGGCGCCGGCCACGCGACTAAGCCGTAAACGCTGCGGCGCATCCGCCGCGACCGGCGGCCCGTGGCTCGGCGCGAAGCAGAGGCACGCCATCGCCCGGTGGAACAGGACCAAGGCGACGACGACCAGGTAGAAGAAGACCACTTGGCGCTTATCGAGCAGGCTCCACACCACGACCACGTCGTCACGCGTGATCCCGGTTCTGGTCAGCGCCAGCCAGGCATAACCACCGAAGGCGCCGACGATGCCGGCGCAGTAGAGCAGCACGGCAAGGACGCTGGGCGTGCCGGCAGGACGGATCGCAAGCCCGACGCCCCCCGCAAAATGGCCGATCGCGTCGTCGAGGCGGAGCGGGCCCGCCCGGGCGACGGCATGAATGAGAACCAGCGCCGCTATCGCGGTGGGCGCCGCCAGAAGAGTGAATGTCGCTTTGGCGGGAAAGATCACGGCCTCGACGATCAGCAGGACCGCGGCAACGAGCGAGATCACGCCGCACAGGTAGAGGTTGTTGGCCGGCCCGAGCACGGTCGATCGCAGACGGCGCACCATCGTGGTCGGCACTAGCGCGACTTCCCAAGCAGGGACGAGCGACCCCAGATCAGCCGGTTCGACACCACGAACCGCCAGATGACGTCGATGACCAGACCCGTCGTGGCGGCGATGAAGGTGTGGCCGTGCAGCTGCAGATAGGCGATCTGCGCGGTGCTGACGTTGGCGACGATGCCGACCGAGGCGATCAGGCTGTAGAGCAGCAGGCCTTTGTAGAAGGCAACGCCGCGCAGCCGGTCGTCCGAGTAGGTCAGGACGTTGTTGATCGTGAAGTTGAAGACCATCGCGACCACCGTGGCGATCGCCTGCGCGACCCAGAACACGGCGCCGAGGTCCATGGTGGCGTAGAGCACGGCGAAATGAAAGATCGAGCCGATCAGCCCGACGCCGCCGAAGCTGATCAGGCGCGGCGGCAGCATGCCGCGCGAGAGCTTCGAGGCGATGTCGCAGCTCAGCAGCCAGAGGACATAGAGGTCGAGCTTCGATTCGCCGTGCCGCCGACGCCCGAACTCGAAGGGCAGCTCGCGGATCGTTACGCGGCGATTGTGATAGACCAGGTCGAAGAACACCTTGAAGCCGTCGGCCTGCATTTGCGGGATGGACTGGAGGAAGAGCCGCCGCGAGGTCGCGAAGAACCCCGTCAGCGGATCGCTGAGCGCCGTACCGAGGAAGCGGTTCGTCAGCCGGTTGCCCCAATCCGAGAGTCGGCGCCGCCGGTCGGACAGGCCGTTCTCGGCGGCGCCCTGAAGGAAGCGCGATCCGGAGACGATGTCGTGCCCCGCCTGCAGCGCTTCGAGCATCCGGGGGATCAGCGCGGGCTCGTGCTGCAGGTCGCCATCCATCACGACGATCGTCTCGCCGTGCGCGGCCTGCACGCCCCAATGGACGGCCGAGGCGAGCCCGCGCTCCTGGACGCGCTGGATGCACCTGACGTTGTCGTGCCGCCGGCCGAGCTCGCGCACGGTATCGGCGGTGCCATCGGGCGAATCGTCGTCGACGACGACCAGCTCCCACGCCCGGCCGGCAAGCGCCCCGGCCAGACCCTGGTAGATCATCGCGATGTTCTCCGCCTCGTTGTAGGTCGGCACGACGACCGAAACCTGCGGCACCGTCATGGCCGGGCGACCGCGATCAGGAGGTTCCCGAAACCGAGGTGACCGACGCGACGCTCGGCGGCGTCGATCCATTCCACCGCCCATCCGCCGAGCATGGCGGCAAACGGCGCGATCCCGACGGCCGTGGCCACCGTCACCTCACGGTACCCCGCGCCGGCAAGATCGCCTGCGAGCCGCGCGCGATCGTATTTGTTGACGTGCTGCCGCTCGTAGCTGACGCGCGAGACCAGGTTGACGCCCCGTTCGATCAGCGGCCACAGCGATCGGTAGTTCGGCGTCGTCACGACCAGACGTCCCTGCGGCGACAGCAGCCCGCGCGCCTCGGCCAGCAGACGACGCGCGTCGACCGGCGGCAGATGCTCCAAAAGCTCGATCATGGTGACGGCGTCGAAGCGCTCGCCCAGGCCGGCCAGGGCCTGCGTCGAGAAGCGGTGCCTGGCCGTGCCGTACCGCCGCCTGGCGTAGTCGATCTGCGGCACGCTGAAGTCGATGCCCAGGCAATCGGCGTCGTCGAGGTAGTTGCCGATGAAGGTGCCGGGGCCGCAGCCGATATCCAGAACCGTGCCGACCCCGCCGAGGCGGTCCGCGACCGCGCGGAACTTCAGGTCGTGCCAGGAGAACCGTACGCCGGCCTTGCGCTGATGGATCTCGTCGTAGAACCCCGGAGGGATGTTCTTGTCGTAGTCGTAGCCAGCGGTCGCCATCGCCTCTTCTCGGGCCATGGCGACCATTCTACACCGAATCATATTCAGGCTCCTCTCCCCCGATAGGGGGAGAGGTTGGGTGAGGGGTTGCGCGAGCTTTCGAAGCCCCCTCACCTAGCCTCTCCCCCTAGCGGGGGAGAGGAACTTGACGAGTCAGCCTGCCGCCGACCTTTTCGGCACCATGCAGAAGCCCTGTGCCTCGATGCCGAGCGCCGGATTGAACTTCGACCGGAAGTTCTCCATGGCGATGGCGGCCGTCAGCTCGACGATCTGCGCCTCGCTGAAATGCCTCTTCAGCTCGGCGCACAGCGCATCGTCGACCTTTTGGCCGGTCGTGGTGATGCGCTCGGCGTATTCCAGCGCGGCGCGCTCCATCGGCGTGAACAGCTTGCTGTCGCGCCAGGCGAGCACCTCGCCCAGTTTTTCAGCGCCGCCTTCGTTTTCCACCGCACGGGCGGAATTGATGTCAATTCAAAACGGGCAGCCGTTGATGGTGGCGACGCGGACATAGACCAGCGGCAGCAGCGCCTTGGGCAATTGCCCCGACTGCTCGATCGACTGGCCGAGCAAGCCGGCGGCGCGCAGGATCGGCGGGCAGTGCGCCAGCACCTTGGTGGGATTGAGCAGGCCGCCGAACATCTCGCGCTGCCTGTCGAAGATCGGCTTCAGGGTGGGATCGCCGTGATCTTCTTCGATTTCGCTGACACGGGGCATGGGTGTTCCTCGATTGCGGGGCCGCCAGCCTAGCCATGCCGATTGTGAAGAGGCGACCGAACTTTTCTCATGCACTCCCAACCGACCAGAACCGCTACGATCCGCTCAACGACTAGGGTCGAGACTCATTAAATCCACCATACGATAGCAGCCACGAGGCAGACCGAGGCGAGGAAGTTTCGAGCTAACCTGTCGTAACGAGTGAAGATGCGGCGGAAGTCCTTGAGGCGGCCGAA